>JBLIHL010000450.1:0-5326 GCA_047635895.1 Paracoccaceae bacterium | reverse complement strand
CAGCCACGCTGATCATCGCGCCCATCTCGACGACGTTCGCGACCTCCTCGACGCCGAATGCGTCGAGCTGGATCTCAAGCTCCAGGGGAAAAGCCCGTCGCGACTCAATCGAAACATCCGCCGCGAGAAGCGAGCGCGCATCCCGGTTCAGGGCCCCGTCGACCGCCGAGACCAGAGCCGCAACGCCCGTCACGGCCGCCACGCCAAGCGCCAGGCACGTCGTCATGAAGAACAGCCGCCCGCGCGCGCCCCGTGACTCGCGCCGCATCAACGCCAGGAGCGCGCGCCGCACTCCCCTCGTCTCCGCGCTCATCGAACCTCCTCACGCTCGATCTTGCCCGAGCGGAGGTAAATCGCCCTGGGCGCGCTCTCCGCGATCTCCAGGTCGTGAGTGACCAGCACAAGCGCCGTTCCGAGCTCATCGCGCAGCCCGAGCAGCATGTCGAGCACGCGCGCGCCCGACTCGCTATCCAGGTTTCCCGTTGGCTCATCCGCAAAGAGCAGCGCAGGACGGGGGCCGAACGCCCGCGCGATCGCCACGCGCTGCTGCTCGCCGCCCGAGAGCTGCGAGGGGTAGTGATGCCCGCGATCCGCGAGCCCCACCTGATCCAAAAGCTCCAGCGCGCGCGCGTCCGCGTCCGGCATGCCGCTGAGCTCCATGGGCAGCACCACGTTCTCCCGCGCCGTCAGGTTGCCGAGCAGCTGGAAGGACTGGAACACGAACCCGACCTGGCCGCGTCGCATCAACGCAAGCTCGTCCTCATCCATCGCCTCCAGGGCCTTGCCCCGGATCTTGACCGACCCAGAGGTCGCGCGGTCGAGCCCGGCGAGGAGCCCCAGCAGCGTCGACTTACCGCTACCAGACGGCCCAACGATCGCCAGGAACTCAGCCCTGCGGACCTCGAGGTCGACGCCGTCGAGCACCGTGATCTCCCGGTCCCCTGACCGCAGCCGCTTCGTAAGCCCGGTGCACTGAAGGAGCACCTCGGCCTCTGCGCCGGAATCGGTCGTTTTCATGCTTTCTGGCCTGCCCTGGGCGTCGCCAGTGGGCTGGGGGGTGGTGTGGTGTGCTGTTTGGGATTGCATCATGGGAGTAGCTTGAGGTTCGCCCGTCATACACGATGAGAGGCACCGGACCGTCGTTCCCGCACCGCCCGCCGCCCTGACCATGAAGCGCCAGCCCCCTACCTTTCGTCGCTCGTCCGCTCGGTCCCACCGTCGAGGGCTTTTTTATCTGCTGCCAGCGGCGCTGGTCGCCGCGGCGATCTCCGGCGGCTGCGCGGATTCCGAAGGAGTTTCGCGCTCAGAAGGCCGAGAGTTAGGGGATGGCTTTGCCGAAGTGGAAACCGTGAGCTACGAAGCGTTAGACATCCCAGAGGACGCCCCCACGGTGCTCTTCCTGGGTGACTCGATCACGGCGGGCCTGCACCTGCCCCCTGACCAGGCGTTTCCGGCAGCGGCCCAGCGCCAGGCGATGGACTACGGAGTTCCCTTCCACCTGGTGAATGCCGGCCAGAGCGGCGACACGAGCCGTACCGCGCTCGGCCGGCTCGACTTTGTGCTGAAGAATTCCTCGCCCGACCTGGTCGTCATTGAGGTTGGCGCCAATGACGCGCTACGCGGACAGCCACTCAAGGAAGTGGAAGCGAACCTCCGCGAGATCATCAGCACCATCCACCTGACGGATGCGCAGGTCCTCCTGCTGGGCATGGACGCTCCTACGAACCTGGGCGACTACGCCCGCAAGTTCGCCGAGATCTATACGCGCGTCAGCGCGGAGCACGACGTCTTGCTGGTCCCCTCCTTCCTGGACGGCGTCGGCGGCATCCCGGACATGAACCTGCCGGACGGACTCCACCCGACGCCCGAGGGCCACGAGCGACTCGCCAAGAATATTGTGCGGCCGCTGGCCTCCTTGCTCTCGACGGCCTCGCCTCGGATCGCGCCCGCCGCTGCGACCCCCCAAGGTCGCTAGAGAAGCCTGTTTAGCGGGCCTTGAGCGACTGGCAAAGCTCCAGAAGCGTCTGGAGCTCGCGCCGCACGTGGCCCGGAAGATCCGGGCTCAGGGCGCGTTCCAGCTCGTTGACGGCGAGTGCCCAGCCCTGACGCTCGATCATGTCGAGCGCGCGAATCGCGTGTAGCACGGTCCCCTCTGGCGTCTGAGCCTCGGTCTTCTCCGCGCCCTGGACCTCAATCCAGCTGCGACCCGCGTGAATTTCAACCACGGCGATGTCTAGCTGGAGCCGATCGTGCCTCTTGGATGCCCTGAGCACCTGGTCGGCCTCGCTTCCGCGCCGAACGAAGAAGCTTGCGGCCGGAGCGCCGAACTCCTCTTTGAGCCAGAGCCACTGTTCATCCGCCCAGAACGTCACGCAGCGATACTCGTCAGCGTGAAAGCGCGTCATGAACGGGTGCCACTCGTCAATCTCGCCGTGGAGCTGAGCGACGACCCGATGCTCTTCCCCGAGTTTCATCTCGGGGTTGTCGAGAAGCGCACTGATCGAGTACGTCGGGATGACGGGAGCCACACTCGCGGACGCCTCAACCAGCTGAACGGCTATGTCCTCGGGAGCGGGTCCAGCGAAGAGCAGTGAGGCGATGAGTGGGGCACCGAGAATCTGAAACATGGTGAGCGAGCCGGGAAAGGGGGGGGCGAACGCAGGCCGCGAACCGGAAAGGTTTTCCGGGTCGACCCTTCGCCATCGACCAGATCTGCCGCGCCCTTGAGCCCGCAGGCTTCAATCCCTACTGCGACGATACGTCACAGCACCCCTCGATCACTCGTCGGGCGCGTCAGCCGGCCTGAGGAACCAGAGCGCTGAGTTTCCGTAGACCCGCGGCTTGGCATCTTGGGACAGGCCGAGGTCGGGCCCGTCGAGGTCCTTCGGGGAGGTGTGCAGGACCAGAACTCCGGTGGGCTTGAGCGCTTCCTTGAGCACCGCCTCCACCACCGCGAGCATCGTCCGCCGGTCGCCGGGAGCCCGCCAGATTGGGTACGGCGGGTCCAGGAAGGCCACATCGGCCCAGCGCTCGCCACCGGGCTCGCGCCACGCATCAGCGATCATCGCATCGCCAGGCGCGTGCTCGACCTCGCCAGGCTCCAGGTCGAGCCCCTCGCAATTCTTCCGAAGCGCCTTCCGCGCGTCTTTGGATTCCTCAACGAACCGAACGCTCTTCGCGCCCCGGGACAATGCCTCCAGGCCTATCGACCCAGATCCACTGAATAGATCAAGGACGGTCGCGTCGATGATCTCCTCCCCAAGGATGTTGAAGAGGTTCTCCTTCACGCGGCCAAGCATGGGCCGTGTGTCTTCACCTGCGGGAGCGACTAGACGTCGGCCGCGGAATCTACCTGTAGTAATGCGCACGGGCACAACATACCCCCGCCGCTCGCCGACAATGCGCACCGGACGCCCACCTTTTCCTACGGCCCCAATTGCCTTTCGGCTCGACCTGGTGTCCGAAGCACACTAAGGAGCCAGGGCGATGAACGCCAAGACCCACAGCCAGAGCAGGATTCCAGCCCGCCCCGGCCGGGCGCCCCCACCACTTCCTGACGGGAATCAGCCGCCGTAGACGCCTTGCTCATCAGCGGCGGAGAGGCCGCGCGCGTCGATGCTCCTACGTGCCCGACTCCATCCGCGACTGACCTGATCCGCGCCGACGGTGATCCGGGTTCGCAATTGCCGGAGACTCTTTGGGAAGGACCCACCCGACTTCTAGGATCGTTCCCGTGACCAACCGCAGACTCCACGTCAACGTCGACCACGTTGCGACCCTTCGCCAAGCCCGACGCGAAGCCTTCCCCGACCCAGTCGAGTGGGCCCTGCGCTGCGAAGCCGCAGGTGCGCATGGAATCACCTGCCATCTGCGCAGTGACCGCCGGCACATGCAGGATGCCGACATCCATCGGCTCCGCGAAGCCGTCACGACGCTGCTGAACCTCGAGTCAAGCCTCGACGAGTCGATGCTCAGGATCGCCGAGGGGAGCGGCGCCGACGCCTACTGCCTCGTGCCCGAGAACCGCCTCGAGATCACGACCGAGGGTGGGCTCGACGCCATTCGGGAGCGTCCCCGACTCACGGATGCGGTCGCACGCCTCAAGGAAGCCGGGGGCCTCGTTTCCGTCTTCATGGACCCCGAACCAGCCCAGCTGGATGTAGCGCTGGCCGTCGGCGCGCCCTACGTCGAGCTACACACCGGCGCCTACGCGAATGCTACCGGCGCCGTCCGAGCGGCCGAGCTCGAGCGATTGACCTCAGCTACCGCCTACGCCCGCTCCATCGGCCTGCGTGTCAACGTCGGGCACGGGCTCGACTTCGAGAACGTGCAGGCAGTGGCGGCGATCGAAGGCGTTGAAGAGCTGAACATCGGCTTCGCCATGGTTGCGCGAGCGATCTTCGAAGGAGTGGATCCCACGGTGAAAGAGATGCTGCGCTTGATCGAAGAGGCGCAGGCTTGAGCAAGTCAGCCGAGACCTCACCTGAGACCCCTGGCGAGCCCACCCGCGCGGGAGGCCCTTGCCCCGCTGGAGCCGTCCTGTTGGAAGGCTCCATCGTCGCGCTTCCCACGATCTTCTCGTCCGGGGCGCTACAGCTGCGTGATCTCGACGATCTGATCCGCTTCCAGGCCCGGCACAGCACGACGGGAGTGCTCGTCGGCGGCTCAGTCGGCGAAGGCTGGGCGCTTTCCATCGAGGAGCTCGGGCGTCTCGTGGGGCACGCGGCCGAGAGCGCCGCCCGCCACTCCAGCTTCCGTCTCCACGTTCACGCCGCGATCACGGATATCGACAGTCGGGCGGCGAGGAGCGCGGCCATCACCGCCGTCCACGCCGGCGCTGAGGCACTGTTCCTGAGCGCACCTGCGTTCGTGCGCCCCGGGATCGAGGGCCTCGTTCGCCATTTCGCCTACATCGCCGACGGAGTGCCCGAGCACACGCCGCTCGTGCTGCTCAACGAGCCCCAGCGCACCGGCACGGACCTCCACCCCGAGCTCGTCAGGCGGCTCTGCGCCGAGGTGCCTAGCATCGTCGCGCACTGCGAGGGCATCGGCCAACCGGCGCGTGCCCGGTCACTCGCCCGGGAGCTTCCGGTGCCCGTCCTGTGTAGCGACGATCGGATGATCGGTCCCTACATCCGCAGCGGAGCGGTCGGCGCCGTCTCGGTGGTCGGCGGCATCGTCCCCGCGGAGGTGGCGCGCCTCATCATCGAGGCCCAGGGGCAGGGCGTTCGGGCGAACCGCATCGCCGACGCGCTCGAACGAAACCTCAGCCCGCTCATCGACACCCTGCGCGTGGCCTCATGCCCGGTGGCGCTGAAGGCAGCAC
>JBLIHL010000449.1:0-5329 GCA_047635895.1 Paracoccaceae bacterium | reverse complement strand
GGCGCTCCCTCACCCCTAGTGGCAGTAGTCCCAGGGGTGCTGGGGCTACGCAGCCTCCGGAAGCTGGGGGCCCGCTACACGGATTCAGCTATGCGCGACACGCTCCTAGGCCCAAAATAGGCTCCACGAAAGAAGGGAAGGGCCGCCGGGGCACTCCCATGCCACGGCGAACCCGTCCGACCGTGCGCAAGGGCGGGGGCACAACGCCCGCCAGGCAGCGACCCATGAGCCACGCCCCCGCGTCGCTCCCATCGCTTCCATGTCCATACGCACAGGAGCCTGGGAAGTCGATCAGCGCAGCCACGCCGATCCACCGCACTTCCCTCGCTCATGAAAAGGAACGAACGGGCGCCGCGCCGGGTTACAGGGACGCGGCTGAATGACAGGAGTACTTCGTCGTCACCTGTCGCCGGGCTTAGTTCACCGGAGGACTTCGTCGTAGGGAATGCCAAGGCTCGCTCGGTAGTCCGCCACGGCGCGGAAGTGCTCGGCGACGACATCTACCAGCATCGAAGCCGCGGACGCGGTCTGCTGCTCGCGAAGGTTCACCCGCAGGAGGTCACTCTGACCCTCATCCAGGAACACCCGCTCCGCTTCCTCAAGCTGCCCCGCCAGCGCCGCGTTCTCGCGGACCTGGGCCAGTCGTAGCCAGGTCTGGCGAACCGCCGACTGCCCGTCCTGAACCTCTGCCAGCACGGATTCCTTGGCGAACTGCAGCTTGCGCGCAAGCTGATTTGACTTCGCATCGAGCTCCCGCAGCTTCCCGCTGGCCGCGCGCCGCTGCACGGGCAAGTCAAAGTCCAGCATGACATCGAGTTCGAACGGCCCCATCGTGTCGGGGTTGGACTGTGCGTCCCCCACGTCCTGCGACCCAGCCACCGTCAGATCTAGCTTGGGCTGAAGGTCGTTCTCGGCCTTCTGGACGTCGAGGAAGAGCTGATCCTGCTCTAGCTCAAGAGCGCGGATTTCCGGTCGATTGCGCAAAGCCATCTCGGGATCCGCTTCCGCCAGGAATAGGGTCGGATCCGTCGGCATCGGCAGAGCTACCGGCAGCTGACTCTCCCGCGGAACCAACGGCTGCCCAGACGCGTCTCGCCAGAACAGCGACAGCGCGATGGCGGCCTGCTGAAGCGAACGCTCCGCGCGAATCACAATCGACCGCCGCTCCACGACCAGCCGCCGGTTCTCGATGATGGAGAGGTCGGGCAGCTGCCCTTCCGATACGGAAATGACGATCCCCGCCTGGCGATTCTCCGCCAGATCGAAGAGGCGCCGCGCGATCGCAATTTTCTGACCCGCGGCCACCCACTTCCAGTAGCTGAGCGCCGCCTTACGCGTCGCCTCCAGCCGTTTCATCAGCACCATGGGCTGGGCCTGGGCCTGGCCCACGCGCGCCTTCCACAGGTCAAGGCGTCGGCCGTCGATTGTCCTTCCCTTGAGGAGGGGCAGCCGCAGGCCCGCGCTGACCTCGCCGCCCTCGAGCGACTCTACGTCCCCTTCATAGCTAGGAAAGTCGCCGGTACCGCGCTTATAGCCACCGAAGACGGTGGCTCCCCAGGCGGTCGTCGGCTGCTCGATCATGGCCTTCGCCGTTTCGCCGCGGTAGTAGCCCTCAGGCGCGAGGCTGCCCCCGCCCTTGAACCGAAGGTCGAACCCGCCCTCGGCGGCCAGGAACCTCGCGTTCGCCAGATCGACTTCCTGAAGCGCAGCGAGAATGAGCGGAAACTGCTGCTCTACGGACAGGAGCACCTCATCGAACGTGAGCTCGACGCCCGCTGCCTTTCCACTGGGCTCCGCGGAGTCAGGAAGCGCGGACCCGATGATCGCGACGGCGGCCTCACCATCCGCCGCGTCGGTGAGCGCAAAGCGATCGAGCGTGGCGTCATCCGGCGCGACGCGAACGGGCGCAGGACGGGCATCCGGGCGCACGCGGCGCGCAGTGTCCGGGGAAACGCACGCTGCCATCGCGGCGGATGAGAAGATCAGAAGGCACCGACTGGCGCGGGCATTGGTAGGCGGCTGCATCATTCGTCCTTGTCGCCCATGTCTTCTTTCGACCTCTTCGAACCGCCCTTGCCGCCCGATCCATCCGAACCTGGCGCGGTCTGAATGCTGGGCGGGAACGCGTTGAGCTGCCGCCAGAGCTCATAGCCCGAACTCACCGTCTCCAGCTGAACCCAGCCGCTGGCCCTTACGCCCTGGCGCAGGTACATCTCATCAGGCCAGGGCAGGTCGTCCGGGTCTGGCACAATCAGGAGCCGCACGCGCCCGTCCGCGGCCGCTTGGGCGTCCGCCTGGATCACGATCCCGCCGAACG
Source organism: Paracoccaceae bacterium (assembly GCA_047635895.1). Classification (GTDB taxonomy): domain Bacteria; phylum Planctomycetota; class UBA1135; order UBA1135; genus Saltatorellus. The sequence continues at coordinate 3,012 of JBLIHL010000449.1, read as the reverse complement.
TGCCGACGGCGACCGAAGGCCAACCAGCGAACTGCACGGCGGGCCAGCCTTCAAACTGCATGCGCGCTTTCCGGCCGGTCTGAACGAGCGGAGCGTCCACCCCCCGCATCCACATCTCGACCGCGAAATCCTCGGTGTCGGGGACGATCTCGATGAGAGGCTCGCCACGGTTAATGAGGTCGGAGGAATTCGCGCCGGCGGCGCGTAGGATCGTGCCGTTCCTCGGCGATAGGATCCTCCGCGTCGCCTGTCGCGCCTGCTTGCTCTCGGCGTCGACGAGCGCCTTGCGCGCGTCCTGAAGCTTCTGCTGAGCCTCCAGCTCCTTGCCCTCGACCTCGTCGATCTTCGCCTGTTCGCTCGCGCGGACCTTTTCGACGGTCGCGCTCTTCGAGTCGCGCTCCTTTCGGGCCTGGGCCACAAAGGCGCGAGCTGCTTCCACCTTGGCCTTCTGCTCGCCAAAATCAGCCTCGGCCTTCTCCTGCTTCTGCACGGAGGCCTGCCCCTTCGCAAGCAGCCGCGTCTGGCGGCCAAAGTCCTCGCGGAGGAAATCGAGACTCTTCTGCTCGCCCTCCAGCTTGCTCTCGGCCTCCAGAACCTTCTCCATTGACTGTTCGAAGTCCAGCTTCGCGCCCTTGATCGTCGCCTTGCGGCTGGTCGAGAGCGAGCTCAGTAAGGCGTCCTGCGTCAGGAGATTGAGCTCTGCGGATTCCCGCTTCTCCTTGGCGATCCCCACCTGCAGGTCGAGGCGCGCCGCAAAGTTGGGGTCCAGGTCCTCCATGATCGCGAGCTCCTGGCCTTTCGTGACTCGGGTTCCCTCGCGCACGTTGAGCACGGTGAGTCGGCCCGTAACGGGTGCAGGAATCACCTGGATACGGTCGAGGGGATCAAGCGCTGTCAACCGCCCAGCACCCGGCACGTTCTGCTGCCACGGAACCAGAAGAAGAAGCACCGGCAGCGTGACCAGGAACAAGCTGAGCGTAATCGCGAGCTTGCGTCCGGCCTTGGAGCGCCCGATGGCATGTAGAGCCGGGAGCTCGAGCGTATCCGACGAAGAGGAAGTGTTCGTGTCATCCATGGTCTCAGGCGTCGCTTCCAGCGAGAACGGCGGGTGCCAGATCAACGATGCGGTCGTGACCGGAGAAGGAACACGACCCGCTCGTGAGAACCACGATGGTGCGGCCGTCGTCGAGGTCGAGTAGGTTCTGAATAGCGGCGTGGTACTTCGAATCGCGGCCTTGCCCGGCTGCGTCGATCACCAGGACACCGGGGTCACCCGCGAGGGCGCGGGCCAGCATCAGCCTGCGAAGGTCGTCGTCCGAAAGGCCGCGCGAGTCCGGGTGAATCACGGCATCGAGTCCGCCATCAAAGCCCGCGAAGACCTCGCGAAGGCCCGTGGCCTCGAGGGCATCCCGGATGTCATCGTTCAATACGAAGGGCCGCCCGAGGCTGACGTTCTCGCGCACGGATCCTTTGACCCATTCGATCTTCGAGACCACCGCGATCTCGCGGCGTAGGAACTCGGGCGCGAGGTCACGGAGATCGCGCCCGTCGAGGCGGATCACGCCGCTGGTCGGCTGGCGCAGACGCCAGACGAGATCCACCATGGCCAGTCGCCCACCGCCGTCGAGTCCGCCAACGAGAACGCGCTCCCCCGGCTCGATGCTAAAGTCCGCCTGCGCAAGACTCGAGAGCCCGGCCGGTGCGTCGAACTGGATGTCCATGAGCTCGAGGCGCGCGCCAACCCTCCGCCCATCGCGGTCGTGTCCGGAGTGCGCATGGTGCTCGCCGTGGCTCGACTCGATCGGCTGATCGAGGAGATAGCCCACCTTGGCGACAGCCGCCATCAGGTCGTACCAGGTCTCCATGGACTTGCCCAGCTTCGCCACCCCCACCACAACGGCCGATACGATGAGCTCGGCGGCCACGAGCTGTCCTAAAGTCAGTGAGTTCTGGATGACGAGCCAGCCGCCAATCGCCAGGAGCGTCGTACTGGCGATCACCTGAAGCGCCAGCGCGCTTGTGATATGGGTGAACAACGTGCGGAAGTGAAGGCGACGACGGCCGACCCATTCGCGGGACAGGGCGTCCGAGCGCTCGAAGATCCATGCGTCTGCGCCAGCCGTCCGGAACGCCAGCGGATTGCGCGCGATCTCCTGGAGCCAGCTCGCAACCTCGTACTTCGCGGTGCTCTCCTTGACCGCGGTCTTCTCGCCGCGGCGGAGCGGGCTGAAGACCACCACTGCAATGACGGCCAGAAGCACGACGTCGAACGCGAGCAGGAAAGGGTGGTAAAACGCGAGGGCTGTCAGGCCCACGATGATGGCCAGCGTGATCCCGAGCACGTCGGTCAGCATCTTCGCAACCGCCTTCTGAATCGTGATGACGTCGAAGAAGCGATTGACGCGCTCGGGCCCAAAGCCCGAGTCGTAGCGCGAGGTCTCGACCCGCGGGAGGCGTGCGGCGAGGTCCGCCACTGCACGTACGAAGAGCCGACGCTGCAGGAGCTCGACCACCCACGTCTGGATCACCACGAACCCGGCTGCGAAAGTCAGCGCGAAGGCCAGGAAGATCGTGACCGAAATCAGAGGCTGGAACGTGCCGCCGATCATGACCGACGTCACCATGGCCTGGACAGCGATCGGCAGGGCCAGCGTGAAGATGCCGATCGCGATCGCGAAGACCAGGACGACCAAGACGTCGCCGCGCTCCGGCGCCATGAGCCGCACGAGACGCTGGGTGTTCGTGAGCACCTCGCTATCGTGGCCGCTCGCGGCCGCCGCGTTGGGCGTTGCGGCCCCAGCGACCAGCCAGTGGATCGCGCTGTCCGAGGAGGCTCCCAGAAGCTCCAGGATCTGATCCTCCGAAGCGTTCGCCAGAGTGGTCTCCGGGACCTTCACCACCGCCTCTTCCGCCGTTTGCTGGGGCGGGGCGGCGGGATCGTCGACGCTCTCGAAAAGAACGGCGTCGACGCGAGCACCGCGCCCCGGCACAAGGAGGTACCAGCGGCGGCCG
>JBLIHL010000448.1:0-5340 GCA_047635895.1 Paracoccaceae bacterium | reverse complement strand
CATTGCAGGCCGAGGGGCGCTCGGAGGCGTTGCTGAGGGCTAAAGATCGTGCGAATCACCCACGCTGGAGCCCTTTGGAGCGGATACACGAGCCCTGGGGTGTGCGTTACAGACCCCAAGACCCACGTTCCGAGAGCCGTACCAGGCCAGACTGGATCTGACCTGCCCCAATTCGTTACACCGTACCCATGGCCGACGCCAGCCCCCTCCCCGGACCCGATATGCGGTCACCGTCCCGCCACTCTGCGCCAGCGGAGCGCGGAGTCGTCGGACGACCGGGCGCGCTGTCGTCGGATGAGATCTGGCTGACGGTCGGCGAGGCCGCCGACGCGGCCCGGGTGGCACATCGGCAGATCGCGGCCTGGATGGCCTCTGGTGATCTTTCGGCCCGCACCGGCTGGAGGCGCGGCGCGGAGATCCGGCTGATCCTGCTCTCTGATCTCGAAGGGCTGGTCGATGAGATTGATCTCGATTGCATTCGGGGGGCGCTCGATGCACGAGGCGTGTTCACTGGTCCGGCGCCTTCGGTGCCTGGTGCAGATTCCTCAGCCGTCGGCATTTTGGTGTCCTCAGCCATAGGCGTCTCGGGCATGAAGAACGAGGGCCCAGCGCCCACGGAGACTCGCCCGATCAAGCCCGACGATCGCCAGTGGGCGTCAGAGCTGGAACAGGAGATCACGCGGTTGCGCGGAGTGGTCCATACGCTTCGAGGGGATCACGAATCGCTCGAGCGGCATCTCGATACGCGCGTGAGCGTCGTGAATACGCGAAGGCTCGGCGGGCGGAGCTGTGCCAGCGAGAGGCCCAACGGAAACGCCAGCGATTCGAGGGGCCACGAACTCTCTCCTGAAGCCGTCGCCGCGGCCCGTGCCTTGGCCATCAAAGCCAGGGAGACCGCGGACCACGGGCGCTTGGACGAGTTGCCCTCTGGGAACATTGCGGGCGCAGTGATCGTCATGGCCGCGGGCGTTCTGCTCGGCGTGCTGGGTGCGGCATTCGCCGCGGAGATTCTCGGTGACGGTGATGCCTTTTCGAGCGGCGATCAACTGGTGCTGGCTGCTACCCGCCAAGGCTCCGACGCGCCCCGGATGGAAGCAGCCGCTGCGGTCGCGAAGGACGCAGCGACCCCCAACGTCTTGGAGCCGATGGAGCAGGGCCCTTCCGCGGGCGAGAGCTCTATTCTCACTAGCGGCGTGCGGACAGCGGCCGCGGGTCCCAATGAGGCTCCTGGCTCCGCCGCGGCTGACGAGGATCTCCTGGCCGAACTGGCGCCCGTGGAGCAAGCGGACGTGAGTGGTCGACGACGTCGCGCCGGCCTCACCGCGTCGAACGTGGCGCCATCTGCGCTAGCCGGACCGACGCGGCTTCATCCGCCCATGGCGCTGGCGGACATTGACCGGGCCGTTTTCTCGCGCAGGTCCTCCGTCCTCGCCGATTGCGCCTACACGCGGCTGCTCGAGGAAGAGGGCTCTGATCCTGGCGTCGACCTTCGCGGCGACCTTGTTCTGGGGCCGTGCTTCGGCCCGGCTCGGCGCAATGCCGATGACGAGCTCGCCGTTCCGGGCACCCATCGCGTCGGAAACGTCTCCTGCTGCAAGCACCATGCCTTCGTCGAGCGCATGACGTCTGCCAGCACCGACGACGCCGCTCGCGAAGGGCTCAAGGCCGAGGCGGCAGCGTCGCTGGCCGAGGGCGTCCTGCCGCCGCTGTTTCGGCTGCGCGCAGATCGCGCGGCGTCGCTTTTTCTCCGCGAAGAGACCCGGGGCTGGGAACGCGCCGGATTCGACGGTTCGGCCGGCAGCTTCGACTCCATCGAAGCACGTCACGAATGGACGCAGATCGGTGGCCCCGCGGATGGCAGCGCCCGGCGCGTCACGTTGGAATCCTGGATGCAGCCGATGCAGGGCCTGGATCCGACCATGAGTGCTGGGGCTCGTGGAGCCATCAAGCCCCGCCGTTTTCGGATGACGCTCCTGATCCAATCCGCTCCACGGGGCGACATGCTGGAGTCGTTCGAGTGGCTCGTCGACTGATTCCGCTCTTGGTCGTGGGATGCTTGGCGGCTGCGGGGCTCTGGCTGATCCACCTGGGGATCGAGGCCCGCGTAGCGGCTTTTCCAGACCTGGGCGTCTCCGTCGACCCGGCGGGTGCAATGACGGCCTCCGAGGTGGTAGATTGGCGCACGCCGCAGGCGGATCGCCAGCTGAGCCCCGCGCTTGCCAGCGCCGGAGCGAGCTCTTTCCATGCAGGGCTCGGAGCCGCCGTGACGGCGTGGTCTCTCGCGCTGTTCTGGCTACTCTGGATCTCTCGTGCAGGGCGAAGCTCCCGCCTTGTCTCGGCTCTCTGGCTCGCACCCGCCGCGTGGGGACTTGGCTCGCTGGCGCTGGAGGCCGGCCCGTGGGCGCCCTCGGCGAACATGGCCATGGAGAGCTTCTGGATCCATGCTCCGGTATTTGGCTTGTTCCTCTGCTTGGGCCTCAGCTTCCGGTCCGGCGCGGGCCGCGTTTGACCGGGCGCACGGCGCGGTTCAGGTGGAAAGGTCAGCTGCCTGGAACGCAGCTCGGATCTCGTCGATAGCTCGCGCCTCTAGCTCGGTGGGCGAGCTCTCGAAGGACTTGACGTTACTCAGGACTTCGGCTGGGGTGGCGCAGCCCACGAGCGTGCAAGCGATCCGCGTATCCTGGGCGGCGTACTTCAAGGCGAGCCTGGGAAGCTCGGTGCCGACCTTGGTTGCGATCGCGAACGCCTCCTCGGCGGCGTCGCCCACCAGTCGGTCGGCAGCGGCGACCTCGCGGGCGTGGGCGGGATCGGAGAGTAGGCCCATGTGGAGCGGGGACGCGTTGATCACCGCGACGCCAAGTTCTTCCGCGGTGGGAAGGATCTCGTCGGCCAGGTCAGAGTTCGCGAGATCAAAGCGGGTGTAGGACAGGATGGCGTCAACCGGGAACGTGATCAGGATCTCTTTGAGGAGCTCGAGGGAGTTTCCTGAAGCGCCGATGTAGCGCACCTCGCCGCGTTCACGGGCCGCGACGAGCGCTGGCAAGGTGACCTCCAATAGACGTTTAGGGTCAGTCGCCTCGACGTCATGGACCTGGTAAAGGTCGAGGCGGTCGGTACGCAGACGTCGCAGGGTTTCCTCGAGCTGGGCGCGCACGGCCGCTTCGCTCGTATCGAATGTGCGTCCGTCCAGCGGCGTGCACCGCGAGGAAAGAAACAGGTCGTCGCGTCGATCCAGAAGGGCGCGTCCGAGCATGACTTCTGAGTGCTGGCGCAGGCCGCGGGCGGCCATGTCGACGACGGTGATGCCGCAGTCCATCGCCGCTCCAAGCGTCGCATCCCAGTCTCCGTGGTCTCCGTGGTCTCCGAGCCGGGCGAGTGGCCCGCAGCCGAGGCCAAAGGCCGAGACGTTCTCGCCCAGGGCCCCAAGGGGGCGCATGTGGACCTGGACGGCTGTCGGGTTCTCCGAAGCGCGATTGTGTGAGCCCGCGTCGCGGGACCTCGGGTCAGGGTCTTGGGCTTCGGGTCGCATGGTCGCCACTTCGCCAGGTCGAGGGTCAGAGCGCAAGGAGAAGCAGCGAGGCAGATGCGCCGAGCCGCCTGATACTCCGCCATCGGCCTCGGACTGCCAGTTTGGAGCAGGAGCGCCTCGGCGGCGGTGAAGTCGTAGGGGCGGGGCGAGCTGCGCCGGAGCGTCATCCCACGGCTACAGGTTGGTACGAGATCAGCGTTCTGCTCAAGAGCCTGCCAGTGGCCGGCGGCTTCGTCTAGAGCGTCTGCGCGGCGCTGGGCCGAGTCGAGGCTCGTTTCAACGCTGCGCGGGCAGCAAGGCAAATCGTGTTCCGAGTCAGTTGAACGTTACTGAGATCGCATCGGTGAAGTTTGACGTTGGACCGGACATGCCGCTATCACGGTGCCACAGCTGGGCCTTCCAGCTGTGGCACCGTGACGCGAACCCGAACGTGACGTCGAACTTCACGGACGCGGTGAGCGTGACGTTGCAGTGATGGCGAGATGGCGCGTATTCGTTTCTGTTCACGCCGCCAGATTCATTCCCGCAGCTTTGGTTCCGGAACGGTACTGCGGAACGGACGGTGGCGGTGGTTCATGCCGCCCTTCCACGGACTTAGTTCTGTTCCTCACACCGTCTTGATGGCGACGGCCGAGTCTATGGTCATGAAAACCAGAGTATTCGCTGACGATGGACAGCCTGAGAGCTGGGACTGCAACGACAACTACTTTGACCTGGACGAGATTGCCGCTCGGGAGCACATGCTCCAGTGGGCGCGTAGCTCTGCGAAGCGCCAGGGCAAAGAACCCGCTCTGTCGCCGTCCTTGTCCGCTACCACGGGCCGCAGCGCGGGGACAGAGGACCGCACGATCCAGAAACGGGCCTGACCGGCCGCGAAACGGCTAAACGCCCCCTCCTCGAGTTGAGGAAATAGCCGAACGCGTGCTGGGGTCGAGCTGCGGCTCGGAGATCGCGCGTTCGTGTGAATACGCGGCCCGGGGCCTGGAGTCAGGGCCGTTGGCTTCGGGTCGGAGGCTCCCCGGTTCGCCAGGTCGCAAGCCAGAGCGCCAGGAGAAGCAGCGCGGCACATGCGCCGAGGCGGCCGGCATCGAACGACTCTGAGAACGGAGGCAGCACGGCGACGCCGACGGCAAGTGGCACTTTGAGGTTGTTGAGCACGGCCAGGGTTCCCACCTGGACGCTCAGCGCACCTCGATTCCACAGGTAGAACGCGAGACCCGATGGGATGAGGCCGAGGTAGAGGATCTTCCAGATCTGCACCTGGTCCAGGCGCCAGTCCACTGTGCTTGTGTGGAGCCACGCCCAGCCGCCTGCGACGGCGGCGCCACCCACGTACATCCAGCCAAACTGAGCGAGTGCCGCCCTGGAGCCCGCCCTGGAGCCCGCCTTGGAGCCCGCCTTGGAGCCCGAGGGGGCCGTGCGGCGATAGAGGACCTGGCCGAGTGCCCAGGCAGCATTCGCCAGGCCAACCAGGGCGAACCCGCGGAGGTCCACGCGCTCCAGGTGGCCGTCGTCAGGCCATCGGAGCACCAGCGCCGCCAGAACGGCGATGAGCGCGGCGGCCAGCGCGCGGCCCGCGACCCGACGCGCGAGCATGGCTTCAAAGAGAACCACGAAGATGGGCGTCGTGATCGTGAGGAGCGCCACCTCGTGGCCGGCGAGGTAGCCGTAGCTCCGCATCACGAGGACGTACATGAGTCCAAACTGTACGGCTCCGATGAACGCCAACCGTAAAGGGAGCCGGCTGGGGAGCCGCCGGGCCTCCGTGCCCGACAGCCTCGCGTCGCCTGCAGGGGCAGACGCTGCCCCGC
>JBLIHL010000447.1:0-5350 GCA_047635895.1 Paracoccaceae bacterium | reverse complement strand
GGTCACCCAAGAACTACTGGGCCTATCCCCTCACCCGGGAGTCAGCGAATTCCAGCGGCGAGGACCAACCGGGAGGACTGAAGGCTGGCAGCGCAGCGCTCGCATCACTGCCAGATAACGGCGGCGAGGCAGCGTCCCCCACGGGCGTCAGGTTCCGCGTCGGCGAGGACACGCTCAATGGAACGACTCGAACCGTTGCGGTCGAGCTCGAGCTGATCACGGACGCCCCCCTCGGCGGCACGAAGCCAAATGGGGAACCAGATGAGGATCCAGATGAGGATCTCAACAAGACCACAGCCAGCCAGCCCCAAGACAAGCGCGGCGGCTAGCCCGTTTCGAGGAGCCCGCCGGATCGACTTCTATCTAGCAGCCCGCCGGATCGACGACTTCAGAAGGGCTAAGCGGGACTCCATCCCAGAGCCCGTATGACCTGCTACCGGGACTCTCTGCCGAATGCATCGTCGGGGGAGAGCCCAAGAGACTCCCCGTTGAAGCCCCAGGTTCCCTTCACGCGGGCACTGCGGATCGAGATGATCTCAAGCACCCAGTCGAACCACCCCCAGTCTGTCCGGGTCACGCGCGTGGCGTGAGTATTCGGAAGCCCGGCGTCCGCGATATTCTCGTGGGCGATCTGGGCTGCTGGGCGCGGGATCGAGTACGAAAACAGTGTGAACGACCGAGCGGACGAGTTGAACGTCCCGGAGGTTTCTGTATCCCTCTTGACGCTCAATGAAGCGCACGAGGCCAGTGTCAACAGCACCACGGATGACGCCACCCACCGGGTGCAGGCAATCGGCGCGCGGCTCTTCTCCTCGCGACCGGTCCGCTCCCCATCGAGGAGCGTACGGGACGGCTGAACCCTGCGTTCACCGCGGGGCTGGAGGATCCGCCCCATGGACGAATCGGGATCGGAAGCGGGCCCCGTAGGTTGCTGCTCGTGATGTGGCTTCATGGTCATGGGGTTCATCGGCATATCGGAGCCGTTACCTTACCGATCCGGGGCGAGGGAAATCATGGGCACTATCCCGCAAACCACTGTCGTTCGACAGGCTTCTTGCCGATAGTTGTCAAGACCACGTGTCCACGCAGCCCGCCGACCCCATGGGACCCATTTCCTCCACTCCAACTCCCACCCTGGGGAGCAGCTCGGATAGCTCCCTGAGCGGGGACCTCGAGGCCAGCCTCGCAGCCCACCGGACCGCCTTCCGGCAAGCCTTCGGCCCGGCGACCAAGGTCCTATCCTACTTCTCTCCGGGTCGCGTGAACCTCTTCGGAGGGCACCTGGACTACAACGGGGGACCAGTGGTCCCCACCGCGATCGACCGCGGCACCTTCCTGTGCCTCGGGCCCCGCAAGGACGGCCGCATTCGCCTCGTCTCAACCTTTGGCGAGAGCGCCTTCGAAGGATCCGCCGACAGCCTCCCAGATGTCAGTCAGAGCGCTTGGTTCGACTATCCACTGGGCGTCATTCGCGAGCTGCTTCGCGCCGCAAAGAGAGGCCAGGGACTCCGCGGAGGATTCGACATTCTCTTCGGCGGCAACCTTCCCGTGGGAGCCGGCCTGTCCTCCTCCGCGTCGATCTGCGTTGGCACCGCGTTCGCCCTGGACGAGGCCTTCCAGCTGGGTCTCGAGCCGGTCGAGCGCGTCAACGCGGCCCTGACCTCCGAGCGTGAGTTCGTCGGCGTGCAGTGCGGCATCATGGATCCCTATGCGGTCGGCTTCGCGAGGCCGCGCCGGGTTCTCTGGCTCGACTGCAAGGACCGCTCGTTCGAACACCTGCCGCTCGACTTTGATCGGCTCTCGATCGGCGTCGTCGACACGGGCATCCAGCGCGCCCTCGCCCGCGGAGAATTCAACCAGCGAGTGGCCGAGTGCCGGTCCGCGTTCGACGCACTGGCCCCGCACTCGCCTGGCTCCGAGGTATTGCGCGATGTCCCCCGCGAAGTCCTCGACGCCCATATCCACGAGCTCGACCCCACCGTCGCACGACGTGCGACCCACGTGGTCGAAGAGGTCGAGCGCACGTTCCGCGCGCGCGAGGCGCTCTTCACCCAGGACTTCGCGAAGCTCGGCGCACTCATGACCGAGACGCACCGTTCATTCCAGACGCTCTACGAATGTAGCTGTGAAGAGCTCGATGTCCTCGTCGACGCCGCCACCGCATGCGAGGGCGTCTTCGGCGCACGTCTCACCGGCGCGGGCTTTGGCGGCTGCATCGTGATGCTGGTCGATGCGGATGCAACAGAACAGGCGACGGCGTCCGTCCAGGCCGCCTTCGAGAAGCAGTATGGACGGACGCCGCCAGTGGCTTTCTTCCAGGGGGACGAAGGTCCCCGTCGGATCTGACCAGAGCTCTGGCCAGATTTCTAATCAGAACTCTGAGGAGGTCGTGCCCTCTTCGGCACCTGTGTCCACGCCGAGCTCCGCTCCGCCCTCTTCACCGAACATGATTCGGTACGCGCTGCTCTGGATGAGCTGCCCCTCGTTCGACCCGCGCAGCTCTTCGCTGAAGGGGTCCTCGATCAGACTCCATGCAGCATCGGGCTGGCCACCGAACAGGTAGTTGGCCGCGAGCACGAGGCGCGCATCCATGTCGAGCACGTGATCCTCCACGTAGCGCTCGAGAGTGGCAAGCTGGCGATCAAACTGCTTCGGGTCTGCGTAGAACTCACGCTTATCCACGAGGTTCCGCGCCAGCTCTGGCTCACGCTCGAACGCCTGTCGCAGCGCATAGGCCGCGTAGCGATAGTCACCCGTCGCAAAGAGCGCATCCGAGAGGACGAGGTAGAGGATGCCGCTATCCGACGAGAACTCGACGGCCTTGGCGTAGAAGTGAGCCGCGTCTCCGTAGCGAGCCTCACGGAACGCGCGGTCACCCTGGGTCAGGTAGTAGGCCGCCGCGCGGTTCAGCTCGCGCTGAAGGCCGGGGTCCGTCGCCTCTGGCGGGAGAGCGTCGCGGGCCGGAACCTGCGCGTTGACGGCGTCCTGCTGGACGACGAATTCGCCTGCGACCGCCACTTCCTCGGCGGGCACCTCGACGTAAATCACCTCGGGCTCCGGATCGTTGTAGATGATGAACGAAGAGCTTTGCGGAATGAACGGGCCGAGCCAGATGCAGTTATTGAAGCGATTCGAGCGCCGGACTGAGCCGTAGTACCCGCCGCCCCAAGAGCCGCCCCATGAGCCGCCGTAGAGCCAGTAGTTCTGCCAGCAAAGGCCCGAAGCGTAGAAGGGCGTCCAGAACCAGCTGCACCAGCTGCTCTGGTAGCAGCCGCCCCAGTAGTTCCAGAAGCAGTTGTTGTAGTAGGGGTCAACGTAGCTGCCATAGCCATAGCCGCTGTTGAAACCACCGTTCAATCCGCGGCCCGCAGAGCCGTTCGCTTGGATCGGACTCGTGCCGCCGATGAGGGTCGTGTTGCCACGTCCCCCATCCCGACCGTCGGTGATGCCAGTCGACGTCACGGCAGAGGCCTTGCGACGAGCCGCAGCGACGCGGTTCGCGTACTGCTGGCGGGCCGTGTCAATCCGCGCGTTGTTGGAGGCGGTCGTAGCGTCCTGGGCGCCCTGCTTGATCCGCGCGTTCTTGATACGGACGTCGCGGGACTCGTTGGCAGCCTTCTTGCGCCCGGCCAACGTCCTGGCTTCCGCTGACTTCGCGGCGGCGTCGCGGCGAACCGTCTCGATGCGCGCAGCGTTGGAAGCCGCCTTGTTCGAGTCGGCCCTGCCGGAATCTACTCTGCCGGAGTCAATTTTCCCGGCCGTCGGCTTCACCGCATCGGACCTGTCAGAGCGACCCGGTCGCCCGGTGACGCCACGTTGATCCGAGAGGCCACGCTGGTCGGTGGCTTTGCCGCCGGAGCCGCGAACGGGTGCTCCACGAACGGGAGCGACTGGGCGACCAGCCGTGCTGCTGCTGCCATACCTGTCGGCGACGTCCTTGGGCGTGATCGGGCGCGAGCTGATGGAAAGTGGTCCAGGCTTGGCCGATCCTGCAGCTTTAGCCCGCTCAGCGGAGATGCGACGACGCGCCTGATCGAGCTCGGAAGCCGTGCTGGTGCTGCGGACGCGCTGGCTGAGCGAGCGCGCCGATCCGGGCGCCCGGCGACGATCGTCCGCGCCGTTAATCGACGGGCGAGGAATCAGCGAACGCGAGGGCACAACGGCCTCACCGAAGTCGATCACCGACGAACCACTTCCGGAGTTGCCGCGACCGGTGGTTGCTTTGCTTCCGGAGCTCGCCGACGGGGTGCGGACCGGGGTGCGCGACGGAGCGGCCGGACGGCTAGCCGTGGGGCGAGACGCACCGGGCGTCGATGCTGTACCGGTTGGACGCACACTCGTGGGACGCGGCGCGGTCGTCGGGCGCGAGGAGTTCGGCCGGGACGGAGTCGGACGCGTCGTGGGCCGCGAGGGAGTCGGCCTCGTCGTCGGGCGTGAGGGAGTTGGCCTCGTCGTCGGGCGCGAGGGAGTTGGACGCGTCGTCGGGCGCGAGGGCGCAGGCCTCGACTGGGGCCTCGACTGCGGGCGTGACTGAGGCCTCGATTGAGGGCGAGACTGAGGCCTCGACTGGGGGCGAGACTGCGGCTGACTCGAGCGCGTTCTGCCCCGCTGCGCGGAAGCATCCGCCGGCTGGCCACTGGGGTCCGGGTTGGCGCCGAGGGGCGCGACAAGCGCGAGCGAGCCCAGGATGACACCAAAGGCAGCTACCTTCGCCCTGAGGCGGAGGAGCAGGGAAGAGCGAGAGATTGGAAGGGGGTCGTTCATGGTCAGAGTCCGGTTGTGGACGCGGGGAGCGTGCCCGACTGGTTCAAATCCTATGCCGTTCCATGTCAATGCCACCTAGGAATGGCATGGGGCCGGGGTCATCTCACGTTCAAACCATGTTCATGGGGTCCTGGAGGGGCTCTACGGCGCCCTAATGGCACCTTGGAGGGCTCAGGGACGCCACCGCGCTCACAACGGCACGCCCAGTCCCATAATGAGAATCGATCCAGCCACTGATCGGCCGTCCTGGCAGTCGGACTCGTCCTCCCCAGGGGACGCCTCCATGCACCCTGGAACAGACGCTTTTGTCCCAGGACGACGCGGGCCCCACCCAACGACCTTGGGCTACTTCAGGGTGATCTCCAACCGAGCTGTGCCCGTGCCCGCCAGGATCACCTGCCGCCGTGCCGACGAAAAACCCTGGGTGGCACGGAGCTCGAAGTCCCCCGGTTCGAATCTCCCCAGCGCGAGGAGCCCATCCTCATCCGTCGCGCTCGATCCATCAAAGAAGCGAGCCAGGAACGACTGAGATCCACCTGGCGCGCCGGAGGCGGCATCCTCCCCCACGCGTTGAAGGAAGGCCGTG
>JBLIHL010000446.1:0-5355 GCA_047635895.1 Paracoccaceae bacterium | reverse complement strand
GACGCGGTGGTAGGTCCGGACGAGAAGTCCTCCCCACCAGACGATGCCCCGGTAGACAAAGCCCGATTTGGTTGGATCTCCGGGCATGGAGTCGCGCGTCGGCCAGTGGCCTCGGTCGACGGGCAGCGCCTCTTCAGTCTCAATTCGCATGATTGGCGGGCAGTATGCCCGCTGGGGCGCCGATCTGGGACAGACGGGGCCGTGATCGCGGAGATCCGGTTCCAGGTTCGGCCTCGTCCGGTTGCCATAGGGAGGGCTCAGCTGTTCGCAGCAAGCTCCAAGGGCAGCGAGGCGCTTTCGAATTTCGTGCGGGTTCTTTCCGTGGAACCTTTCGGAAGGCCGCAGGCTCCTCACTCTCCTCCTCTCTCGTCGAGTCTCTCAATTACGGACTTCTCCCCGACATGAATCTCTACTCACTCACCGCAGGCGCAGCGCTTTTCTGTGCCCCGCTAGCGGCCTTGCCCCAGCTCATCAGCACGAGCAGCGCTGCCGATCACCTCGGCGTCGTGGCCTTCCCGATGGAGCTGACGAACTCCGCTGGACCGCTTGGCTCCTTCGAGTTTTCGCCCCGTCGGAGTGAGTTTGCCAGCCTCATGGAGTTCGACAAGCTCTCCATGCCCGGTGTGCAGCTTCCGGGCGGGGGATCCGTCGTCCTGGAGCTCGACCGCATCGATTTCGACTTCTCAGGCCTCGGGATGCATGTGGACGGAGAGAAGGCTGATTGGGACTCCGGCGACCTGACGGTGTGGCGCGGAGGCGTCCTCGGTGATCCGTTCTCGGAGGTCACCATCGGATTCTCAAGCCAGGGGACCTACGGGTGGATTGCTACGGGTGGTGAGACCTGGCACGTGGGCGCGAACGCTGGAGCGGCGGGCGACTGGGCAGTGCCAGGCTGCCGCATCTGGGCCGAGTCCGTGTCCGCAGAATTCCGCGATGCGAGCGATCAGCCCTCCTGCCTCTCGGAGGGCCTCGCGGCGAACCTTGAGCCGATCAAGCAGGCAGCTGCAACGGGGACCGGATACCGCTTCGGCGGATCGCGCGGTGTGCTCAGTGAGTGCTTGGTGGCGGTCGAGACGGACTACCAGCTCTTTCAGCTCTTCGGTTCGCTGGCCGCTGAACAGAACTACATGGGCATGCTCCTCGCAGCCATCAGTGACAGGTACGAGACCGAGGCCGATGTCGTTCTGACTTATCCGTACCTGATGTTCCATACGGACCCGAACGACGGTTGGGTGACGGCGGACAACGGCGGAAATGCAGGGGACATGCTCGGCGAGTTCCGCGGCGCATGGCAGGGCAACATCCCGGCCGGCGCGCACCTCGCACACTTCATCAGTGGCGCCGGCCTGGGCGGCGGCGTGGCCTACTTGGACGTCCTCTGCAACCCGAACTTCGGCTTCGCCGTCAGCGGCAACATCGGCGGCTCGGTCAATTTCCCCGTGAGCCAGGGGAGCGGCAACTGGGACTTCATGGTGGTCTCCCACGAGCTTGGCCACAACTTCTCGGCCCCGCACACGCACAGCTACTGCCCGCCCCTCGATGAGTGTGCGCCGAACGGCTACTTCGGCTCTTGCCAGAGCCAGCAGAACTGCACGACCCAGGGCACGATCATGAGCTACTGCCACCTCTGCTCCGGTGGCATCACGAACATCACGACGTTCTTTCACCCGACGGTCCAGCAGACCATTCGGGACGGCGTTGCGAACTCCTGCCTCCCGATTTACCAGGGCGGCTGCGGGGTGGACACCCTGGAGGAGAACGACTCCTGCGCAGAGGCCGTCACGATGGCGGCTGGATCCACGGTGGGGCTCACGGTCAGCCAGTCTGACGCCGACTTCTACTCGATCACCGTACCTGGTGGAGCAACGCTCACGGCCAGCGCCCTGTTCGCCCACGCGACGGCTGACGTCGACATCTACCTCTACGATCCGCTCGTGTCCTGTGGCGACATCTCCAACTACCTCGCGCGCGGCTTCTCCGCGACTGACGATGAGACCGTGACCTGGACCAACACCGACTTCTTCCCGGCGACCTACACCCTCGAGGTCCAGGTCTTCGCGAATAGCGCGGGAGTCTGCAACGACTACACGCTGGTCCTGGATCCTGGCCAGGGCACGTCGGTCGGTCAGGCCTATTGCGGCCCGGCGGCCACCAATTCGACGGGCCTGTCAGGTCGAATCACCGCTACCGGCTCCGCGGTCGCGTCTGCCAACGACGTCACGCTCGTCAGCGCCCAGCTCCCCGCAGGGTCCCTCGGCTACTTCCTCGTCTCCGCGAACTCTGGCCTGGTATTGAACCCGGGTGGCAGCTCGGGCAACCTCTGCCTCCTGCCCCCGTTTGGTCGCTACGTTCAGTTTGCAGGCGCCGTCGGCATGGACGGAACGAAGAGCCTTTCCATCGACCTGACCGCGCTTCCGCAGCCGACGTCGACGGCCGCCGTTCAGGCCGGTGAGACCTGGTTCTTCCAGTTCTGGCACCGTGATAGCTTCCTCGGAGTGCCGACGTCCAACTTCACGGACGGCCTCGGCATCACTTTCCAGTAGGGAATTAGCGACAGAGTCTGACTCGTCAGGCCGATAGAAGAGGGTCCGTACGCTTGGCGTGCGGATCCTTTCTTTGTTGACGGCAGGCGAAATGGGTAACGTAGTCGTGCGGCGCAATGACCCTTCGCATCTCTGGATCGTTCGCCTGCAATGACCTCCTGGCCGGGCCATCACCGAGCAGTCTCATCCCATGAATAAAGCGGATCAAGGAAACGATCAGACGGACGTCGAGTTCCCCGAACAGCGCTGGCACAAGCACTACGACGAGGGAGTGCCTGCCGTGATCGACTTCGATGAGGTCCCGCTGCATGGCTTCATGGAGCGCGCTGTGAAGCTGTACGGGGATAGACCGGCGCTCGTGTTCATGAACGCGACCTTCACGTACTCCGAGCTCTTCGACAAGGTGAAGCGCTGCGCGAACGCGCTTCGTGCGCTTGGGGTCAAGGAGGGGTCGCGGGTGGCGATCCAGCTCCCTAATATCCCCCAGACCGTCATCGCGTTCCACGGGGCGGCCCTCGTGGGAGCGGAAATCGTGATGACGAACCCGCTGTACACGCTGCGCGAGATCGAGCACCAGTGGTCTGACGCCGAATGTGACTTCGCGTTCGTGGCGGACTTTATCTGGGAGAGCACCATCGAGCCCAACCGCTCGAAGCTTCGGCCCAAGACGTACATCGTGGCGCACATTCCCGACTACCTCGGGTTTCCGCTCAACATCCTCGCTCCGTTCAAGCTCAAGCGGCAAACGCCGAAGCGGTACGCGAAGGTGCAAACAGGCAATGGTGTGCACGAGTTCAAGCCGCTCGTTGAGGGTGCCTCGAACGCGCCGTTCGCCATCGAGCGCGGGATGGACGACATCGCGGTTCTGCAGTACACGGGTGGAACGACCGGGCTGTCGAAAGGCGCCGTGCTGACGCACCGCAACCTGTCCTGTAACGCCCAGCAGATTCACGCTTGGTTCCCCGACGTGGACCCGGGTCGCGAGGTCAACCTGATCTGCCTGCCGCTGTTCCATGTGTTCGGACTGAGCGTCGGTATGAACTGGTCCATCTGGGCGGGGTCGAAGATGGTCCTGGTGCCCAACCCCAGGGATATCCCGGCGCTCGTCAAGGCGATCACAAAGCACAAGGTGACGCTGTTCCCTGGCGTTCCCGCTCTCTTCAACGCCATCAATAGCTTTCCCGGCGTGGAATCGCTCGACATGACGAGCGTCAAGTCATGCTTCTCCGGAAGCGCGCCCATTCCCCGGGACGTTCAAGAGCGCTTCGAGAGGCTCACCAAGTCCACGATCATCGAGGGCTTCGGGATGAGCGAAACCTCGCCGGTGTCCCACGTGAACCCCCTCAAGGGGCTGCGCAAAATAGGCTCGGTGGGCGTGCCCATGTCGAACACCCTGGCCAAGATTGTGGACGCGGAGGACGACACCGTCGACCTGGACGTGGGGGAGGAAGGCGAACTTCTGGTCCAGGGTCCCCAGGTCATGCGCGGCTACTGGAATTGCGACGAGGAGAACGCGGAGGTCCTGAAGGGGGGCTGGATGCACACTGGCGACCTCGCCTCCATGGACGAGGACGGCTTCTTCAAGATCGTCGGTCGCAAGAAGGACATGATCAACTGCTCGGGACTGAAGGTCTTCCCAGACGAGGTGGACGAGGTCCTCATGGCTCACCCCGCCATCCTGGAGGCCGCGACGATCGGCGTGCCCGACGAGAGCCGAGGTGAGACGGTGAAGTCCTTCATCGTGCTGCACAAAGGCCAGACGCTGACTCTCGAGGAGATCGAGAAGTACTCCCGTGAGAACCTCGCTGCCTACAAGATTCCTCGCCAGGTTGAATTCCTGGACGAGCTACCGAAGAGCTCCGTGATGAAGATTCTGCGACGCGAACTGCGTGATCGCGAAATCGCCAAGGGCAAGGGGAGCGTAGGCTCCTAAGTCCCAGGGGTGTTGGGCCTACCCGCTGGGATCAGAAGATCCAGGAGACGCCGGCCGTCAGGTAGAGACCGGACTCCAGGAGCTCGCCGTCGTAGCTCGTCGGCTGGTCGAGGGGCGGCGTGCTGTACGGATCAAGGACGAGCACGTCCTGGGTCGGGTTCAGGGCGAACTCGTAGAACGCACCGACGTCGAACGTCATGTTCTCGCGGATCAGGTACGACGCGCCGGCGATGAATCCGAGCGTGAAGAAACCGTCGCCGTCGAGGTTGATGTTCTCAGAGGTCGCAGGCAATCCGAGCGCGCTGACCGGGGCGTAGCTCACCGTGCCATCCGCGTCGATGCCGGGGACGTAGCCCAGTTGGACGCCAACGAAGGGCCTCAAGCGCTTGGCGCGGTCCACTGGATCGAACTGGTAGCGACCATCGATGATGAAGTGGTTGGTACCAAAGTCGTCGATGTCAACGTCCGCGCTGAGCGGGCGGGTCGACTCGGGGTCGAAGATCCGGTACTCGTAGATGAAGCCCAGAAGCCAGTTGTTCGTGAGGTAGTGGAAGTACTTCAGGCCGATGCCGAAGACCGGATCAAGGTCCGTCGTGGAGCTACCCACGTCGGAGCCGCCGAGGATGGGGTCGGCCAAGGGACCGCTGCCGTTGCTCAGGTCCACGTCCGCTTGCGTAAATGCCCAGCCGCTTGACACACCGAAGGTGTTCTTACCCGTGAAGTCCTCTTCGAACTGGATGTCCTTCTGGATCATCGCGCAGGACGAGAAGCCAAGGAGCGCGGCCAGTGGGAGGGCACGGGCGATGAACGAACCAAGTGATGCAGCAGTCATGGGTAAAATCAGCGCATGCGCCGGAGCGCATGTCTTGGGGGGGGCGT
>JBLIHL010000445.1:0-5358 GCA_047635895.1 Paracoccaceae bacterium | reverse complement strand
CCCGGCCCATGAAAATGGGCAGGGGCGCGCGTCTTGTTCATGGGGAGCCTCAGAAGAGCCCCAGAAGAGCCCCAGCTGCATGGAGTCCCTGGGGTGTTGGAGCAACGCAGCCCCCGGGAATCTCGGGGCCCCTGCGCGAATTCAGCTATGCGAATTCAGCTATGCGAATTCAGCTATGCGAATCCATCTATGCGCGACACGCTCCTAGGCTACGCGGCGCAGGACCGTGAGATCGTTTGCGATCTCCTTGAGCGCGCCCGCCGCAGTGCGGGACCAGAGTTCGGGCTCCACGTGGAAGGCGCCGTCACGGACGCCGTTGCCCGTTTGCACGGCCACCAGGCGGCAGTCGGCGCGCCATCCGGCGACCAGCTCGACGCTGCTATCACCGATGACCCAGGAGACCGAGAGGTTGACGCCGTCGGCCTGGGCGGCATGGTGCATCGCGCCCGTTCCCGGGAGAAAGTAGACCGAGTCGCTGTTCTGTCCCTCGACTCCTTCCGGATGATCGATGCAGCAGTAGTCGCGCTTCAGCTTGATTCCAAGGCTGCGGAGCCGCTTGTGGAGGCCGTCGGAAAACTCTTTCCACTCCTCTACCGATTGGCGCCCGAAGGCAACCGATTCGATGTTGCCCACCAGGTACAGGTTCCAGTTGGATTGCGTCACCTTGAAGAGCCCATCAAGCACGCCTTCGTAGAACACTGCTTCCGAGATCTTAGGGAAGTGGCCATTCTCGAGCGGTTCGACAAGCGTCCCGAGTACGTCCACGAAAATGCCGCGTGGAGGAGGGCCCCAGGGCGTTGGGGCCATGGGGGTCGGGCCTTCAGGTGCCGCGCCCTCCGGGGACGCGCCAAAGTAGGGATTCGTAGGGTTCATTCGAAAATACGGCTGCGTCCTGGGGCAATAACGACGGCGTACAACAGTGCGCCAGTGGGTCCCTTTGGTTTCGGCACAAGCGCGGCTCGTTCAAGCCCAAAAAGAGGTCTCTGTCCCACATGCAAGAAACGGCGATGTCCGGGGGGGGCGCATTTTTTTCGCGTCGTTTAGGGAACTAACTGCGCGACTAGGAATACGTCCCATGCCAAGAAGGCCGTGTGTCGATTCAACGCGACATTTCCAGGCGCTGCGTTGCATTCCCGCAACGCGTGTGCACGATTCTCTGGACGTCTTGGCGCGGATCTATGGCCATTGCGCCATTCGGAATAGCCTTCAAATCCGCTACTACTTGTGAGCCAAGCTGGGGCAGATGCGTCCGACGATGGCACTCGCCACGGGTTGCGGCCCGGGTGGCGTCATGTTGAGGCGCGACTCAACTCGATGAGAACCTCGACGGCGCGGCTTCCCGCGCTATACCTAACCACTGGGCCTAACCACTGGGCCTAATGACTGGGCCTCACTACTGGCCCGCCCGGGCAGCCACTTCCCTGGCCTGCTCAACCGTTCGATGGAACCACAGAATCCCAATACTGGCCCTGGCACTCGGTCCGATGCGGTACCGAGGAGCCTTCGTATTGCGCTCGTTCTGAATCCGTTCACCTTGAAACGGAAGGGCGGCGACCATGCGCCTTGGCTGGCGCGCGAACTCCTGGGACGCGGACATGCCGTACGCGCCTTCGGCGACGTGATTGGTGGAATTCCCCAGTCGCAGCTCGAGGCCGCGACGGACGATGGTGCGGCGCCGCTGGAGCGAGCCGGGTTACTGAGTTTTCAGCCGGACGTGATCGTCGCGTACGACGGGCTCTCTCCCGCCGCGTGGCGCGGCGCCCGTGCAGCGCGCAAGCTGGGCATTCCTTTGGTGCTAGTGGAGGAAGGGTTCCCGGACAGGGGCAAGCTGGTCGAGCGCGGCCTTCGCTACTTCGGGGCCCAGGTCTGGGGCGGATTCGTTCGCAGGACCGCGAGTCACGTGATCGCTCTCGATCGTGCGGCCGAAGCCCAGTCTCACCAGGAAGGGTTCCGCTCGGACGTGGTGACCGTCCTTCCCTCAGGCGTAGACACGGCAACGTACCGTCCCGGGCTCTCCAGCGAGGTGCTCTATCGGCACAGGGTGGCGGGTGAGGTGCTGCTGCACATCGGC
Organism: Paracoccaceae bacterium; assembly: GCA_047635895.1. GTDB lineage: Bacteria > Planctomycetota > UBA1135 > UBA1135 > Saltatorellus. Next base: position 3,287 of record JBLIHL010000445.1, on the reverse strand, counting down.
CGCATCGAGCCTGGCCGTGGCATCGACGTTCTCATTGACGCGTTTGCACGAACGGTCGGCCGACGCGGCGACTGGAGCCTCGTCTTTGCTGGCGTGGGGTCGCACCGTGCGGCGCTCAGGGCGCAGGCCGACCGACTCGGCGTGGGCGCGCGCGTGCACTGGACACCGGTGCCGGCCACCGAGGAGCTCCCGGGTCTGCTCGGCGCATCCACCGCTCTCCTCGTCCCGGCAATGGATGACGACGTCGCAAGCCTCAAAATTCGAAGGGCTATGGCCTGCGGGATCCCCGTGCTCGTCTCCGATGTGGATCGGCTCAGCGGGATGGTCGAACACGAAGAGAGCGGGCTGGTGGTGCAAGCCGGCGACCGCGAGGCCTGGACCCAGGCCATCTCGCGACTCTCCTCCGACCCGAATCGCCGTGCTCGTTGGGGCCGTGCCGCCAGGCTCCGCGCCACCGAGTTCTTCTCGTGGCCGCATATAGTTGACCGCGTCGAGGCGACGTTGCTGCAGTCGGTGCGGCTGCGGCAGGCTTCGATTCAGGCAGGTGATGGGCAGCTCGATCAAGCCGATCTCGCTGCGGGCGCCCTGCGTCGCAACGGGACGAAGGGTCGACCCACCCATGGGGCGGGAACCGTCGTGCCTGAGACCTCGGGGTTAGACACCTCGGGGTTAGACACCGAGGTGGCAGGTGATGAAGTGGCGGACCGCTCCTGCGACAACGGCAAGCTTGCCGCGGGCTGATCAAGCAAGTTCGTGGATAGAGCCGACGGGTGAAACGGCCGGCATCGGGCCTGGTGGCCCGACGCCTACCTTCAGTCGCTACTGATCTGTCGCCTTCCGCAGCTCTTCCTTGAGGAAGGCCATGTCCTGGGCGTATTGCCCGACCGCGGTGCGAGTCTCATCGTCGATCTCGGCGAATTGGGCTCCGACCTTGACACCGTCGCTACGCTCCTCGAGGAGCGAGACCGTCACCTTGGCCTCGACGTAGCCGCGTTGCAGCAGCGGCAGGCGGAATTTCACGAAGAGCTCGGTGCCGACGCTGAGCATCTGGCCCATGTCGAACGCCGAGAGATCTGTCTTGCCGCCGCTCCAGGTGAACCGAAGCCCATCTTCGTCGAGTCCGGACATACGGCCGATGCCAGCCCACTTGTCGCCGAACGCGTGTCCATGGAGAGGGTTCTTGGACTTGGTTTGCTCGACAAAGTGGCGCAGGCGTGCCATGTCCGCCATGCGGAAGATCACGGACGAGGGATCTTCCTCGCTGGGCCCGTCGGCGGAGGCGGCGGGCTTCGCCTTCTCCGTCAGCATGGTGATGGCTTCCTCGTCGTTATCCGCCACCGGGACGACCCGGTTGAGCCCGACTTTCTCAATGATGTCGCGGCAAAAGGCGGACGGACGCGAGATGACCAGCATCCCACCCGCCTTCGTCAGAGTCTTGGATGCCTTGATGATGGCCCCGAGTGCCGTCGAGTTGATGAACTTGACGAGGCGCAGGTTGAGGACCACGCGCTGGATGCTGCTCTTCTGGACCGCTGCGATCTCCTCTTCCAGGAGATGGCAGTAGTAGGTATCGAACTCACCGCGGAGGTGGAGGATGACGTGGCTCTCGCCTGGCTCGGCTGTGATATGCATCTGCGGGTGATTGCGGCTGGTGGGGGTGGCGCGAGGATCGAGCACGCGCAGAGGGCGGGCCGTGCGGTCGTGGGCACCTGGAAACTGTGGCGACGGACTGCAAAGGCAATTTCGCTCGATGCACAGTGTCCGGGGCTCCGACACTCGCCGCAAGAGAAACTGCGGGCGTCCGGGCGGATTCGTGCCCCGCGACCCAGCAGATCGGGCTCTCCATGCATTGCGTCCCTGGTCAGTTGGGTAAGATCAGCCCATGGCCTTTTGGAAGAGACGACCGCAGCCCGATGCCGCGACCGCAAGCCGCCCCTCGCCCACGCCGACGGTATCGCCTGCTGGGCAGCCAGGGTCGGGCGGAGCCCCCGGGAGGGGTCCCGGCGGTGGACCTGATGCCGCGCAGGTCGCGGGTGACCTCACCGCCGCGAGGCGCAGTCCTTCTTCGGGGAAAGGCGGCTCCAGCGAAGGGGGAGCCGCCGATGAACAGTCGTCGAGCTTCCTCCGCGGCGATGCGGGTGAGGACACCCGCTCGCTGGACGTTCTTCTCGATACGATCGCCCGGGTCTCCCTGTCACGCGATCTTGAGTCCCTTCTCGACTACGTCGTGGACAGCTCGATCCAGGCGACGGGGGCGGAGCGCGGCTTTCTTGTCCTTTACGACGATGAGGCCGAGGCCCAGGTCGTTCGCGTGGCGCGAGAGCTAAATCCTCAGCGCGATTCCCAGCGGGGCGGAGCTGAGCGAGGGACGGTGCCCGTCGGGCGCGACGTCAAGTACAGCACGTCAGTCGTCCAGCGAGTCATCGAAGAGCAGAAGCCGCTGCGAACGACGGTTCAAAAGAACGCAGATGATCTCTCGCTCGGGAACTCCGTTTACGACCTGAAGCTACGCGCGGTCATGTGCGTTCCACTCGTACCCCGGGGCGGTGCGGCTGGCCAGCCAGACGGCGCGCCTGAGATGCCGCGCGGTGCCCTGTACGTGGACTCGAAGGCCGCCTCGCGCGCGTTTCAGCCCGAGGACCTCGCCCTCTTCCACGCGCTCGCCCAGCACATCGCCATCGCGCTCGAGAACGCCCAGCTCAACCTGCATTCGATCGAGCGAGCTCGCCTTGAAAAATCACTGGAGATCGCAGCAGAGATCCAGGCCGGGCTTATGCCGAAGTCTCCGCCCTCGATGGAGGGCTACGACCTCTTTGGCTGGTACCGAAGCGCGGAGCACGCGTCAGGTGACTTCTTTGACTTCGTCCGCACGAAGAGCGGCGGCGTGGCGGCGGTCGTGGGTGACGTGACCGGGCACGGCGTCGGGCCTGCACTGGTGACGGCCACCGCCCAAGCGAGCCTGCGTAGCTATGCGCGCGTGCTGGAGGATCCAGGGTCTGTCGTCACCATGCTGAACGCTGACCTTAGCGAGCGCATGGACGACGGAATGTTCCTTACGCTCTTCATCGCGGAGCTCGATCAAGATGGTCGTGTTCAGGTGCTGAACGCCGGGCACACGCCGCCGCTTATCTGGCGTGCGGCGACCAAGACGATCGAGTCGATCTCCAGCGACGGCCCCGCGCTCGGACTGATGGACGACCTTGTGTATGAGACCGGCGATGACCTTCATTTGGAGGTTGGCGACGTGCTACTCGCCTTTTCCGACGGGCTCGTTGAAGCACGGCATC
>JBLIHL010000444.1:0-5358 GCA_047635895.1 Paracoccaceae bacterium | reverse complement strand
GACCCGGGCCGACCGCACGCGCCGCGGCCCCCGCACTTCGCGCCGCGCGCCCGCAACGTCGTCGTGATCTTCTGCAGCGGCGCGCTCAGCCACGTGGACTCGTTCGACTACAAGCCCGAGCTGATCAAGTACCACGACACTCCGCTCCCGGGCAGCGACGACCTGCTGACGTTCCAGGGCGCGAACGGGAACCTGCAGCGGCCGCTCTACAAGTTCCGCCCACGCGGCGAGTGCGGGAAGATGACAAGCGATCTGCTGCCGCACCTTGGCGAGCTCTCGGATGACCTCTGCTACATCCACTCACTCCACACCAAGACGGCAACGCACGGGCCGGGCGAGAACTGCATGTCCACCGGCTTCACGCTGGAGGGTTTCCCAAGCATGGGCGCCTGGGCGACCTACGCACTCGGTAGTGAGAACGACGACCTGCCGGCGTTCGTGGCGATCCCGGATCCACGGGGAGTTCCGCAGAGTTCGCTGAACAACTGGGGCTCCGGCTTCCTGCCGGCGGCGTTCCAGGGCACGCCCTTCAATGCCGCGAACCCCGTGGAGAACCTCGCCCGCCCGCGGGGCGTCAGCGAGACGGAGGACCGGGCGACGCGCGCGTTCCTGAGGAAGCTGAACGAGGAGCACCTGAGCCGCTACCCGGGCGATTCGGAGATGGCGGCGCGCATGTCCAGCTACGAACTCGCTGCGCGCATGCAGCTCTCTGTCCCGGAGGTCACGGACCTCTCGACGGAGTCAGCGCACACCCGGGAGATGTATGGAACCGAGGATGCGAACCAGCACAAGGCCGGCTTCGCGCGCAACTGCTTGCTCGCGCGGCGGCTGATCGAGCGCGGCGTCCGCTTCGTGCAGCTCTTCAACGGTGCGTACGCGATGGGCGAGGGGAAGGGCAACTGGGACGGCCACCGGCAGCTCAAGACGGACTACGACGTCCACGGCCCCATCCTGGACCAGCCCGCCGCGGCGTTGATCAAAGACCTGAAGCAGCGCGGGCTGCTCGAGGAAACCCTGGTGGTGATTTGCACGGAGTTCGGGCGCATGCCTACGTTCCAGGCGAACACCTCGGGGCGGGACCACAACCCGAAGGGCTTCACGGCGATCCTGGCCGGCGCGGGCGTGCGCGCTCCGTTCACCTACGGCGCGACGGATGAGCTCGGTTGGAAGGCCGAGGTGGACCCTGTGAGCGTCCACGACTTCCACGCGACGATCCTGCATCTGCTCGGGTTGAACCACACCCGGCTGACGTATTACCACAACGGTCTTGAACGCCGCCTGACGGACGTCCACGGCAAAGTCGTGGAGGGCATCCTCGCGCCCTGAGGGAGCACTCTCCGCACGCTCATTCGAAGTTCCTGGACGGACTCTTCGTCACCGAGGGCCCGCTCGAATCCCCGACGTTCCTTCCTTTCGCTCGGCTCGAATATGAGACGCTGCGGCGGTACATGGCGGCTCCTCCGGGCCGGTCGCCGGCTGCCAGCTTGGAGATCCTCTCCGTTCTCAAGCAGGATTTTCGATTCAAGGTAGTGTCAGGGAATGCTCACGACGCTCACCTGCGGCCTGCTGATGGCCGCGCCGATCGGCGATGCTCCGAACATCCTGATCGTGCTCATGGACGACGTGGGGCGCGACAAGATTGGCGCCTACGCTGATCATCCCAACCCGGCTCCGACCCCGAGCCTCGACGCACTCGCAGCGCAGGGCGTCCTGTTCCGCAACGCCTGGGCCTATCCGGTTTGTAGTCCTACTCGCGCAGCGCTCCTCACCGGACGCTACGGGGACCGCACCGGGATCACGACGATCATCAGAGCGGGGGATGGCGTCCACACGCCTCTGCTCCTATCCGAGACGATCCTGCCGGAGGTACTCCCCGATCACCGTTCGCTTGCGATTGGCAAGTGGCACCTGAAGGACACGGGTGATCCACTCGTGGCCCCACTGCGCGCCGGCTTTGATCTCTGCAGCGGCTATGCCGGTCTCGCCCGCTACTTCCACTGGAGAAGGCACGAGAACGGCGTCTTGCGCACGGAGTCAGGCTACTACCCCTCGATGCTGACGCGCCGGGCGATCGAGCTGATCGAGGGTTCTAGCGAGCCGTACTTCGCCTACCACTGCCCGATCCTCGCCCATTCGCCCTTTCACGTGCCGCCGCAGTACCTGCACAGTCAAGGATTCCCCAGCTTCGCGCCGCTGCAGCACATCGCGATGGTTGAGGCCCTCGACCGGCACCTCGGGCAGCTACTTGCGGCGGTCGATCTGAACGAGACCTACGTCTTCGTTATCGGCGATAACGGATCGCCCAACGGGACGATCTCGGCGCCGTGGCCCATGGGCCACGGTAAGCGGACGCCCTACGAAGGCGGCGTACGGGTCCCCTTCATCGTGGCCGGTCCTGGCGTGACAGCGGGCGCCGAGTGCCGCTCGCTGATTCACGTGACGGACGTCTTCGCCACCATCCTCGACCTCGTCGGGCAGCCTCTGTCGTCAACGATCGCGGAAGACTCTGTCAGCTTCGCGGGGCAGCTCGCCCAGCCATATTCGCAGGGAGGGCGCGACCACCTCTACATTCGGCAGGCCCCGTTCCCCGGCGCGACGGGCTATATCCCCGAGTTCCGGGCCATACGCTCACTCCGCTTCAAGCTAATCCAGTTCTCGAACCCGGGTCGAGAGGAGCTCTACGACCTCTCCGTCGACCCGAACGAAACCCAGGATCTACTGGTGCTCTCGCCAGGCACAGCGACGACGGCGATTCGAGACCAGCTGGCAGCGGCCTTCCCGAGCTTCCCCTGAATTCGGCGCTTGGAAAATGCGGGGCTTCTTCCGCCACCCAGCTTCATCGCCATCGCGTGTCGATTCGACGCGAACGCAGGCAATGGCACCCTCACCGATCGGCGCGACGAGCGCCGTTAGATCGTCGGTGGGGGAGAGCGCTCCGGGGGCGAGGAGGAGCGAGAGCCACGCCAAGGTCGAGATCATCCCTCTACGCTACCAGACGCTCCTAGTTGCGGTAGACGTGCTCGAGGATGAAGCTCTGGAGCGCGTCCCTGACGCGCTGGTGCTCTTCGGTTCCGATCCAGTAGCTGTAGCTGTGGGCGCGCGCGCTCTGCTCTCCGTGGAACACAGTGACCGTCGTCAAGGGGATGTCCGCCACAGTCTTCTGATCATCACAGATCCGGAAGGCACCAAGTCCGCGGAGCTCCCGCTGAAGGTCTTGGACCTGCTCGCGGCCAACGACAGCCTGGGCCGCGGCCGAACCACCGGTCGCCCCCGAGGCTTCAGACAGGATCACGAGCCCGTTCGAGTAGATCGCGATCGAGGACATCTGCGGCCCGAGTAGCGTCGCGCCAGCGGAGGTCATCATGACGACGGGCGATGCCTGGATCGTGTCGAAGCAGTCGGAGCTCTCGACTAGTTGGACGCCGTTGCTCTGACTTGCAGAGATTCCATCTGCAGAGGCCGGCTGCGCCGAGTAGGCGAGGATGGAGGCGGCGATGACGGTAAGCGTGGAGACGGAGAGGCGTGACAGTTTCATGGCGATGGACCTCTGGCTGGCAGCGCGCGGTACGAACTCGACTCCATCGGGCAAGCGGCTGGGACGTCGGCGCTATGTGTCTTGGATGACAGTGTGGGGCGTGACGATGGAGGCAAGTCTTGGGGACCGGCCGCTCGCCCCTTAGAGCGGACCTATCGCCTCGACCGCACGCAAATTTTTCGGGTTGTGATGGAACTTCGACCCGCAGTGGCCCATCGCTCGGGGGCCGCTGGCAAGCAAGACTGTCAGGCAGCGCTCCGTCTCCGCAAGCAGATCGGCAACGTGAACTCCAGCAGGGTCGAAGCTCTTCTATTGGTCCTCTGTACCGTCCTCTTCGCCCTCTGCAGGCAAGGCGGTGGGGACACGGAAGCGCTCCTCGGGAATGGTTTCGGACGGCTGATCCGGCCCCTCCCACGAGAGGCTCGGCTCGCTGCCGTCTTCAGAGCGACGATAGAGCAAGTGGAAGGGGTGCAGGCCCGCCTCCAGTAGAACGGTTCCCGATACGGGTGCTCCCGTGGGCAGAAAATCGTCGTCGATCACCGTGGCGCTGTGCAGCCGAAGGGCGCATCCACGGGCCCATTGCGTCGACAGCGTCCAGGCTCCGGTGACAGGCACGTCGAGGTAGCCGATTCGAGTCGCCCATCCCTTGCGGGTGATGGCTGATCCAGTGGGAGCCACGAACATTCGCCCAGTGGTGGTCGTCATCGCCGCCAGAGCGGGGATCGGCTCATCGTCATAGGGACGCTTCGCGCTCCCCTCGGGTCGGCGCATTCGAAGCACCTGATCGCGCATGCGCTGACCCAGCGCACGGAACTCGTCACTGGAGTCTGCGAGATCGCGCGACTGGCCCGGATCTGCACGGGTGTCGTAGATTTGGAACGGATCCAGGTGGCTTTTGATTCCGGTTCGAACGCCCATGTACCCGTCGAGGTAGATGGCCTGCATCTCGCCTCGCTTCTCCCCGCGACGCGCCTCTTGGAACTCTTCGTAGGCGGGCGTCTTTCCACCTGCGGAGTACTCCACATAGACCGTCGATTCGCGAGCGCCTAGCGGATCCTTGAGGCTCTTCACTAGAGACCTCCCGTCCGCAGCGGCCGGGCAAATTGCCCCTGCTGCCTCGGCCATCGTTGGCATCCAGTCGTGGAACTGGCTCGGCGCGTCGGAGCGCACGCCAGCGGCTGCGGTGCCCGGCCAGCGCACCAGCGTCGGTACGCGGATTCCGCCCTCGTACACGTCGCGCTTGATGCCGTCCAGGGGGCCAAAGGAGTCGAAGCTGTTGGCGTCGTAGCGCCGTCCGGGCGTGTACGCCTCTTTGTGCGGACCGTTATCCGAGGTGAGCACGAAGAGTGTGTTCTCACCCATGCCCAGCTCGTCCAAGGTAGCCACCAGGTCCCCGACGCACGTGTCGAGGCGGCGCACCATCGTCGCGAAGCGCTTCTCCGAGTTCGTCCACTCCTGATCGCGGTAGTCCGGATGGAGCCAGCTATCGATCGGCTCCTGGGCCGTCGAGATCATCCGTCCGGGCTCACCGAGCCACTGCAGTCCGCCCTCCACGCCGCGACCCTCCGGGTAGGCCGCCGCGGGTACGTGCAGCGCCGCGTGCGGCGTGTCGTAGGCGAGCAGCAAAAACAGCGGCGTCTCCGGCTCGGCCTTCCGATGATCGACGAGCAGCTTCTTCGCCCGCGCCGTGAAGAGATCGGCGGTGTAGCAGCCCGTCAGCGTCGCGGACACCTCGGCGTCCCCGTCGTAGAGCTCCATAGGCGACCGCGCCTTGGTAGTGTGCGCCGGGTAGTGCGAATGCCCATCGCGGTGCCGCACGTAGC
>JBLIHL010000443.1:0-5362 GCA_047635895.1 Paracoccaceae bacterium | reverse complement strand
ACCCCGCGATCTCCCCTGGGCACTGCTTGTCCTTGTTGAATCGAGGCTGCACCCAGTTGCGCCAGGCGCTGTAGAGCCCAAGGTGAAGGTTCAGGTAACAGCAGCGCTTGCTCACCAGCCACGACTCCCGGCGAACACGCCCGGTCAAATCCCGCATCATCGCTTCAGTCAGATTGATGGCCGCGAGCGGCGAGTGCCGCCCCCGCGGATCGCTCCCAAGCGTCTGCCGATGGGTGAACGGCATGCCCTCGAACGCTCCCTTTGCGTAGCCCGGGTAGGTCGACTTACAGTCCGTATCGAGCCGAACCTCTGGCGCGGCTGGCCTGAAGGCAGCCACTCGTTCCAGGACTTCTCGGCAGGCGTCCGGTGAGAGATCTTCTCGTGCCCCGTACGCATCCTTGTGCTTCTGAACGCGCGCCAAGCGGCCAGGAGTCATCGTTCCGCGCGGTCGAATCGGCGCGGCGATCGTCCCGAGGATCAGGCGCGACTTGCTCTCCACCGCCGTTGGCACCGAGAGCGGCATCGTGTTGCGGCACATCTCGTAGGTCTCAAATTCATCGAACTGAACCACAAGCGGATCGGTGCGGGGTGATGCGGCGTCGACGGCGCCCGCGCGATCCAGCAAGTTACGATCGAGCGCTCCTACCGTTCGCTGGATCTTGCGGGCCTTGTTGACCAGGTTGCGCCGCGTTAGACCGACAACTCTTGCGGTCTGCCGGTACCCGACACCTGAGCAGAGCATCTCGATGACGGAGATGTTGAGATGAGGCTTCTTGTCCCGATAGTCGTGCCGAAACGTCTGCCGCGAGAAGCGGCGCAGGCACTTGCGGCATCGGAACCGCGGGATCGGCTGAGCCTTGACGCGGCTCTGGTAGAAGCCGCCGCGGACGAAGAAGTTGCCGTCCGGTGCCGCGTGCATCGGGCAGCTGGTGTTGGGGCAGCGTGGTGGCGTGAACATCGGCAATCTCCTGGTTTAGGAGGTACCGAAGGGGCGCCCTCCCAAGGGAGATCGCCTTCATTCCGCCGGGGTTGCGGGGTTCAGGCTGTTTCTAGTTCTGGCGTGACCATTGAAGGGAGTCAGCTTGTAACGATTGAGAGGACAACCGGCTCGGGCCGGATAGCATGGGTTCATGCTTGCCACAATCCTCCTTCTCCAGGCCGCGGGCGCGGTCCTCCCCGCTGACATCTGCCGGCAGTTCGAGTCCTTCGATCACAATGGGGATGGCCAGGTGGAGATCGCTCACCTGCGCCTCGTGAATGAAGAGCCTCCAGCGGGGATGGAAGGCAAGCATCAGCGCGTGCTGATCCTCGTGGAGGATCGCCTCCTTCAGTCGATCGCGGACGGCCACGATCTCCACCCCCACCTGTCGCGCCTGCGCGATGACCTGAGCGCGGAGGGATTCGCCCCCATCACTCTGAGCGTCGATCTGGCGGAGTCCGACGTGCACCAGGACGGCCGCTTCGTTCTAGCTCTGCGCGAGGTGCTCCGCGCCTTCGACGCGGACCATCGCCTCGGGGGCGCGCTCCTCGTGGGGCACTTTCCCGACGCCTACCTCGTACGGACGTGCAACTGGCGTCGCAAGGGCGACATCACCCTGCACCAGCAGAGCGAACGCCAGACCATGCACAAGGACGCACACTACCTGCGGCGCGTGCCCGAGCACGTATCACAGCGCGCGGACATCGTGCTCGCAGACCTCGACGGGCACTGGGAAAACCTCTACGTCCAGCCCAGAACCCAGCTGGCAAGCACGATCGCAGTGTTCGACGGTCCTATCCCAGGCGCAGGGGGCGCCTGCATCGATCTCGAGGAGACCACCGGCATCTTCGAAGACTACTTTCACATCAATGACGGCAAGATCGAGGTCCAACGACCCGTCGGCGCAGAGCAGGACAAGGCGTCGACGCCCTTCGGGATTTTCCTCGCCGATAACAGCGGCGATCACGAGTGCACCGCCGAAGACCTCACTCGCCCCAACGGGATCGCGCGGCCGGACATTTTCGTCTCCCGCATCGACGCCTGGGGCACCGCGCAGAGCCCTCGCGCCGGGATCGTGGGCGCTTCAGGCGAGGGCCTGCTCGACGCCAGCGGATTTCCCCAGAGCGTGACGTTCGCGGACGAGGCGTCCGTCCCCCACTGGCGTGATGACCTCTGGTGCCACGATCCGTTGCTTGAGCGTCGCCTCATCGCCGAGCACCTCGATCGCAACCATGGGTTCAGGCGGGGAACGACGCCGGTGGCCTGGCGGCCTGCTTCCATCGCCCACGACCTCGGGTCCGGGTTCAAGGCCGTAGCGGCCGCGTCTAAGGACTGGTCCAACCGCGTGGCAGCCATGGAGGACATCCGCGGACGACCGTCCCTGGAGAGCTTCGTCGAGTGGATGAACTACGCCGCCGTGGTGCGAACCATCCGCGCGCATAGCAGTTCAACGGTCAGCCTGTTCGGCCGCCCAGATATGACGCGGCTGGAGGAGCTTGCCGGTGCCTCCCCCTGGTCGTGGACGCGCCGTGGCAACCGCCTGGTGCCGTCGCTCTCAGCGAGCTCAAAGGAGGGCCGCCTCGACTGGTTTCTCCTTCGGACGCTGTGGGAGAACGGGGCCACGGCGAAGGAGCCGAGCTTTTACCTCCACACGGGATGCGAGGGCATTTCACCGCCGGAGAGCCGCACCCGCCCGTACACCGATCCGGACTACGGTGTGCGCCAGGGCGCCGAGGCCCTGCTCATGATGGGCCGCGGCCTCGCGCTGCTCGGGCGCGCTAAGGTGTTCTACGACGAGCCAAGGGGGTTCGCTGGAGAGCTCGAACAGGGCGGCACCATCGGTGCCGCGTGGGCCCGATACTTCGACATCGAATCGAGATCCACCTGGGACCGCGCGGGAGGCGACATCGGACGCAAGCGTTCGTACTTCTGGAGCGTGCTCGGCGACTGGACTCTACGGCTCCGCATGGCCAAGCCCGCTCACTCGGCGAAGGACCGCGGCGTGGAGACATCCCGCTGGGAGGAAGTGGAGCTTGCGGACAGCCGGCTCTTCATTCCAGAAGGCGTCCGGCTCGGAACCGGTCCCGGCAACGAGCCGGCCCGCTCCCATTCTGTCCCGCTCTACATCCACTTCCAGGGCGGCGTATCCGCTGCCAGGGACAACTTCGTCCGGATGGAGCGCGACGGCGTGCTGCTGACCTCCACGCTGTCGGGCTTCTCCAGCGCGTTCTCCACTCCCTACGAGGACCCCGCCGCCTTCGGCTCACTGCTCGACTCCGTCGAGGCTGCGCTGACGGAGCGTGCCGGCCACCCGGTGCACTGCGGCCCGATCGTCATCACGTTCTTCAGCGCCGGTTACGGCGCGGTGCGCGAGCTCCTCAAGCACCCTGCGCATTACGACAGGATCGACGCACTCGTCTCCGCAGACTCGATCTACGCCTCGGTGGTCACGGGCACAGTGCGCGCTCCGGAGGCGGCTCAGATGGTCGACTTTCAGCGCTTCGCCCAGGCCGCTGCCCGGGGTGAAAAGACCTTCGTTCTCGTCCACGGGAACTATGCCACGCCGTATGCGTCCACGGCCGAGTGCGCAGACCTTCTGCTGGCAAGCGTGGCCGCCGAGCGCATCAGGCGCCGCCGCGAGAACGAGCAGGGCTTCTCGACGGCCAGCGAGGCTCACGTCGGCAACTTCCACCTCTACACGTTCGACGTGGACGCCCCGTACATCCACGTCGAGTGCATGCGGATGATCCCGGAACTGATCCGCGCGCACCTCTAACCACTGTCTCACCATGGGACACCCGTCGCCCCAAAGCACCAGGATCATTTCCAGGTAAGACCCCTTGGGTGCAAACTCGAGCGGCTGGTTCCGTGATGGATCGGGCTCCCACTTCTCCTATCTCTACCCCCGAAGGGCGGCTTGGCCGCCTCGCCACCTGCCATGAATCCACGCCCCCTGTTCACTGCGGCCTGCACGCTCGCAGCCGCCTCCATCGCGAGTCCGCTCGCCGCGGGCCAGAGCTTTCAATACAGCGACTTCACCGGCGCGACAGGCCTCCAGTTCGTCGAGCGCGCGGCGATCAACGGCGCGACCCTGCGGGTCCACGACGAGTTCGCCTCCGGCGGCGGCAACCGCGGAGCGGTCTGGCGCGACACCCCCGTCATCGTCTCCGGTGGCTTTGACACCACGTTCGTGTTCAACATCAACCAGGGCGCTGGCCCCAGCGGCGGCGGCGACGGCATGGCCTTCGTTATCCAGAACGAACAGATCGCCGGTGACACCGGCGGCGTTGGCGTCAACGGCATCGGGCGCCACGCCTCAGCGCTTGGCTACGGCCTCTTCGTCACGTCCGCCGCTGGCGAATCCATCGACAACTCACTGGTGATCGAACTCGATACGTTCCTCAATGGAAACCAGCCCTCGGCCGCGCCGATTCTGGATCCGGACAGCAACCACATCAGCATCCACACCGGCGGCAACGGCGAGAACGACCAGCGCGAGGACTACTCCATCGGCCGGGCCCCCACGGGTACGCTCGGCGGCGACATGAGCGATGGCAACGATCACACGATCCGCATCGTCTACGTACCGGGCACGCTCGAGGTCTACTTCGACGGTGCCGTGGTCATCACCACGGCATACAGCTTCGCGACGGGCGGCACGCACATTGACACGGGTGCCGCGGTTGGCGGACTCGACCTCATCGGTGGCACCTCTGCCTACGTCGGTTTCGTGGGAGCCTCGGGCGGCGCGCTTGAGAACCACGACCTGAGTTCGTGGACCTGGGGCGCCGGCGGCCCGGGTACCAACTACTGCCTGACCAACGCAAACTCAACCGGCGTCGCGGCCGCGATGTCTGCGACCTCGTCGCTTTCCGTGGCCGCGAACGACACGGTCATCACAACGTCGAACATGCCCCCGGTGGCCTTTGGCTTCTTCATCACCAGTCCTGACCAGGGCTTCGTCATGAACCCCGGCGGCAGCTCCGGCAACCTGTGCCTCAGCGGCAGCATCGGGCGCTACGTGGGCCCTGGCCAGATCCAGAACTCGGGTTCGGCCGGTGTGATCAGCCTGAGCCTCAACCTCGCGATGCATCCCACGCCCGGCGGTTTCGTCCAGGTGAACGCGGGCGACACCTGGAACTTCCAGTCATGGTTCCGCGACTCGTCGTCCACGGGCATGCCGACGTCGAACTTCTCGGACGGCTTCAGCATGACGTTCACGAACTGACCTGACGTTCACGAGCCGAGATAGGAAGCCGGGCCCGGGGACGCGCACTTGAAAACAAGTGTGCTTCCCCGGGCCCGGCTCATGGGACAGTTCTTCACCTGGCAGGACTCCGCGTCGCCGCCAGATCACTGCAGGCCCTCACTGGCTGAAGTAGC
>JBLIHL010000442.1:0-5373 GCA_047635895.1 Paracoccaceae bacterium | reverse complement strand
GCGGCGCTTGCGTCACGGGATTCAGGCGTCCTGTCTGCCGTAGATCCGGATCGCCTTGTCGAGGAACTCTTGCTTGTCCTCTACGGGCTTCCAGTTCAACTTCTCGCGCGCGAGGTTGCTGGAGAACGGGCTCATGAGCGCGCGTGACTTGAGGTCGCGGTAGGAAGGCAGGGCCACCTTCCGGCGGCCGACGATCTTGACGACCCACTTGCCGAGCTCCATCACCTGGCTGGTCTTGAGGCCGCGCGGGTGGAATTCCATCTTGCGACCCGTGGCCTCAGTGAGGACGTTGACGGCCTCATGCCCCGTGATACCCGGGTTGGCGCACAGGTTGATGGCTTGGCCATCGACGCCTTCGCCGGCCGCGAGGGTCGCAGAGACGAGCGCATCGGCGACGTCATCGGCAAGGACGAGCGGAAGCTCGTTGGCGCCCGGGCCCCAGCCAACGCAGTGATTGTCGCGGACCCAGAGGCCCAGACCCGAGTGCTGCATGGGGGTACCTTCGCCGAGCACGACGCCCGGACGTGCGACAACGAGCTTGAGGCCCGTCCTGTCGGCCACGGCTTTCAGCGCCTTCTCGGCGGCCGCCTTGCCCTTGGAGTAGAGCGGGCGCTTCTCCGGCTGGGGATCGGTGTCCCACGAATCGTCGATCTTGCCGCCGGCTGCGGCCGCGGGGCCGTCCGGTCCAGTGTAGAGCGCGGCGATGGAGGACACGTAAACGAGCCTCTCAACGCCGGCCTCGGAGCACTGCTCCGCCACGCGGGCCGAACCGTCCACCATGACCTTCTGCACCTCGGCCCAGTCGTTTCCGTTGCCTGTCGCGAGGTGGATGCAGCGGCGAGCGCCCTTGAGCGCCTTCGCCATGCCTTCCTCGTCGCCGAGCGACGCGCGGACCATGCGGAGGGTGCCCGCGAGGGCCGGCTCGACGATCGAGGGCGGAAGGCTGTGGCTCCGGCGCGTGATGCAGGTCACGTTCTCGCCTTTCGCCAGGAGGCGCGCGACGACGCGGCGCCCGATGAATCCGGTGCCGCCGAGGACGACGATCTCGTTCTCGCGCGCCTCGCCCGGATCCGGGAACTCAGGCACTGGCGGGGGAGTGGCGGACGTATCGCCCGCGACGGCCTCGGCCCACTCCGTGACGCGCAGGGCGGCCCAGGAGTCGTTCGGAAGCGGCTGACCGTCACGCAGCGCCTTGTGGAATGCCTGGATCGAGTCCCGCATACCCACGTAGAACGCGTCCCTGCGGGCGCCCAAGCCCAGGGTGAAGAAGCTCCAGTTCTTGAGGACCCTACGGGCGTCCTTCTTGAGGGCCTTGGCGCGCTTGGAGCCCGCCAGGTAGCTGTTCCAGAAGTCGAGGTAGAGCGTCTTCTGCTCGCCGTTGAGCTGGTCGTGGAACAGATCGGCCTCGAGGGCGCCGTCTGAGCCGAGGACCTGGATCGTCGAGCGTGTGAACGGCTCGCCGAAGGCCATGTACATATTAGCGGTGCCTCTCTCGGCGACCATCGACGTGGACCAGCGCTTGTGGAAGGTCTGGCCCGGGTGCAGCTCGGTGGTGGCGAGCTGGGTGGTCGTGGCGCTCTGGATCGGTCCGAGCAGGTGCTCGAGCTGGCTGAGGGGGTGAACCGCCTGCTCAAAGACGATATTGCGCGGCGCGCGGAACATCCAGTGGGAGTAGTCGCCCGCGTCAAGCTGGCGCAGCGGCACCGAGAGCGTCACCTGGACGTGCTCGACGCGGCCGATCTCGCCGGCCTGGATCCTCGCCATCAGGCGCTGGAAGGACGGGTGGAAGACGTTGTTGTGGTTGACGCCGAGGGCCAGCCCGAGGGAATCGGCCAGCTCGGCCAGCTCTCGCGCATCCTTGGAGTCGAGGGCGATGGGCTTCTCGACGAGGACGCCGACGCCGGACTCCAGGAGAGCGCGAGTGAGCTTGACGTGCAGGTCTGGCGGGACAGCCAGGTGGGCGATCTCGACGCCGAGGCCCTTCAGCTCCGTCAGGTCGGTGACGGCGTGGGGGGCCCCATAGCGCTTGGCAGCGGACTCGGCCCTCTCTTTGCTCACATCACAGACGGCCACGAGCTCGACGTTATCCGTCTCCTTCAGGACGTCCAGGTGGAAGTCGGCGATGTAGCCAGCGCCGACGACGGCTACCTTGGTCTTGCCCTGTGGTCGAGCAATGGGCTTCTTGGTGGACGAAGAGGTCATGGCTGCTCCCTTGGAGCGGTCTTCCTGGTGCGAATGCGCGGCTGCCGCCGCGCTTGCCTTCGGCTTCGCGGGCGTTGTCGTGGTCTGTCCCATACATAAGCTATCGGCACGCGTGACGCCCAAGCCGAGTCGGCTCTCTGGTTAGCCGAAAATTCATGTGGATTCTGCCGGCCTTCGGCTGAGCCCCGCGGCCGAGCCTCGGCTGGGGTCCCGCCGAGCCCTGGCGCGGTCAGTGGGGGCAACCCTCCACGGTGAGGCGCCGGCGACGGCCAAGAATGGCGGACCCAAGGTATTTCTTTCCCACCGGGGCACCGGATGGGCGGGCGGAGGATGGATTACGGCGGCCCGCCCGGTTAACCTCTACCGTCAAATCCGTTTCCAGTAGGGGACTCGGGCTTGGCGAGAGAAGCCGGGCCGAGAGCCCTCTGGTGACCCCGCCTCACCACACCAGCGCGCACCGATATCCGGGTGCTGACCATGGCCGAACTCATTGAAGGACTGACGTTTGACGACGTCCTCCTGATCCCGAACCACTCCGACGTCATGCCCGGCGATGTCGAGCTTCAGACGCGATTCTCGGCCAACGTACCCCTGAATCTGCCCATCAGCTCTTCGGCGATGGACACCGTGACGGAGTGGCGCCTGGCCGTAGCGCTCGCCCGTGAGGGCGGCATCGGCGTGATCCACCGCAATCTCTCCATCGAGGGCCAGCGCGAGGAGGCCCTCAAGGTCAAGCGATCCGCCAACGGCGTGATCGAAGACCCCGTGACGCTGACGCCGGACGCGACGGTGGGCGATGCGCGCCAGATCATGCGCAGCCAGAACATTAGCGGCCTGCCGATCCTGGAGCAGGGGACCCAGAAGGTGGTCGGCATCCTGACGCGGCGCGATACGAGCTTTCACCAGGAAGACTCGACCCCGATCAAAGAGGTCATGACGGCCAAGGATCTGGTCACGGCCCCGGTCGGCACGTCGCTCGATCAGGCGGGCTTGCTCCTGCACAAGCACAAGGTGGAGAAGCTCCTGATCGTCGATGGAGCGGGCAACCTCGCGGGTCTCATCACCCGCAAGGACTTGGACATGCTGGCGGCCTTCCCTCGCTCGGCGTGCGACCACCGCGGACGCCTGCGCGTGGGCGCGGCGATCGGAGTCAATGATCTCGAGCGGGCAGAGGCCCTCGTGGACGTGGACGTCGACGTGCTGGTGGTCGACACCGCCCACGGTCACACGACGAACGTGATGCGCTCCGTTGAGCAGCTCAAGAAGCACCTGAACGTCGACATCGTGGCCGGCAACGTGGCGACCGCAGCCGCGGGCAGGGCGCTGTTCGAGGCTGGCGTCGACGGCGTCAAGGTCGGCATCGGGCCGGGCTCGATCTGTACCACGCGCATCGTTGCAGGCATCGGCGTCCCCCAATTCACCGCTGTCCTGTCGGTGGCGAATGAGCTCAAGGGCACGGGCATTCCCGTGATCGCAGACGGCGGCATTCGCTACTCCGGGGACATCGTCAAGGCGCTGGCCGCCGGCGCGTCGAGCGTGATGCTGGGCAGCCTCTTCGCAGGCCTCGACGAGAGCCCCGGCGAGACGTTCGTGGCCGAGGGACGCTCGTTCAAGGCGGTCCGCGGCATGGGCAGCATCGGCGCGATGCAGAAGGGCTCCAAGGAACGTTACCGCCAGGGCGATATCGACGACGTCAAGAAGCTCGTGCCTGAGGGCATCGAGGGACGCGTTCCGTACAAGGGCAAGCTCAGCCCGTTTGTCTACCAACTTGCCGGCGGAGTTCGCGCCGGCATGGGCTACTGCGGCGCAGCCACCGTTCCCGACCTCTGGGAGCGCGCTCGCTTCGTCCGCATCACAGCTGCGGGCGTGCGCGAGAGCCACCCCCACGACGTCACCATCACCAAAGAGTCCAGCAACTACGCACATCGCGGATGAGCACATCTAACTCCGAAGCCGCGGCCACGCCCGCGCACATGCAGCTCGGCGAGCGGCCCCAGGGCCTTCTCATCGTCGATCTCGGAACCCAGTACGCCCAGCTGATCGCACGCCGCCTCCGCGAGGCGGGAGCGTGGTGCGAGATTCACCCGCCTGGCAAGGCTTTGGACGCCGCGTCCAAGATGAACCTCGCAGGTATCGTGCTTTCCGGTGGCCCGGCCAGCGTGTACGCGGAGGGGGCTCCAGAGGTCCCCGAGGCGCTTCTTGAACTCGGCGTTCCGGTGCTCGGCATCTGCTACGGCATGCAGTGGATGTGCCGTACGCTGGGCGGCGAGGTCGAAGGCTCGGGCAAGCGTGAGTTTGGCCACACCGAGATCCAGCGTTCCGAGGATAGCCACGCGCTCTTCGCCGGCATCGAGAGCGAGACCATCGTGTGGATGAGCCATGGCGATAAGGTCATGAAGCTCCCGTCGGGTTTCCACACGATCGCGTCCTCATCGACGTGCGAGCACGCAGCAATTGGTGACGACGAGCGGCACTTCTACGGCGTTCAGTTTCACCCTGAGGTCAGCCACTCCGTGCGCGGAGCCGAGCTGCTCGCGAACTTCGTTCTCGATGTCTGCAAGCTGCCGGGTGACTGGAAGGCCGAGAACATCGCCGAGCGTGAGATCGAGAAGATCAAGACCCTCGTGGGCGAGACGGGTGAGGTTGTGCTCGGTCTTTCCGGCGGCGTGGACAGCGCCGTGGCCGCTGTGCTCGTGCACCGCGCCATCGGAGATCGCCTGCACTGCATCTTTGTGGACAACGGGCTGCTGCGGAAAGGGGAGCGCGAGCTCGTCGAGCACGCTTTTCGTGACCACGTGGGCCTCGACCTCACGACGGTGGACGCACGCAAACGCTTCGTGGACGGCCTCGCAGGCGTCACCGATCCCGAGCGCAAGCGGAAGATCATCGGCAAAGAGTTCGTCGAGGTGTTCCGCGAGGAATCCAAGCGCTTCAAGGAGGCTCGCTTCCTTGGCCAGGGCACGCTCTACCCGGACGTGATCGAGTCGGTCGCCGTTCACGGCGGTAACACCGCCGTCATCAAGAGCCACCACAACGTGGGGGGGCTTCCCGACGACCTCGACATGGAGCTCGTCGAGCCGCTTCGCGAGCTCTTCAAGGACGAGGTTCGTGAGGTCGGTCGGTACATGGGGCTCGATGAGCGGATCCTGATGCGCCAGCCGTTCCCTGGCC
>JBLIHL010000441.1:0-5387 GCA_047635895.1 Paracoccaceae bacterium | reverse complement strand
ACGTTGGCACGCAGGAAACGAACCCGCTCAAGCACGCCGGCCACCTCGGGACGATCGAGCCCAAGGGCACGGACCGGATCCTTGAGCGCCTCTTCCACGAGCACCTCTTCCGCCTCCGCCGCCGGGCAGTCCGGATGGTCCGCCTCCGAGAGCACCAGCGGGCCCAGCATCTCACGCCTGCGGCCGACGACCCGCCCACGCGCCGCATCGAAAATCGGGCGCGTCGACACGCGCGTTTCGCCCCCGTCAATCCAGCTGCGATCGACGCCTGACGCCATCTGTACGATGTCTTCGTCACCGGGCTTGCGGCCGGACATGAGCCTCACGGCCACGAAGAACTCGGCCTCGGTCACGCCGCACTCGAAGCCCATGCGCAGCCCCTTACCTCCGGCCATCACCGCGCGTTCAGCGTCGTCCGGGCGCCGAATGCACAGGCGGTCCGGGAACGCAGCGAACAGCGCCTTCGCGAGGCCGGTTTCCTCGCTCGCGGCACGTGGCGCCTTCTTGCCCGACCGACCCGACACGCTGCGGAGGATCTGATCCCTGACGCGCAGAATCTGACGAGCACCGGTGCGCGATGCGTCGAGGTGCCGACCCGCCGGGCCTCCGTCGAGCGCCACGCAGCGCTCGAACACGTCGGACTCGGTGGCGTCGCGCCGCCCGGCCCCAGAGTGACCTCCCCCGCCGCGCCTTCGGAAAGGATCCCGTTCCGAAAGAAGCGCAGCCGCCAGCGCCGCCATCTCGGGCACGCCGTGATCACGCCCCGACAGCACAAGAGCCGCCAGACGCGGAGCCAGTGGCAGCCGTGACATCGCGCGCCCCTTCTCCGTTATGTGCCCGCGCGCATCGAGCGCCCCGAGTCCACCCAAGAGCTCCAGCGCCCCTTCGATCGCGCCCGGCCGCGGCCGCTCGAACCAGGGAAACGCGGACACGTCCGACTCGCCCCAGTTGGCAAGCTCTAGCACGGGCGCAGCCACGTCCAGCCTACGCACCTCTGGGACCAGGAAGGGGTCGAGCGTTCGATCGTCGATTTGACTCCACAGCCGCACGCAGAGCCCGGGTCCGAGCCGGCCCGCCCGGCCTGCGCGCTGGTCGGCCGCCGCGCGGTCGATGCGCTCGACCATCAGACGGTCCACACCTGAACCTGCGTCGTGGCGAAGGACACGCGCCTCGCCGCTGTCTACAACGGCCCGCACGCCGCCCACCGTCACGCTCGACTCGGCCACGTTGGTCGCCAGGACCACGCGCCGCTTCGGGCCCTCGCGCAGCGCCGCGTCCTGGGCGGCTGGGTCGAGATCGCCGAAGAGCTGGTGAATCTCGATCTTCGGGATCCGCGCCAGCCGCTCGGCGCAGCGCTTGATCTCCCCCACGCCCGCGAGGAAAACGAGAACGTCGCCCTCCGTTTCCTTAAGAGCCAGGTTCACGCCGCGCGCCACGTGCTCCTCGAGCGCTTCGGTCCGGCCCGATCCGGTGAACGAGCCGGCGGCCGCCGCGACGGGCGGCATAAAGCGCTGGTCGATCGGGTACGAACGCCCGTCACTGTGCAGCACGCGCGCCCCGCCCAAGAATCGCGAGACGGGGTCCGGATCGAGGGTCGCCGACGTCACGAGGATCCCGAGATCGGGCCGCACGTCGGCCCGGACCCTGCGGGCCATCGCCAGGGCCAGGTCAGCGTCCAGGCTGCGCTCGTGGAATTCGTCGAAGATGAGGCACCCGACCCCCTCCAGGAACGGGTCGGCCTGGAGGCGCGCGAGCAGGATGCCCTCGGTGCAGAAGAGCACGCGCGTCTTCGGCCCGCACTTCTTGTCGAAACGGACGTGGTAGCCGACCTCCTCGCCGACGCGCCAGCCCTGCTCCTCGGCCACCCGCCGGGCAGCCGCCCGGGCCGCGATGCGCCGGGGCTCCAGGATCACGATCGGACCGAGCCCCGCGGCCTCCAGAGCGGGTGGCACCCGGGTCGTCTTTCCGGCACCCGGTGCCGCCACAAGCACGGCGGTCCCCGCCGTCGAGGCCTCGCCAGCTTCGGCTCCGGCGCCCGCCGAGTCGGCCTCTGGCGTCATCGCAGCCACGATGTCCGGAAGGAGATCGTCAATGGGGAGGCTTTGCCGGGGGCTCATGCGGGCGCTATTGAAGCGAATCCGAGAGGCGCTTGCGCAGGTTGTTGACCCGGCGCTCGTTCATCCCGAGGTCGGAGTACCCAAGGCGTGAAGCCGATCTCACGTGAATCACCCCCGCCTCAGCGTCGAGCCGAGCCTCGAAGTCATCGCGGAAACGAAGCCAGCGGGTTTTGTAGATGGCGTGCAGGTATCCGGCCTCGCGGGTCTGGATAGCGGCCTTCTCGGCGACCAGCCCGGCCAGGGCCTCGAACGCCGTGGCAGGCGCAACACCCTCCGGAATCGCGAACGGGGCCACGTGAGCGCCGTTGTCCGGGTCCATTTCGCTGCAGACACAGTTAGGTGAGGCCGGGCAACCGCCGAGGCGGGACCCATCAAAACCGACGGCCGGCCCGGTGCAGCCGATCAGGAGAATGGCGACCAGTGCGAGGGTAAAAACGGTGCCTGTGAGCATGTTATTGAGCTTCATGGGAGTGGGGTTTGGTCAGAGACCTGTGCAGGTTCGCAGAACCGGGCAACAGGACGCGGGAATCTGGCGTTTCGAATCGCTACGCTCGTCCCAAGGGGAAACGGAACGCGCGCGTCGCGCTCCAAATACGAATACATGATGGGCCTTGCTCAACCGCTTTTGACCATGGGGTCATGGCTTACGTCCACGCTGTGGGCGAATATCGCTGTCGCAAACGGATCGCCCGTTTTGAACCAGCTACCGCTCATTCTCGGTGGCGCCACCCTAGGTGGCGTGATCGCTTGGGCCTACGCCAAGCGCCAGAGCTTGACCCAGCACAGGGTCCAGCAGGAGCTCTGGGACCGCAAGTTCCGCCTCGCCGAGGCGGATCGGGAGGCGGCCGTAGCGGCGCTGAACCAGAACAATATCGACGTCAAGAAGATCAAGGGGACCTTCGAGACCCAGGTCCAGCAGATCGCGGTGCTGCGCCAGCAGGCGGAGGCAGAGCGCAAGGGCGCCCTGGACGTCCGCCAGGCGTATGAGGATCAGAACAACCTCCTGGGCCGCCTGCAGGGCGAGCGCGGCAAGATCGAAACGGCGGTGGCCTCCACCAAAGCCGAGTCCGATCGTAAGACGCGTGTTTTCAAGGAGCTCTCCGAAGATCGTGATCGCCTGAGCCTGGAGGTCGAGAACCTCGCTCGCCAGCTCGGAGGCGTCCACGAACAGCACCGCCTGGAGGCCAAGCTGCTCCAGGACGAGCTGAGGAAGCGCGAGGTCCAGCTGGCTTCATGGCAGCGTCGCGCAGGCGAGGATCACGAGGCGACCGGCGCGGCCCTGACCGGCCTCGAGGAGCGCATCCTCGAGCTGGAACCCATTCCCGCGAAGCTGCGGAGCGCCGAGCTGGCGATCGAGGACTGGCGCCAGCGCTACGCCAAGCTGGAAGGATCGTCCACCCAGGAGCTCAAGGAGCTCCGCTCGCGCGTGTGCGAACTGGAGCCCCTTTCGGACGAGCTCGAGGCCACGCGTCTAGAGCTCGACGAGATCCGCGCCGCGAAGGCCCTCCTCACGGAGAAGACCGCCCGCGAGATCGAGCGAATCGAGACCGAGGCCGCTGAGCGCATCAAGACTGCCGAGGCCGAGGCCACGTATACGGTCCAGACCGTCACCGGGGAAGCAGAGGACACGAAGGGCCAGCTGGCCCTTCGACTCTCCCAGCTGGAGCCCCTTCCGACCAAGCTCGCCCACGTGGAGAAGGAGCTGCATGAAGCACGCACCGCGCGGGACACCGTCGTGCGGGAGTCGACCGAGGAGATCACCGGCCTCCGCTCCGAGCTCGAGAGGCTCGTCGACCTTCCCGAGAAGCTCGAAGGCGTCACCATCGAGCTGGACATGATCAAGAGGGAGCGCGACGAGCTCCTCGCCAGTACGACCATGGAAACGGAGGAGCTCCAGGCGAGACTTCGTTCCCTCGTGGACCTTCCGGAAACGCTCACGGCGAAGACCGAGGCGCTCGAGGTCATTCAGAAGAATTACGACGACCTGCGCACGGAGACGACCCATGAGATCCGCTCATTGCGGTCGCGCGTGACCGAGTTGGAGCCGTATCCGGAGCTGCTCGGGACGGCCGAGGCGCAGATCACCGCGCTAACGGACGAGCACTCCAACCTCGACACGTCGACATCTGAGCTCATTCAGGAGCTGCGCGGTTCGCTGGCCGAGCTGCAGCCCATCCCGGCGCAGCTGGAAGAGACCCGCTCCCAGCTCCAGGAGGCCCTCGCCGCCCGTGCCGAGCTGGAATCGTCGTCCACCGAGACCATTCTCGATCTGCGGACCACGCTGACCGAGCTCGAGCCACTGCCCGAGAAGCTCCAGGCCACGGCCGAGGAGCTGGAGGCCACGCGCGCCGCCAAGGCCGAGCTGGAGGCAGCCACCTCGGAGACCATCCGCGTACTGCGGGCAACTGTCGGCGAACTCGAGCCACTGCCCGAACAGCTCGAGGCCACGACTGAGGCCCTCGAATCCACGAGTGCAGCGATGGCGCAGCTCGAGGAGGAAAGCACCAGCGAAATTGCGGCGCTCGAGGAGCGGGTGGCAGAGCTACTGCCCTACCCGGTCAAGCTCACCGAAACGGAAGCGCGCCTCGCTGTGCTCACGGAGCGGCACGCCAACCTTGACGCCTCGACCACCGAGATGATCACCGAGCTACGCGTGTCCCTGGCCCAGCTGGAGCCGCTGCCGAAGAAGCTGCGGGAAACCTCCGAAGAGCTGGACGCCACGCGGGCCGCAAGGGCCGAGCTTGAGCGCGATACAGCCGTCAAGATCGCGACGCTCAGCGCGCGCGTCGAGGAGCTGAGCCCGCTTCCGGGATCGCTGGACCGGACGGTCGGCGAACTGGGCGAGCTGCGCAAGGATCGCGACCAACTCGTGCGAAGCAGCGCCGAAGAGATCGCGTCCCTGCGTTCCCGCCTCTCCGAGCTGGAGCCGCTGGAGCCTCGCCTCGCCGATCGCGAGGAGGACCTTCAACGTCTACGCGCCGAGCTCCAAGCGGATCGCAACCAGGCGGCGACGGAGATCAAGGCGCTGACGAAGCGCCTCGACGAGCTCGAGCCACTTCCGGTGGAGCTTGAGTCCACGCGCTCGTCGCTGAGCTCGTCGGCGGAGCGTCTCAAGACGCTGGAGCCCCTCGTGCCTAAGCTGGCCAAGGTCGAAGCTGAGCTCGAAGCCGCGTTAGCGCGCGCCTCCGTGCTGGAGAAGACCTCAACCAAAGAAATTGGCTCGCTCCAGGGCCGCGTCGGAGAACTCGAACCCCTCAGGGTCGAGATCGC
>JBLIHL010000440.1:0-5395 GCA_047635895.1 Paracoccaceae bacterium | reverse complement strand
CCTCCGCCTGGGGTGCTCCTGGAATGACGCCATCGAGGCAGCCCAGGAGGCCGGGCTCGCGGAGGCCGACCCGACGAGCGACCTGAATGGGAGCGACATCGTCTGCAAGCTCGAGCTGCTCGCGCGCGCCGCCGGCTGGCTGCAAGACCCGGACGCGAAGCTGCGGTGGATCCGTCGGGACTCCCTCGAAGCGGGCCCGAACTTGGGCCCGAACTTGGGCCCGAACTTAGGCCCGAACGTAGGCCCGAACGTAGGCAATGAGCTGGGGCGAACCAAGAGCGCGACCCGACACGAGGACGAGGACGCCCGCCAAGGGATCGACCTCGGATCAGCGCCGGAGCACCGACTGCGCCTGGTGGGATCCGTCCATCCGACCGAGGTCGGTCCGATCGCCAGCATTGTCCTGCAGTCCGTTGCCGCCGGTGATCCGCTGTTCGAGCTAGGCGGCGCCGCCAACGCACTGGTGCTGGAGCACGCCCACGCCCCCTCCACCGTCATCCACGGACTCGGCGCGGGCGCCTGGCCCACGGCCACGTCCGTCATGGGCGATGTGTTCGCCATCTGCAGGCGACTGAGCCTCGTCGCGGGCGCGCCCCCTCTCGCCAACGTCGACGACTCGATCGTCCAGCCGGACCAGGGAGAGAGCCGATGAGCACGCCCACCTCACCATGGACCATCAGCGTTCGATCCGGCGCGGCTCTCAGCGGCGATCCCTACCGAGCTACGTCCGCCCCGCTTTACCAGACCGCCACCTTCGCCCAGGAAAGCCCAACCGAGTTCGGCGAGTTCGACTACACCCGCACCGACAACCCCACGCGTCAGAACACCGAGGCGCTGCTGGCCGAGCTTGAGGGCGCCGAGCACGCTCTGTGCTATGCCAGCGGCATGGCCGCCATCGCAGCCGTCCTGCGGCTTGTGCTACCCGGCGAGCGCGTCCTGTTGGGGCGCGACCTCTACGGCGGCACCCAGCGCTTCGCGCACCAGCACCTGCCCGGTGTCGATATCGAGCACGTGGATCTCGGTGGGGATGAATTCGGTCGCCTGATCGAACTCGAGGCCGCACTCTCCCGCGGAGGCGTTCGACTCGTGCTCTTCGAGACGCCCTCGAATCCGCGGCTTGAGATCACCGACATCGCGGCCGTTTCGGCGCTGGCCCGCCGCTACGGCGCGCTCGTCTGCGTGGATGGAACCGCCATGACGCCCTGGCTCCAGCGGCCGCTGGACCTGGGCGCTGACCTGGTTGTGCACTCCGCAACGAAGGGTCTCGCAGGACACGGCGACGTCACCGCAGGCGTCGTGCTCACCCGCGCTAGCGACCTCGCAAAAACGCTGCAGAACAAGCGCAACGCGGACGGCTCCGCCCTCGCGCCGTTCGAATCGTGGCTACTCGCCCGCGGCATCCGAACGCTAGGCGTTCGCCTGGAACGCGCGCAGGCCACGGCGCTGGAACTCGCCAGCGCGCTGCAGAGCGAGCGTGGTCTCCAGGCCGTGCACTACCCGGGTTTGCAGAGCCACGCGGGCCATGCACTCCACCGCAGCCAGGCGTCGGGCGCGGGCGTGCTGATCACGCTCGAGGCGGACTCCGCTGAATGCGCCGAGGCCCTCATACGTAACGTGACGCTCTTTTCCACGGCGGTGAGCTTCGGCGGCGTGGCGTCGTCCATCTCGCTGCCCCATTACATGTCCCACGCGTCTGTCCCCGAAGGGGCAGCGCCGCGGCCACGCAAGAACCTGATCCGGCTGTCGATCGGATTGGAGTCTGCACAGGATCTGCTAAGGGACCTACGCTCTGCCATGGGCAGGAGTGGCGCCCACGCGGCGCCTAAGCAGGATCCGAAGGCTTCGCTCCGCCGCGGCGAAGTAGGGTGCGGACCGGGACCAGTCGGCTGACCTCGCGCTGGTAGCGCTTGTAGGGCGCGCCAAGGGAACTCGCGAGATCGATTTCCTCTAGCGTGCTGCCGACGAAGATGTAGGCCGTCGCCACGGCCGCGAACAGTAGGTGCCCCTGGGTCATGTGCGGCGTCGACCAGATCCCCATCAGCATGCCGAGGTAGATCGGATGCCGCACGTGCGCGTAGAGCGCTGGCATCCGGAAGTGCGGCGTGGGAACGCTGCGTCCCGTGAGCGCGTACCACGGCTGCTGCAAGCCGAAGAGCTCAAAGTGATTGAGCTGGAACGATGCGAGGAGCAACAGCCCAAACCCTGCCCACGCAAACAGGCGCAGCCCGATCGCGATCCATGACGTGGTCACGCTCCAAACGGTGGTCTCGATCGGTGACCAAAACACGAACAGTGCGATGAGCGCCGCGCACGTGGCCAGGCAATAGGTGCTTCGTTCGACCGGCGCGGGCACGACGGAGCAGAGCACCCGCTTGAATGCGGGGCGCGCCATGATGCTGTGCTGCAAGCCGAAGAGCGATAGCAGCCCCACGTTGCCGAGAACCGCGGTCCAGAAGGGACGGGACGGGCCGCTCGACACCGTGTGTGGGACGGGCAGGTCGAGCACGAACGCGATCGTGTAGGCCAGCGTTGCGACGCTTAGCAAGTACACGAAGATCCCGTAGGCCATCGAGAGCTTGGGCATCAAGCCCGCTGGAGGCGGTTCAGGCACGGACCGCGGCGAGGAAGACTGGCTGGGTGCAGGCGACTTGGACATGGGCGTAAGGGCAGCGGCCGTGTGGGAGATCACCGTTGAGGATACGCAGAAGTTTCAAAGTCCGTACCAAAGAAATCAGCCGCCACTATTGGGAGCACCCTTCCATCGAATGCTAAGCACCTTCTCGCACACCACATGCGTCTCACCCGAGGCGTTCACTAGCTCGACCGTGTAGGTCCGCTCAAGCTTCCCCTGGGAGAGCGTTTCTGTTCGTACCGCCTCCACTTCCTTGGCCGGCATCCGAAAAGTCGCGAACAGGGTTTCACGCCCGGGCCGCTTGAAGCGGATCGTGGCCGCCTTGTCCCAGACAATGAAATCAGGGCCGAGGCCGCGCATCATCTGGATCATGTAGATCGGATCCAGCGCGGCGTAGAGGCTCCCGCCGAAGATCGAGCCGACGATGTTGCGCGTTCGCCAGCTGAGCGGGATCCGCAGTCTGATCTCGCTCCAGTCCGAGGCGATGAACGTGATCCGGGCACCGGTTCCCCGGTAGGCCGGATGGACGTTGAACCTCCATCGGGTCCACCGCGTGCTCCAGCTCTCCCGGGGCTTGGGTTCGCCTCCTGCCGGAGAGTTCCGTTCTGGATTCGCTTGTGCCTTCGCTTCGCTCATGAGTGTTCAGCTGCCATCCTGGAGGCAAGAGTAGCGAAAGCCAGCCGCCACTTCGCTCCGCCCGGCTATCTTGACGCCCTCCCCCCTATCTGGAGCCCCCCCCATGCACGACTCAGAAATGTCCCTGGTCCACTCGGTGCTCACCGGCGTGGTCCAGGAGCTCGATGCCGATGGCACCAGCGATACCGCCTGGTCCACGGCGCGCGAGGCTCTCGCCCACTACGGCATCGCCGCCGACGCCGACCCGGAGCTCACCGCGGCCGTCGCGGACCGTGATGCCGACGCGTTAGGCTCTATCGTCGGCGCCTGGCACGCAGGCGACCGCGTCATGCTCGAGCACGACCGCATGGTGCTCAAGCGCGCGATGAAGGCGTACCGCAAGTCGCTCAAGATCACCATCCTCGACGCGGAGTCGTCCCTCGGCGGTGGCCCCATGAGCTCAGGCCGCAGGTCAACCATCACCGGGATCATGCCGCCGCGGCGCTATCCGATTGAGGTTTGGGACCACCTCGTCCACCAGGAGCGGCTGGCGGGCGGTCCGCGTGGGATCTACGAGCTGCCGCCGGGCGGTTAGCGTTGGAAGACGTGATGCCGGGGGAACACGACGCTGGCTTCCCCACGGAACGCTGGCTCATGGAGGCCCGCGCAGGAAGCCCGACCGCGCTCAACGCGCTGTTCGCCGAAGCAGGTGACCGGCTCCTGCTCTTTGTTCGACTGCGCATGGGCGAGCGCCTCCGCAGCGAACTTGAGCCCTGCGATGTGGTCCAGGAGACTTGGACCGCCGCGCTGGAAGGACTTGAGCGCTTCGAAGCCCGCGGTCCAGGGGCCTTTAGTGCGTGGCTCTGCCGAATCGCGGAGAACCGTATGGCGGACCTCGGCCGTCGTGGAGGCCGGCTCAAGCGGACGCCGCCTGGAGCCGCGCATCCGGCGAGCGTTCTGCTGGCGGCGGCTCGCGCGTCGGTGACGGGCCCCTTTTCAGCGGCCGCGCGGTCCGATGAGAATCGCCGGCTGGCAGAAGCCGTCGAGCGGCTCGACGAGCCGGACCGCGAGGCCCTTCTGATGCGTCACTTCGAGGAGCTCACGCTGGAGGAGATCGCCCATCGAACGGGCGCCTCACCGACGGCCGTCCGTCGCAGGCTCGGCCGGGTCCTCGGAGTCCTCGGCGAGCGGCTCCGCTGATGGCACCTTCGAGATATAACCGAAAGGAACCGGCGGACCGTGAGGGCATAGGCGCTTCGCCCCCTGAGATGATCAGAAAGCCACAAGAGACCACGACGCGGATTCCCCGGATTCACCGGGGCCACCATGGATAGCGATCGTGACGGACGCCTGTTCGACCTCGGGGAGGATCTCCGCGGGGCGCTGAAAGCCGGAGAATCCATCGTGCTCGACCAATGGGCGAGACGATTCGAGGTGGAGGTCAAGGACGTGGAGGCCGCCCTTCGCGCCCTGGAAGGGCTGCGGCCCGAGCACGCACCCTTTCCCTGAGCTGCAGGTACGGATCGCGCTCGAGGTACCACCAGTGCGACCAGTCCATCCAATCCTTCGCAGGAACCGCCCCACCACCAGACGTCGGTTTCCCGCCCTGCGGAGCCGAAGGAGCCGGAGGCCCCGCGGCGCCAGGGCTGGAGGGCCCAGGCAAACTCGCGCGCGGCGCCCTAGTAGGCCCAGGGGAAGCCGGCCCAGGCGCCGATGGTCCCGGCACAAGCGGAACACCCGGCGGCGGGCTCGTGCCACCAGGATTGGGCGGCGGCGGCGGATCCTCGCCCCCCGAAGGCGGCGGCGGAAAAACGCCACCGTGAAGAATCGGCTCCGGCAAGGAAATCGCAGGAGCTGCGAGCATGAGCAAGGACGCAAAGAGCATGGGGTTGCCTGGGCGAGTTGAAAGCGAGACGGCGTTGGGAGGCGCTGCAGGTCTCTAGCCAGGCTGCCCTGTTGCGTTTCAGCTCTGATTGCTAGAAATCTCGCTCTGGACCGCCACCCCGAGCCCATGATCCCGCTCGCCCGCATGGGCGAGTGTTGTGTGTTGCGTGTTGTGTCTCAGCGACGAGCCCGAAGCCGCCCCATGCGTCCGCAGGACGCCCGGGCCATAGCGCGTGCCCGTAGGGCGCGTGCGGCACGGCGCGA
>JBLIHL010000439.1:0-5422 GCA_047635895.1 Paracoccaceae bacterium | reverse complement strand
CTCCTGGGAACGGTTCTGACCGTCACGGCCTTCCTCGGAAGCACCCCGGAGCCTGTCAAGGGGGCCGGAGCGCCAGTGCTAGCGACGATCTGCGCTCAGTCCGCCCCGATCAAGCCAGAGTCGAGCCCGGCTCAGACGCCCGCCTTCATGGCCGAGCAGGCATCCCTTGAGTCGAACCCTGAATCGACCTTTGGGTCGGCGGGCGTGATGCAGCTCGAGATCTTGCCCGTCGAGTCGTCAACGTGTGCGAGCGCCCACGAGCGCTGCGCCACCACCAGCTAGCGCGCATCCCGCCACGACCGACGCGTCCATGGACAGGTCGTATCGGAACGCGAGTGCGGCCCCAATGGCGGCACTGAGGACGCCCAATAAGGGCGCGAGCAGCAGGTAGCGGCCCATGGATCCGGCCGAAGCGCGCACCGCCATCGCTGGAATCACCAGCAGCGCGAACATCGGCAGCGCGCCCACCGTGAGTGAACCGGTGATCACCACCGCCGCCGTCATCGCGTGGAGCATGAGGTTGGCCCCGCGAAGTCTCCTTCCTGCGGCGCGTGCGAACTCAGGGTCGAGCCCCGCCAGAGTGATGGCCCGCCAGCCCCCGATCGTGGCGGCCACCACGAAGAGGGCCACCGCGCCCAAGATGGCCGCGTCTGCAGGCCCCGTGCTCAGGGTTTCGCCGCCTAGCAGCGCACCGACGTGGATCCCGCCCATGGGGGAGAGTTGGGCGGCGAGCGCGGTTCCACCGCTAGCGATCGCGAACGTGGCCGCGACCCGGGCCCCCTGGTCCTGCTGCGCTGACTTGGATCTCCAGCCTTCGAACAGAACGAGTGCGGCGACCACGAACGCGCCGGCGCAGGTGGCTAGCCAGGCGCGAGAGGGTTCCTCCGCACCGTGCGAGTGCCCACCTTCGCCGGCAACGGCCCAAGGGAACTCCTGGAGGAAGGGCAGCAATGCGAAGCCGACGGCCACGCCGAACGCCGCTACCTGGGGTAGCGCGATGCCGTGGAACGCGGTCCCGCGCGCCACGAGGAAGGCGCCGACGAGCGGCGCCGCAATCGAGGCAAGTCCGAGCGCGATGAGCGGCCAGGCGAACAGCTCTACGAAGGTGCTCAGGTCCACGCGGGCACCTCGGTCCTGCGAATGGTGCCGTTCTCGACCACGATCTGGATCGTCTCATGAGTCCGTAGTTCTTCGTGGCTGTGCGTTGTGTAGAGCACGGTGGCGCCCTCCTGCACGTGCTCTGCAACGGCGTGGCGGACCCTTGCGGCCGACTCGTCATCGAGAGCGCTCGTCGGCTCGTCGAGGATCATCAGCGGAGCGCGCTGGAGGAGCGCGCGGGCGACGAGTGCGCGCTGGCGCTGCCCGCCGGATAGCTGGTCGAAGCGGCGATGTCCGAAGCCGCTCAGCCCGAGCGAGTCGAGGGCCGCTTCGGCCTCGCGTCGAGCCAGGCGCCCGTGCTTCGCCGAGCCGGCGCTGACCACCTCAGCCACGTTCACCGGATGGAGGAGGCCCATGGATTCGGACTGTGGGACCCAAGCGACCTCGCGTGCATCGCATTCAATGCTGCCGCTGAGCGCGGGGAGGAGCCCCGCCGCCGCGCGCAGGAGAGTGGACTTCCCGCTCCCCGAGGCGCCGACGACCGTGGCGAAGGCGCCCCGTGGCAGCTTGAGGTTCACGCCCGACAGAACGTGCGTATCGCCGTAGCCAAGCGACACATCGCGCATGTGGAGAATGGCGGTCACGGGCGGCTCTGCCCGCCCTTCGCGGCAGCCGGGGCCGCAGCAAGGGTGGCCTTGACGTCCACTCCATAGGCCTCGGCAATCAGGCGCACCGAGCGGTCGGTCGTTTCGATCCAGGTTCTCTGGTTGTCCGCGCCGCCGACCATGACAGGTAGCTCAAGCACCTTCGCCCCGGTGAGCTTGGCCACGCGAGCGCAGTGCTTGTTGTTGGACCAGGGCGCCGTAAGGACCACCGGGATCTTCTTCTCCTTGATCGTCTGGATGACGGTGGCCAGGTGCGATGGAGTCGGCGCCAGGCCGGGGCGTGGCTCGAGGAATGCGGCGATGTCGAGGCCCATTTCACCCAGGAGATAGTCGAACTCCTGGTGGTAGAGGCACGCCGACTGCCCGGTGGCGGCGACGGCTTTCCCGAGCAGGTCCCAGCGCACTCGGGCCGCGTCGTAGCGCTTGCACCAGGCCTCGAAGCCCTGGCGATAGGGCGCCTCACCCGCCGGATCGACGCGAATCAACCCGTCGAGCACGCGCTGGGCCATGAAGCGTCCGCCGCCCAGGGAGATGTTGATGTGCGGATTGCCCTGTGGATGCACGTCGGCAGAGACGCCTCGGTCGACCCGCTCGGGCACTTCGATCATCTCATACCCCGCGCCCGCGCTGACGAAACCGTCCATGCCCGGCAGCACGTCTCGGTTCCGCGCGGTTTGCAGCAGCCCGGGGACCCATGCGTGCTCGAGGCTGAGGCCTACCTGGAGGAAGAGATCGGCCTTGGAGAGCGCGACGAGGTGGGAGGGCTTGACGCGTACGGCGTGCAGGTTTTGGCCCGGGCGTGCGAGCGCCTTGACGCTGACACGGTCGCCGCCGATCTCTTGGGCGAGGTTGGCGAGGTCAGGCAGCGTGGCGACGACGCGAATCTTCTCGCCCGTCGCGAATCCAGTGGTCAGCACTGCAGCCGAGGCTGCAGGCGCTGCCTGGGTCAACAGACCCGCGAGCAGGAAGGTGAGTCGTAGGAGGAGTCGCATTACCAGTTCACGCCGTGGGCGTGGGGGCCGAAGAAAGTCGTGAGCTGTACGAGGAAGCGGGTCGAATCCTCTGCCTCCTCGATATCGGCGTGGCTGACCGCGAACCGCAGTCGGGCGAACTCCGAGAAGAAGTGAGTGTAGTAGCCGGTGATCTGAATTTCGTCCGTCGGCGCGCTTTCGAGATGCTCGAAGGAGCTGACGAGAAGGCCGTACGCGTTCTGGGGATTCACGCGTCGCTCGGCCCAGGCGTAGTACCCTCCGCGGTCGCCGCTCAGCACTGATGCGCCAACCCCGTCGAACTCCGCGCCGATGTCGCCGGTCGCCAAGAGGTACTCGGTGCCGAACGTCCATCCGGAGAGGCCGTCGTCTGAGTCGAAGCCGTAGGTCGCGTCGAGCCCGAACGTCGTCGTGGAGAGCCCTTCGATGCTCGCGCCGCTCGCCTCATCCTCGGCCGAGTATGCGCCGATGTGCCTTGCGGAGGCGCCCCACTGGAAGACGCCGGTCTTGCCCGCGTCCATGAACTGCGTGATGCGCCCGGTGAGGCCAAGGTCGTTGGCGTCGCCGCGTTCCGGCTGGGCCACCGACGGCTCGCCGCTTCCTTCCTCGCCGTGGCCGCCCAGCTCGAACTCGCTGAAAATTCCGAGGGACGCGCGTAGCGCCGAGGACTCGCCCGTCGTCCACCAGTGATCGACCTGGGCGCCAACGCCCGGCAGCTCCTCGCCGAGGTACTCCGCCAGGACGCCCGGACGGTCCGGGTAGGGCAGGTCGTGGATGTGAGCCTGCATCTGCTTCCCGAAGTCGACGAAGAAGCGGCCGAAGCGCAGCGTCGTGTTGCCTTCGAAGCCAGCGTAGGTCACGGCGGCTTCCTCTAGCTCGACCTCTTCATCGGAGTACACGACAACGGCGTAGCCGTACCAGTTCGGGTCGATCCGACCGTTCACGGTCATTTCGAAGCTGCGTAGGAAGAGGTCGAGGCCCTCGCCGTCGTCCTCGTCCGTCATGACGTAGTCACCGAAGCCGTCGACGAGTGCGCCGATGGCCGGGTTGAAGTCCGAGGAGAAGCGGTCGATCTGGCCTGAGGCGGCCCAGTTCGGCATGCCGGGGGTCTGGAAGGTTGGGCTCTGGGCGAGCGCGACGGACGAAGTGGCCGCGATCAGGCCCACAGCGTGGCTCAATGGTCGACGAAGTACGGAAGAGATGAGCTTGGGGTATCGGGGAGTCATGGGCAGGAGTCTGTGAATCCCGCAGGGGGCCTGCTTGGACGCTTCGACAACCATGCAACTGTCAGTTTCGGATTCCCTGGGCGGGGCCCTTGCCCGACAATGCCGCCATGGCCCACGAAAACCCAGGCGCAGACTCCTGCACTCCCCATGAGCACGCGGCGAGGGTCGAATCACCCCTTCCGGATCGAGCCTTCCGGGGAGCGGTTCAGCTCTTCAAGGCGCTGGGCGACGAGCAGCGGCTGCGGACCTTGGAGCTCCTGAGCCAGGGAGAAGCGTGTGGATCCGAGATCGCGGCGACGCTGGACGAGCCGCTCTCCACCGTCTCTCATCGCATGAAGCTCCTTGAGGGGGTCGAGCTTGTGCGCCGCCGCCGCGAGGGTCGGCACGTGTACTTCAGGCTGACGGACGACCACGTGCTGCGGCTCGTGCGTGATGCGCTTGAACACGCCATGGAGTAAGGGCGCAGGGGCGGGGGGTGCTCAGACGCCGGGGAGCGTCTTCGTGGCCCAGTCCGCCACGGCGGTCGCAATCTCGTCGAGGACCTCGTCCATTGTGCGTCCCGAGCGCTTGAGGACCGAGAAGCTGTGGTCGCCGCCTTCGATGACATGGAGGGTCGGCTGGTTCGGTAGGAGCTCAAGTGCGGGGCGCAGCAGCTCTAGATCAGCGAGCGCGTCCCGGGTGCCCTGTAGGAAAAGTAGCGGGGACTGAAGCTTCGGGAAATGCTCCGTTCTCAGCTTGTCCGGCTTGCCCGCGGGGTGGAGCGGATAGCCGAGGAAGATAAGCCCATCGACGGGCTCACCGTCGGCGGCCATGAGGCTCGACACGCGTCCACCCATGGACTTGCCACCGCCGACCAAGGGCAGCTCTGGGAATCGATCACGGGCCCACTGGAACACCCCCCTGTGGACGATTTCAAGGGCCCGAAGCTGCTCTGGAGGCAGGCGTGACCCCGTGCGCTCCATCTTCTCGGCGTAGGCGTAGTTGAAGCGCACGACCACGAGAGCCGCCGCGTCCGCGATTCTGGGGGCGATCGCCTCCATGAAGTCAGAGGAGATCGCGGCACCTGCTCCGTGGGCCATGACGAAGACGCCGCGGGGGGCTTGGCCGCCCGCTGAGCCGGCATCGGGGAGATCCAGCCGGGCCGCCACGTGCTCGACGCCCTGGTGGGAGACCACAATCTTGAGTTCTTCGCGCTTCGACACCGTGAGACCATAGCGGAACCGCCCGTGCGAATCCCGATCGAGCTATGCTCCGCTCCGCATGAGCGATCAAGATGAAACCTACGGCGCGCCCCGACGGGGCGGTGGAGCGAGGCGCGGGGGCGGTCCCCGGCAAGGCGGCGGTCCGGCACGCGGTGCCTACGGACGGCCTGAAAAGCCGAACCTCAAGCTCCAGACCACGACACTCTGGTACTACCCGTCCCAGCAGTACTCCGACGAGCCCA
>JBLIHL010000438.1:0-5422 GCA_047635895.1 Paracoccaceae bacterium | reverse complement strand
AACATCCAGAGTGCATCCGCTCCGCGGATGCACTCTGGATGTTTCCATTTCATTCCCGCAGCTTTGGTTCCGGAACGGTACTGCGGAACGGTACTGCGGGGTCCTGTCCGTAGAAGGAAGCGAGGCAGGCGTAGAGGTCGGCGTGTCGGTCTTGCAGCCTCTCCGGACGCTCGAAGAATACCTCCGTTGCCACCGCGAAAAACTCCGCTTGGTTCGTGGCGCCGTAGGCGTCGAGCAGCGTGTTCTTGCCGCGCTCTGTGTCCTTCTTCAGGCGCTCGAACTCAACGCCTGCAACCTTCGTCCAGGTGTCGTAGGCCGCGCGGTTTCGTGCCGGTGGCGTTCCGTCTGCGTAGCCATCGATCATGTCGAGTTTGTGGGCAAACTCGTGATAGATGACGTTGCGACCGTCATCGTCGTTCGCGGCACCGCGGCGCGTGGCGTCCCACGAGAGAACCACGGGGCCGCGGAGCCATGCTTCGCCCAGTCGGTGGCTTGCGCCATCCCCGTGAACGCCCGCCTCGCCGCTGCCACCACCCGGCGCGCTGTAGGTGGCGGGGAAGAGGTAGACGGTCTGGACGCCTCGGTAGGCGTCGTCGCCCAGCGCAAGCGTCAGACGGCACGCCTGGGCCGCCACGGAGACGCGCATTTCATCGGTGACCTCGAGCCCGGCGCGGCCCTCCCAGTACACCTGGTCGATCAGGACGACCGTGAGCTCCTCCAAGCGCCGTCTCTGCTCTGTGATCAGCTTGGAGACGAAGGGGAGATCCTCCAGGTAGGGGATCCACGCTTTGGGGAAGCCGTTCCTGAGCAACCGCCTTCGACTCCAGTTCTTGTACAGGCGGATCAGCATTCGCCAAGCGTAGCGGTGCGGCGCAGCGGAGGATAGCGATCGCATGGAACTGCGGATTGCTTTGCCGCCTGGCGCCACGCTGGAGGGCGAGGACGTTCAGTCGCCACCCCCGGGCCACTTGACTGCGGGGTCTACCAGTTGGAGCCGCTGACCTGCTTGAGGTTCGCGCTGAGCCGGGCGACCTCGTCCTCGAGATCGAAGATGCGGCCCCAGAGCTGTTCGCTTGTGGCGCTTGTCTGGGGGCCGCCCATCGCCGTCTTCGATGAGGCGAGGAACTCGGCGAACGCGGCAGGGTCCAGGGAGGCACCTTCCAGCCGACCGAGGACCCTACCGCTGCGTGGATCGAGCACCACGTAGACGGGCGTAGCGCTGCTGGCTGCGAGGACTCGGGCACGCTCGGAGATGTCGGCCCTCAGGTCGTCGTCTTTGGCGTCTAAATGTAGGCGTGCCTCGATGAAATTCGCGAGCAGGGCTGCCACCGCGTCGTGCTTGAACGTGCTGACCTCCATCTTGCGAGCGTTGACGGAGGTGTGGGCGGTGAAGTTCACGAGTAGCGGGCTGCCTGCCGCGGCCGCTGCGATGCGAGCGGTTCTGAAGTCATCCTGAATGACCGAGGGGGCGGTCACCTCTACGCGGGATCGACGGCGCTGCTCGGCAACGTCCTGGTCAGCCAAATAGCGCTTGATGCGGGCTTCGATTCGGGCAACCTCCTCTTCATGGCGGTTGGATTCCGCCATGGACTTGAGCTGCCATTCGAGCTCTGCAACGCTGTCCCCGGCGTCGTTGAGGGACCGCGTTCTCTCCTCGCGTGCCTGCTGGGCCTCTTTGTGCAGCGTCATCCATTGCTCTTCGCGCATCTCGTAGACCCGCCTGGTCGAGTGAGCGGGGGTATGATCCACATCTGGCTTGGGCGCTTGGTCGATGGCCGTTCGCGCCTTCATAAGTCGCGTCTCAAGGTCTTCGACCCTGCGATTCATCGTGCGCTCAACGTCTTCAAAATGGCGCTTGGCACGGCGGAGCTGCGTATTGATCTCGAGTTCTTCCCGCAGGAAATCCTGGCGACTCATCGTCGCGTCATTGAGTTCCGACAGGCGCATGATTTCCTGGGCCAGCTCTGGCGGAGTGGCTCGGTCGGCCCGGATGAGGGGCGGCGGCTGGACCGTTGATTGGACACCGAGGGGAAGGGTGGCGAGCGTGGCGAGTGCGAGTGCTTTGAACATGACTATTTGGGTCGGGTGGGAGTGTCAACCGAAGCGCGCAGCGTCTCGGCTTGTCGTTGGAGGTCTTGCCAGCGAGCTTTGAGCGCGCGGGCTTCAGGCCCGGGAGTGGGCAGGTCATCCAGCTCGTCGCCCAGGCGTTCCAGGGTGGCGATGGTGGGGGCGAGTGCGTCCAGGTACGGGTTGCAGGTCGTCGGCTCTAGCGCTGCAGAGGAGTCGAGCGCTGCGGAGGAGTCGAGCGGCGTCCCCGCCAGTGAGGGCATCAGGGCGATGGTCGTCGCGGCCAGACCCAGCGTTAGCGGCCAGCGAAGCGCAGCGCTGGCCTCGCGCGGCCTTGCGAAGGCTCGTTCGATTCGCTCCCGCAGAGCGCCACGGCCTTTTGCCCGAACCATCGGTACGCCCAGTGCCTGGCGCCTGTCGGGCCGTATCCATCCGGCCACCTCGGCGAGGCAGCTAGCGAGTCCTTCCGTGTCCTCGGTCCAGCGCAGCGCCTGGTCGTCGGCAAGGAGCTCCGCCGCGCTGGCGATGCGATTCCTTGCGATACGGTGGAGCGGCTGGAAGTACATGATCGCTACCGTCGCATGGGCGATTCGATTCCACAGGGGGTCGAAGCGAACGTGGTGCGCGAGCTCATGGGCGAGCAAGGATCGCAGCATTGGGGGCGGCAGCTCCGCGACCCTCGTCGGCAGGTAGATGGCGGGCCGAAGCGTGCCAGCGGCGACGGGGGAGCTGATTCCATCCAGTGCATAGACAGAGACCGCTCGTATGAGGCGCGCGCTGGACGTGAGTCGATCGACTTCATCGCGGATGGGCCCGCTATCGATGGGCCGACGGGAGCGCAGGCGTCCGCGGATACGTATCAGCGGTATGAGGAGGCGGGACATGCCCAGGAGGAGCACCAGGGCTCCGCCCCACGTAAGTGCCAGGTCCCGAACGCTCGGCGCGTTCACCGGCGGCGTCGGGGCCAGCCGAGGGAGCGCAGCCTCGACGCGGGCAACCGGGGCCACGGTCCAGTCGGCTGCGGCGTTCGAAGCGGCGGAGGCCGACGGCGGCGGCAGCGGATCCGGGGTCTCGATGGCGCCAAGCTCCAGCCGCGGCACCGTCCACGTGGGTGCCGCGCCGCCCGTGGGCGCAATCATCCTTGCCGTCGTGGTGACGAGTGGCAGCACGAGCGACGCCTTCCAGAGCAGGTCGCGCAGCCTTGCGCCGGCGCGCAACTGCAGGAGCCAGACGGCTCCAAAGATCAGCGTAGAGTGAACCAAGTACGTTGCCAGCCAGGTGGTGGCAGCGGGGATCATTTCAGCGGCAAGTACAAAGCTCATCGGTCGCCTCGCTTGGCCTCGCGGACCTTCTTGGCGATCAGCGCCTTCAGCTCTGACAGATCGTCAGAGCCCAGCTCCTCCTCGCGCACGAGATGGCTCAGGAGCTCCAGCGGATCGCCCCCGAACATCCGCGTCTTGACGTCCTGCACCATCGAACGGCGCGCGGAGTCTTCCTCCACTAGCGGCGTATAGACGAACTGCCGCCCGACTTTGTGGTGCGTGACGAGGTCACGCGCCTCCATCTTCGAGAGCATGGTGGCAATCGTGGAGGCCGCGGAGCCGCGCTCCGGGCCCACAACCTCGTGGACTTCGGTCACGCTGGCTTCGCCTTTGGCCCAGAGGACGCGGAGGATCGCCAG
The DNA here is from genome assembly GCA_047635895.1 of Paracoccaceae bacterium. Lineage (GTDB taxonomy): Bacteria > Planctomycetota > UBA1135 > UBA1135 > Saltatorellus. Next base: position 1,674 of record JBLIHL010000438.1, on the reverse strand, counting down.
CTGGAGGTCGCCTAGCCGGAGGGGCTCCGACGGATCATTTTCACCGGCGGGGGATGGCTTTCGGGGAGTCATGCACCCTTAACTATTACCCAGGTGGTATTTCGTCAAGGGGAGAACTCCGGCGACCGTGCAAAGTCCATGCAAGGTGGGGCCCTCGCAGGGGATTAGCCTGGCGGCTAGCGGGGCTGCAGCGTGCTACGGACGGAGAGGAGATCCCGCCGAACGTTGCGCGCCCGCAGCAGCGCTAGGCAGGCGATGGCCACGAAGGTGGCCCCGGTGGCGCCGACCAGGATCGACTGGCCGGCCCTCCCCTGCATGAGGGTGACCGCGAGCCCGAGCGCGGTGAACGCCGCGCTGAAGATGATGCCCATGGTCGCCGCGACGACGCGCTGGTGAACGAGAAGTCTTCGGCGCCGCACCAGGCCATGGGCCGCGAACGCGCTCCAGGAGAACGCGATAACGAGACAGAGGGCAAAGGCCACCTGGGTCCGGATCGGCAGCGCTTCGGGTTCGGTAGCCCAAACGGACGCGAGGAATAGCCCGCCGCCCGCGCTCGTGACCAGTAAGGCCGTCAGCCTGGTCGGGGGAACCGGCGAGGCATGCTGGGCCACAAGGCTCCGCGCGTTGGCGAGGGATGCAGCGGCCGGGTCGAGGGTCGTGGCAATGGTCTCATTCATGGGAAGGGCTCCTGAGTTGTGCACGCAGCTTCCGCCGCGCTCGGTGCAAGCGTGACTTGATCGTGCCCGCGGGGGCCCCGATCAATCCGGTGATATCGTCGATGGTCAACTCTTCGAAGTAGTGCAGCAGCACGACCTCGCGCTCCAGGGGGGCGAGCGACTGCAGTCCCGCCTCTAGTGCGGCAGTCTCCACCGCCAGGCTCTCATTGGAAGCGGCGCCCGCATCTTCGGGCTCATCGTCCTCCGGCCACGCGGTCTCAGGCGCGCGTCGATAACGCTGGCGCATCCACTCGAAGGCAGAGCGCCGCGCGATGCCGAAGAACCACGGCGCGAAGGCGCCTCGGTCCTTGAGTGCGGGGAGCCCGCGGAGGACGCCGACCCACGCACTCTGGCAGATATCGCCAGCGTCGCGCGGCTCCGCGACAAAGCTAGCGACGTAGCGAAACAGCGCGGGGTGCCAGTCCACCACCAGCTGATCCAGTGCGTCAGGCTCCCCAAGCTGGCACCGAACCACGAGCAGGCTCAGGGCCAACGGCCCATGCGTCGTGCCACTGCGGCTTGTAAGGTCGGCTTGCTTCACAGCCTAAGAGTCGGCGCTGCGGCCCCAAGGTTCTCGCATTCTCCAGATTTCTGCCTGGAATGGGCCGTGCCCCCTCCCGCCGCCATTGAGGATCACCATGCGTAGCGTAACGACCAGGATGTCGCTCAAACTCATCTGTGGCTGATTACGGCCAAGGCATGCGGTCTTGGCCTGCTTCGGGGGGGGTGCTTTCGGGTTGCTCACCGGATCTACAGGCCCATCTCGCCACTCTCGGAGGGACTCTTCGGTGAGGTGCCTATCCGGGTAAGTGGGGCCGTGACGCAAGAAGCCCCTGGCGGACTCATCCTCGTAGCGGTGGGCTCACTCGACGGCGCAGCCTCGTTCGCCAGTGGTGGCTCCTTGCCAGGGCGATAAACGTCGGTGCGGGTAACCCAACCCCGCGGTGGAGGAAGTCTT
>JBLIHL010000437.1:0-5427 GCA_047635895.1 Paracoccaceae bacterium | reverse complement strand
CGAACGTGACGGAATGTGGCGGAATCGTACCTGGTGCCGTACCGCCACTTTCATTCCCGCAGCTTTGGTTCCGGAACGGTACTGCGGAACGGTACTGCGGAGCGGTCATGCCGACGTGCGGGCTATTGCTCCCCAGGTGCGGCATCCAATCGGACTCTTAGACCTCTCGCTCCGTACTTCAGTCCGGACCAGATGACGCTGGTGAACCCTGGAGCCTCCCACTCCAGCGCGAACGGGGTGGGCCCTCGGTCGACGCGACCCAGGTCGAAGTCCGGTCCGTGGACACGGAAGGTGCCGTGCCGGCTAATGACCACCTCGAAGTCGGCCTGGCGTCTCCATGGGTTGAGTACGACGGGGTCAACGATGGCGGCTGCGCTGCTGATCTCAACGTCGAAGTCTTGGACGTAGGCGGGATTTACTTTGGCGGTCACCAATTCGACCGGTTGGCCAGCGTGATCGAGCACCGTCCCGGACGCGATGGTCGCCGGGAAACGATCGCTCGGCCGCAGTAGCCGCACATCACCTAGATCGATGACGCCGTTCGCTGGCACGACGACGTTCTTTCGAATCGCCGCGAGGCGGTCGTCTTCGCTGCGTATCCGGATGACGTTGACCCGGTCCGGGAAGAGATCGCGGTCTAGCGTGATCAAGACGCGGCCGTCTGGTTCGGTCTCGCGGACGGCTCCCCCGCGCTTGGCCGGTTGAGCCGCAGACGGCACCAGTGGGTGGCTCGTGATAATGCCCCGCTCCAAATCCAGAAAGAGGTCTACCGAGACACCCACGACTTGACCCGCCAAGGGAGATCCGGCCTTGTTGATCGCCCGTAGGTGGAGGATGACCGGTCCAGCGTCGGCGCTGGTCGGCACTTCACGGGTCACAAAGCCGGTCAGATCCACGGCATGATTCACCACGTCGCTCGGAAGGAACTGCTTCGGCCGACCCGGAGAACCGAGCGGACGGCGCGTCCGCGATGGGCCTGGTTCGACCGGCACTCTTGCCAGGGCGTCCACTCTGTCCGCGGCGGGATCAAGTGTCACCGCCTCGGTGAAGGGGGGCGGCGTCAGGGGCTCATGGATTGGATCCAGCTGGCGCGGTCGCAGGGCCCAAAGGGCGATGACGGCAGCGCCGACGGCAAGGAGTCCGAGTCGCATGGACGGTCAGTAGAACGTCCATGGGGAGTTTTCGCAGTACCGTTCCGGAACCAAAGCTGCGGGAATAGAAGTGGCGGAACGGTACTGCGCTACTTGCCAAGGAAGTGCAGGTTCGCGCCCTCCGGGGCGTTCTCCTGGATGAGCTCGAAGATCCTCGGCAGATACATCGTGTTGTAGCGCAGCCTGGAGAGGTGGTTTCCGTTCACGTGGTCACCGTTCCAGCAGTGCTCCGCGCGGTCGCCGTACTCGACGACGCCGCCGTAGGGCGGTTCGGTCGTCGCCTCGAGGAAGTCCTCCATCAGGTACACGGCGTTGTTCAGGTAGTAGTTGTCCATGTCGCCGCAGTAGAGGTGAATCTTGCCCGCGAGCTGTGGCCCTAGCTGCGCCCAGTCGCGTTCGAGGATGTGGCGCAGGTCGTAGTTCTCGCGCCAGTGAGCGGCGATCCTGGGGTCGATCTCTCCCGTCAACTTGTCCCAGACGCGCGCGGGATAGCCGTCTGGTCCGACCGGCGAGTAGACGGCCTCCCATATGTCAAACTGATCGCCGGAACGACCGTTCGTGCCCAGCGCTAGCTCCATGTGATTGCTCATGCGCATGGTGCCGCTGACCTGCCCGAGCGTGTCCCTGTGGGCCGGGATCTCCACTGCGCCGAAGGGGCCTGTGCGCGCGTACGCGTTGTCATCTTCGTAGAGGTTGACGAGGCAGTACGCGCGGAAGTCGATCGGGTCGGGGCAGGCCGCGAAGCAGCCGCCGTACTCGTCGGGGTAGAACACCTGCGCAGCGAGCGCTTCCCAGCCGCCGGTCGAGCCGCCGTAAAGGAAGCGCGACCAGCCCTCGCCGATACCGTTGAACGTCTCCTCGAGGTGCGGGATCAGCTCGTAGGTGATCGCGTCGCCGTAGGGGCCGAGGTTGGCCGAGTTCACGGCATAGGAGTCGTCGTAGAAAGGATTGGCGTGCTGAATCTCGACGATGAGGAAGCGCGGGAAGTCGTCGGACGTCCAGAGCTTGTAGAAGTCGTGCGCCTCCTGCTGCTGGATCCGGTTGTAGCCAGCGAGGCCAAAACGGTCGGAGAAGTCAGGCTCCAGATCGGCATCCGGCGGCTCCGGGCGGAACCCGCCGAAGTCGGACGGGAAGTGCCCGTGGAAGATCATCACGGGATAACGTGCGTCTGGATTCTCGTCGAAACCCTCCGGCACGAGGACGTGGGCGCCAAGGTGCATCGGGCGGCCCCAAAACTCGGAGAGGCGGTCGCTCTGCATCTGAATGTGTCGGATGTACTTCGTGTCCTTCGGCGGCTCGATGGGGGCGATCACCTGGTCGAGCTTCACCTTGAGGGGCGCGGCCTGGCTGTTTGCATCGATGGTCACCTGCATCGGCGTGCTGAAGAGGTTGCCCGGCGCGCGGTTCCAGTGCTGACCTTCGCCGCGGTCCATGGGGAGCTTGAGCGTGGCTCCGTGGGCCACGCGGAACGTCTCGTACACGTGCAATACAGCCTGCACCGTGTAGTCGCCGGGCGCCAGGTCGGAGAGCTTCCGCAGCGGGTAGCCGAAGGCTTCATCGTCGAAGTGAGCCGTCGAGCCCGGTGCCAGACCGTCCACGTTGAGCCCGAACACCTGCGCGCTATTGACGTTTCCGCTGACCTGAAAGCGCGGTTCCTTCCCGGCGTCTCTTGAGAAGAGGAGGAGGACCCGACCGTCGACGGGGTCGCCCCTCTGGTCTGCCGAGAACGAGACATCGACCTGCAGGGGGCTGGGAGACTCGGGAGGCGAATGGGCGGGCGCGATGGGCGCTGCCAGCAGGCAGGCGATGGGGAGGATGGATCCGATCATGATGTTCACTTTACTGGTAGTCTGGGATTCGCCCGGGGAAGTTCTCGCCACCTTCTCGAGCGCCGCTGCTCGCATCGAACTCTCTTCCCGTCAGGCCATGCTCGCTACCCCAGGGACTCGTTCACTTCCCGCAGGCGGCGCTGCTCGCGTCGCTATGGCTCCACCTCGGCCAGCGCAGTGCATCCGTGAGTCCATCGGGCCCGCGAGTGGATTCACTTTCGGCGCCTCTGGTAGCGCTTGCGGGAGACCGATTCGCCTTGGCCCGAACATGGCTCATCGGGAACCATCCGCAGTTTGATATCTACGGGCGCTCTCCGCAGGGCGGCTTCGAAATCACTCGATCGATCACCGACTTCCCGAGCGTCCCTGGCTTCGTCCGTTCGATGACCTTTGATGGTGATCGGATTCAGCTTCTACTCGAAGGCACGCCACCGGCCATCGAGGCCTCAGCTGGACGAAGAAGTGGCTCACGTCTACCAGCGCGACGCGGCCTCGCCAGTGGGCTGGCCTCTCGCGCAGGCGATTCGCAAGCCAGCGTCCGCCTATGTACCGGGGAACTTCACCACGCCCCGGCGGGGGCGGCGACGTCGTGGCCGCCGGCGAGCCTGTTTGCGTGGACCCAATCCACGAGCTGGAGCTGACGAACTCCCAGCGCGAGCTTCACTTCCCCCAGCTCGCGTTGATCGCAGAGGTCGAAGGCGCGGTGCCCGGGTCGAGCGTCTTCGTCGTCGGCTCGAACGCGTTTTAGAGCGGAAACACCAGCGCCGGGATACTCTGTGTTGGACTGTCGCCGCGGCTCTCGACGATTCCACTGACCCTCCGCGGGCCGGCGTATCACAGCGGCGTGATCGAGCTGACGCAGCTCCCCATCCAAGGTGGCTTCGGCTCCGCGATCGATGGTGAATCCTGGGTCTTCCAGGGTTTAGGCGTCGCTATGGGCCGCCGGCAGCTCAGCTCCGGAATCGTCATTCGCATCAGGTTCTAACATCACTCATGGCTATGAAACAACTCGACGCAGCGGCCGTGGAAAGCGAGCTAGCTCGGCTGGACGGCTGGTCACTTGACGGGGCCAAGCTCCACAAAACGTATACGTTCCCGGACTTCGTGGAGGCGTTCGCGTTCATGACGCGGGTGGCCGTGCTCGCCGAGGAGCAGGACCACCATCCCGAGTGGCGCAACGTCTACCGCACGGTCGAAGTCCATCTGACCACCCACGACGCGGGCGGCATCAGCGAGCGCGATTTTAGGCTCGCGCGCTCGATGGACCTCGCCGTTGCCACCTGAGCCCAAGACCATGCGCTCGCCGCCAAGGCTCTGCTGGCGTCTCTTTAGGGTCTCTGTAGGATGAATTCACCGGTGCTCGACGCACCAGAGCATCCAGCGTGGATTGGCGCACGAATGTCGGACGGACGCAGGGCGCCTGAGCTCGGCTCAGCCCCCAGCACCCCTCTCCCCAGCGATACTCCCCACCATGCGATACCTGATCCAAGCAGCCCCGGCCGCCCTTTTCTTCCTCGTCTCCTGCGGCACCCCGGCCCCCGAGTCCTCGGAGACTGGTACCGAGGTCCAGACCGAATCCAGCGCGGCTGTAGCCCCCGACGTAGCGACGGCCGACGCTGCTCCCCTTGACGCTGACACGACCGAAGCATCGATGAAGACCACCGATATCCCCGCCGACTCCGTCTACGCCCTGAGCATGAAGTCGCTCTCGGGTGAAGAAGTGAGCCTCTCCAAGTACGCAGGCAAGGTCACGGTGTTCGTGAACGTCGCGAGCAAGTGCGGCTACACGAAACAGTACGCGGACCTGCAGAAGCTCCACGAAGAGCTCGGCGGCGAGGACTTTGCCCTGGTCGGAATCCCGAGCAACGACTTCGGCGGCCAGGAGCCCGGCTCCGCCGCAGAAATCCAGGCGTTCTGCTCAGAGAACTACGGCGTCACGTTCGACATGCTGGAGAAGGTCGGCACCAAAGAAGGCAACAGCGCGATCTTCGACAAGCTGGCCGGTCTGACGGGCGAGCGCCCGGGCTGGAACTTCTGCAAGTACGTCGTCTCGAAGGACGGCACCGCGGCGCAGTTCTACAAGAGCGGCGCGAAGCCGCTCGGCAAGGAGCTCCGCGGGTCGATCGACGAGATGGTCAGCATGTAGTCTCACCAGGCGCTGTCGGGTCCCAGTGCTGTGTAACAAACGTTCCGGGCTATCGCAGCGTCACGGTGGGGATATCGGAGCCAGCAGCTCCGCCCGGAACTTGAAACGGGTGGGCCGCCGTCCTCTGATCGAGCGTCTCCAGGTGCAGCACGTACTCGCCATCGACCAGCGCGGGCAGAGCAAGCTCGTGTGGATCATTATCGCCCAGGAACTCCACGGTGAGGGCGGTGCCACCTCCGGCGTGCACGACGCGCCCCTTGATAAAGGCGTCCTTGGCACCCTCGACCCGGAAGGTTGGCCC
>JBLIHL010000436.1:0-5485 GCA_047635895.1 Paracoccaceae bacterium | reverse complement strand
GGGCCTGGAGAGCGAATACCGAAGCCGCCTCGTCAGGGGCGGCTGGACTTCGGGAAGTAGAGCGCAGCGGTAGAGCAGCGCGCGGGCCGCGGGGTCCGGTGGAATGAGAACGGCCGGCACTCCTCGGAAGGGTGCTGGCTGGAGGTCGTTCAAAGATGAGACATGCGCGGCCTGCCAGCGCCGCGTCGAGGTGGTGGCAGGTGTCTCGCTGAAGCTTAGAACCGACCATGCGCGCCGCGCCGGGTGCTGTGGGGGAGGGTGCCTGCCGGAAATGGGTGCCCCAGGTACCGTGGACGACGTATCGACTGCCCGCTTGGAAGACCTACCCGTCAATGGTGGCGAAGTGGCGACCCTCGATGCCGCTGCCTGTGCGGCGAGATCATTTGATTCCGAGGAAAAGGCTCTCGATGGGTCACACTTCTGACTGCGGCGGGACTCCCGATGCAGAACCATGGAAACGGCCACCCGACAGATCCAGCAACAGCAACTCCTGGCCCAGATGGGCTGGGTGCGCGGCCTGGCCCGCAGGCTCGTCACTGACCCTGGCCTGGCGGACGACATCGCGCAGGATGCCTGGCTCGCTGCCCACAGCGCGCCGCCAGCACACGTCGAGAGTGACGGCCACCTGAGAGCCTGGCTCGCGGTAGTCGTGCGCAATCTGGTCGGGAAGTCTGGGCGGAGCAAGAGCCGGCGCAGGGGCCGCGAAGAACGGGCGGCGCGCCCCGAGGCCATCGAGTCCAGCGCGGAGCTCGTGGCCAAGGGGGCGATGCACCGTGACCTCACGAACTGCGTGATGGCCCTCGACGAGCCGTACCGTTCGACGCTCCTCCTGCGCTACTTCGAGGGACTCTCGACGGACGAGGTCGCACGGCGACAGCAGATCACCCCTGCCGCTGCGCGGAAGCGACTCTCGAGAGCGACGGACAAGCTCCGAGCCAATCTCGATGCCGAACACGACGGTGATCGGTCGGCCTGGACCATGGCTTTGATTCCCCTGATCCAAACCGGTCCGACGGCGAAGGTCGCCGCGGGCATGTCGGCCTGGGTCCTCCTAGGAAATACTGCCATGAGCACCAAATTTGTCGCCCTCCTCATCGCCGCCGCGCTGGCCATCCTGTTCACGCTCACCCGGGGCTCTGCACCGGATGTTCCGATGGACGTGAACCTGAGCCAGACCGAGGAAGGAGCGGTCACGCGCGTCGAGACGTCCGTGGAGCGTCAGGAACCGAGTGCCTCGACGCGGCTGTCGGTCGCGGCTACAGGCCCATACGTCGTGGTGCTCGATCACGGGGGCGAGCCCCTGGTGGACGCCCTCGTCGCGTTCCTTGTGGGAGCGGAGCTCAAGGGGAGTACTCGTACCGATACCGCGGGACGTGCGGAGCTCCCGGGAGTGTCGGAGGGGTTCTTCGCGCTGATCGCACCGCGCGGGCAGGTCCCGCGGCGGTTCGCCGTCACATCCACGAGCGAGGTCCAGGTACTGCGGCTTGCCCGTGCCGCCAGCCTGTCCGGTGAGGTGATCGGCGTGGATGCGCCCGGGGCTCTGGAGCTCGCGCTCTCGTTCGACAGGCCCGTGGCTGTGCTCGCCGACCTCGGTGGCCAAGTGCGCAGGCTACTGGCCGAAGAGGGCATCCAGCCCGACGAGCTGATGGTCCGACCCGACGCGTCCGGCGGCTTTCACTTCGGCGGGCTCGCGTCGGATTGGTCGGGCGCGCTGCTCGCTCCCCATGGCACCCGGATCGCGGAGAGCCCCTCCCACGGTGCGGTCTTCGAGGGGCGCGAGCTGCTCCTGCTCGATCCGGTCGTCGGGCTGACCCTCCCGCTGGAACGAGTCGTCGCACTGCGGGGGCGCGTGGTGGACGAGGCGGCGGGGCTCCCCGTCGCGGACCTGCTCGTCAGTGGGCGGCTGGAGGTCGAAGGCAGCAGGGCCCAATCCGTGCCCCAGGTCACGACCGACCGGGGCGGTTGCTTCCGCCTCGCCCTTCCCATGGGGGTGGACACGCGCGTTCCATGGCGTCTCCGGCTCCGTGCGGACGACGCCGTCGCGGGAGGCGCGACCTGGTCGTTCGAGAACGGCACCTTGGCGAGCTCCGGGGACCTCGGTGATCTTGTGATCGACCTCGGCGGCGTGGCCACGATCCTCGTCCAGGCGACGGACGGGAAACCGATCGAGGGAGCCGTGGGCACCCTGGTCGAGGAACGCGTCCATAGTCTCCCGACCGACGGGTCGGGTGGAGCCACGATCCGAGGGGTACGCAGCACGCCGGCGGCTCTGGTCGTCACGGCGCCCGGGTACGCCGTCGCGGAGACCTCCGTCGAGCCGGGCCTCCAACAGATCGTCACGCTGGAGGCGTCGCGCTCCATGCACATCTCGGTCACGCGGCCGGACGGTGAGGGCGTCGATGACCTTCACGTTCAGATCCTCGGTGAGGAGCGCGTCTGGGAAGGCACCGGGCCTCTGAGCTGGATGGATGTGGAGGTCACTGCGCGGCAGGCGAAACGCTCACGTCGGGTCCTGGAGCAACCCCGTGCGTTCGACCGGGATGGGAGTCTCGAGGTCGGGCCACTGCGCGGCGGTGTGCGCCTCGACGTCGTTCTTCTCGGTCCATCCGGTGAGCACCTGGAGAGCCGGTTGGTGGTCACTCCGCGCGATCCCGGCAGGAGTAAGGTCGCATTCGTGGCCCCATCGAGCGGCTTCCGATTCTCAGGCACCGTTCGGGCAATTGATGGGCGTGGGTTGCCGAGGGCCAAGGTGCACATCGAAGCGAGCGGCATGAGCATACAGGTCATGACGGGTGCTGATGGGGGCTTCTCGGTCGGCCCCTTCCACGCAGAGGTGGAGGGTGTCTATATCGAGGTGTCGCGCCCCGGCTTTGCGCTGCGTCAGTTCCGCGACGTCCGCTTCGACGAGCACTCGGCGCTGCTCGAAGTCGCCCTCGAGCGGGCGCGCAGGGTGGAGGTCGAGCTCGTGGATACCCTCGGACGACGCGTCGTCGTGCCCTACCTGACAGCGCGGCTCGTGAATGATGGTGTCTACGTGGCATTCAAGGCGGACGACGGCGTTTACGACTTCCGTGCGATCCCGTTTCGCGCGGGAGAGATCGTCATGGAGGTCGCCGGCGCCGAGACCACATCGCCGATTGACGGCACGCAGACGCGGTTGACCATGGAGGTGCCTGCGATGGGGACCATCGAGGTGCGGCTCGCCGCCGGGGCCGAGTTCGCGAAAGGCGCGAGGGTCAACGTGATCTGGCGGCGTGTGGTTGACGGTGTGGCCGGCGAGCAGCAAAGCAAGCTCCTCGTGACGCCCGGGCGGTCACCGAGACCGCTCGAGATCGACCTGCCGCCCGGACGCTATCTGCTTCAGCTCGAGGAGCGCGTGCTGTCCAGACGCAGCGTCGAGAAGATAGGTGAGGTCCACACGATCGACATCGCAGCCGGGGAGCGGCACTCCTTGGTTCTTCCGTGACTGTCCGGGAATAGCCGTCTAGCCCGGGAGTCCCCAGCTCGTCCTCCCCAGCAGAATCTGTGGGTCTGCGCCGGTTCCGGAAGGCGGCCCATCGCGTGATAGAGGGCTGCGGTCGCTACTTGTAGCCGAAGTTGTCGAAGCTCGTCGTTGCGTCGGCCAGGCCTCCTCGACTCAGGCGAGGTCGCCCGCGTCCACCGTGACGTGATCGCCCGCATCCGCCGTGTGCTGGAGCGGTCTGGCCTGAACCCGCTGCAGCTCGGCCTACCGCCGCGCCCCGGAGAAGAGGGCACAGACGCGAGCCTCGACTCTTCCGAGCACGAGCAGCCGCTGCTCGACTTCAGCGATGCGCGTGACGGCGCGTTCTTCCCGGGCCTGAAGTCAGCGTCAGTAAGCTCACTTGTCCCATTCGGCCGGCGTGCAGGCCTGCCGCTCCAGCGTCTCCGCGACCCCGACTTGGCCCGAGCTCATCAGCCATCCGGGTGGTCAGGCCAGCGCGTCTCACCACCTCTGGCCCGAGAACTCGAACGGCTTTTCGCTCCACGCGGCGACGGTGGTTCCCAAGGGGAAGCGGACTCGGCTGGAGAAGCTCTGCCGCTACATCTCGAGGCCAGCGCTCTGTCTCAAGCGTGTGGAGGTGCGCAGCGACGGCAACATTGTCTGGTCCCTCCGCAAGGTATGGCGCGATGGCACGAAGTCGTTCGTGTTCACGCCGCATGAGTTCATCGCGAAGCTAGCGGCGCTGGTCCCTCATCCACGCGAGCATCAGCTGACGTATCAAGGGGTGCTGGCACCGGCGTCACCGCTCCGTGGCGGTACCGAACGGCGGTACCGAACCGCAACTGATTCTGCCACTCAACCTCCCCGCGGTGGCCCCCCTGCACCGCGCAGCGCGACTAGTTCGCCACCCAGTCGCTGGCTACCCTCTCTCGCGCTGAGTGGCAGAATCAGTTGCGGTTCGGTACCGGACGAGACCGGCGTGATCCTCGCCCAGACCTTCGGTTTGTTTCCGGCAAATCGCTACACCATTGACCCGGCCGATGGGACAAGCACCGTCGAACCTATCGCCTTCGGTGCCCTCGCGCTCGAGTCGGACGGCAACGGTCGCCTGTTCCACGCAGGATTCACTGCCGCCGTGGGTATTCGGATCGAAGACCTAGCCACTGGGACTACGACCGAGATCCCCGGCACGGGCCAGGAAACCTCCAACGTCTACGGAATGTGCTTTCGGCAGGGCGTCGACGGCGAGGGGGGTCACCCCGTGTGCGATGGTCTCCTTAACTCCACTGGCAGGCCAGCAACGCTTGAGACGATCGGAACCTCGGTCCTTGCGCAGAACGAGCTGACGCTCTACACCCGGCAGCTGCCCAACGGATAGGAATTCCAAGCGGGGTGGAGAAACAACGCACCGCCTGGCGCGGCCGCGGGCCCGGCCTCGAGCGCCTATCTCTACTGCACACAAGAGTCGAGCGGAACGGGCGACGCCCCTGGCGATCGAGGTTCGGCCGCGGGCTCGGGGTGAGCCTGGATTTCTCGAAAGAGCCGATCGCGCAGGACCTGGTCCTCTTGCGCCAGCTCCTCAGGACGAAGGTAGAGAGCGACGCTTTGGGCGCCCGCGTCGCCAACCGTTGCCACCGCACCTTTGGCTCACGCATGGGTTCGGTCGAGGATGCTGCCAGACAGCGCGAGCGCACGGAAAACCAGGGCGAAGAGCGAGAGGAGGAGAGGCGCTCCCTCCGGCCAGAAGGCTGATCCATGGGGCACTTCCGCCCGGTCACCGCCAGAGTGCCGCCTGCTCTTCCTTACCCCAGCCCTCGTAGAGCTCGACGAGCAGCTTCCGCGCGCGGGCGATGTAGTCGTGCTCCGCGCCGTAGGTCGCAAGGCTTCGGTCGTGAAACTCTCGGGCGCCCGGCTCGGCCTCCGCAAAGCGGCCGGCCCGCACCCTGGCGCGCGCGACCATGTACACCGAGGCGAGGGTCAGCATGTTGTCCGGGCCCAGGAGTTCCTTCCGAATCGGCACGA
>JBLIHL010000435.1:0-5489 GCA_047635895.1 Paracoccaceae bacterium | reverse complement strand
CGTAGCTGACGGTTCGTTCAGACCCGTCCTCCTCGGCCATGATGAAGGAACCATCGCGCTGGCCGCGTCTGTAGTCGAACACGGTGAACGTCGCGTCAGGGCAGCGTGTGGCCAGGCCACCGAGTACACCCTGGGACAGGGCATCCACGCCGAGATTGTTGGTTCCGGGCGCCGCGCCGAAGAGGCAGAAATGGGGTGAGGGGAGCGTATTCACGATGGTGGAGATTATCCTCTCGGGCACCAGGAAATCCCTTCCAGTTCATCGAATCGCCGCGCATCGGAAAGCCCTCAATCGGTGCCTGAGCCCAGCGCTGGTTCTGCCGATAATGCACAGACGAGATGTCCTCCCGTCTGCCACCGGGCGCCCCTCCACCACGATGACCCCCGCGATCAAGAGCATCCAAGATGTAGCCGAGCGCCAGCTCTGCAGCGGCTGTGGCGCATGTGCGTATATCCAGCCGGATGCCGTGACGATGGTGGACGACCTCGACCAGGGCCGCCGCCCTCTCGTCGCCGGGGGCGCGGAGACCGCGGAAGCCCTTGCGGCCTGTCCCGGCGCCGAACTCGTTCACGAGTACGACAAGAGCGAGGTCCTCAGCGAGCTTCATCGCGGTTGGGGTCCCGTGCGCGAGATCTGGGAAGGCTGGGCCAGCGACCACGAAGTGCGCCTTGAGGCCAGCTCCGGTGGGGCAGCGACCGCTCTGGCGCTTTTCGGCATCGAGCATGACGGCGCCGGCGGCGTCCTACACATCGCCGCTCGCGAGGACATCCCGACGCTCAACGAAACTCGCCTCTCCCGGACTCGAGCCGACGTGACCGCGGCCACCGGTTCCCGCTACGCCCCCGCGAGCCCCTGCGACTCGCTCCATCTCGCGGAGTCCGCCGACGCGCCCGTTATTTTCATAGGCAAGCCTTGCGATGCCGCCGCGGTCAAGAAAGCCCGCGCGCTCCGCCCGGCCCTCGATGAGAAGATCTCCGTCACCATCGCGATTTTCTGCGCTGGTGCACCGTCTACCCGGGGCACCCACGAGATGCTCAAGGTCATGGGATTTGACCACCCGCTGGCCGTGGATTCCGTCAACTACCGCGGCAAGGGCTGGCCGGGCCGCGCACGCGGCGTCCAGGCCGGACGCGAGGAGAGCCTGTCCTACCACGATTCGTGGGGCAAGGTCCTCCAGCGCTTCGTTCCCTGGCGCTGCCGAATCTGTCCCGATCACACGGGTGAGTTCGCCGACATCTCCGTCGGCGACCCCTGGTATCACGGCACGATTCCCGAGGGGGAAGCGGGCCGCAGCCTCGTCCTCGCCAGGACGCAGAAGGGCGTCGAATTCCTTCGGCGCGCCCGTGAAGCCGGCGTCCTCAACCTGGAGCCACGCGGCGCTGAGGCGCTGACGCTCTCCCAGCCCAACCTTCTTCACGTGCGCGGCGCCGTGTTCGGACGCGTCCTCACGAGCCGTCTCCTCGGAGCAGCCGTCCCGCGCTACCGCGGGTTCTATCTCTTCGACACCTGGCTGAAGCACCTCTCGCTCAAGCAGCGAGCTCAGGCCTTTTACGGCACGGTCAAGCGCGTCTTCACGAAGAATCTTCGCGGGCGCCAGGCCGTCGTTCCGTTCGAACCCACTCCGCAGCCGCGCGAAACTCGCCCGGCCGCCCAAGGTGGGAGTGACGTCGCATGATGGCCTTGGCCCTCGCGCTCCAGGACGCGTACGTCCGCGATGGATTCGGCACGCGCGAGTTCTTCAACCAGACGACGGTTCACCCGATCGGCCTCGCCGTGCTCGGGATCCTCGCGCTGGCCACCTGTCTCGTCCATCGGCGCTACGTCCTGCTGCCGCTCCTCGCCCTCGCTTGCGTCGTGCCCCAGGGCCAGCGCATCGTGATCGCGAGCCTCGACTTCAACTTCGTTCGCCTTCTGCTGCTCGTCGGCATAGCGCGCGTCGTGGCCTTCGGCGAGTGGACCCACATCCGCCCCAAGCCACTCGACAGGATCGTGGTGGCGTGGACTTTGATCGGCGCGATCGGCTACATCCTTCAAGTCGGCGACGTCAGCGCCATCGTCTATCGCCTCGGGCTCGGGTTCGACATCCTCGGCATGTACTTCATGTGCCGCGTGGCCTTCCGCGACTGGCGGGACGTGGACATCGCCGTCTCCGGGTTCGCGATCATGGCGTGCTTCTCGTTCTTCTTCTTCATGATCGAGAAGAGTACGGGCCGCAATCCTTTCTCGATCATGGGCGGCGTGCCTGAGTTCACGGGGATGCGAGAGGGCAAGCTGCGGGCCCAGGGCCCGTTTGTTCACGCCATCCTGGCGGGCTGCTTCTGGGCGCTCCTCCTTCCGATGGTGGCATCCAAGGTCCTCAGCAAGAGACGCTCGCAGCGGATCCTGGGCATTTTTGGATCGTTGGCGATCCTCTCGATTGTGTTGTGCTGTGCATCGAGCACGCCGCTGATCGTGCTTGGCTGCAACGGCCTGGGGGCGTTGATCTACCGCTTCCGCCGTCATATGCGCCTCATCCGCTGGGTCACAGGTGTCGGTCTCGTGTCGCTACACCTCTACATGAAGCAGCCCGTATGGCATCTGATCGCGCGAATCGACGTGGTGGGTGGCTCAACCGGCTGGCACCGCTACAAGCTGATCCAGAGCGCCATCGACAACTTCGACGAGTGGTGGCTTTGCGGGATCCCTTCGACGGCACACTGGGGCTACTTCATGTTTGACGTGACGAACCAGTACGTCTTGGAGGGCGTCCGCGCAGGCGTCGTCGCCGTCGTCGCGTTCGTTTGGGTACTTGTCTACGCATTCAAGAACGTGGGCGAAACGTGGCCGGGGGTGAGCCGCAATGGCTACCTCAGCCTGCTGTCCTGGTCGCTGGGGGTCTCTGTCTTCTCCCACGTGAACGTATTTCTGGCCGTTTCGATCTCACACTCCGCGCAAAGCCTGCTCGCGCTGCTCTTCGTGCTCGCGGCCATTTCATCCATGGCGCCGGACCCGGTAGCACAGCCGCTCGGTGAATGGCTCCGGCCCCGCCGGATCAAAGAGCTGAGGGCGCGCGCTGCGGGCCTTGTGCGCCGAAAGGCGACTTCAGAATCACGCGGTCCCCTGCCCGTAGCCTGACATGGAATCACCGCGCTCAACAAACCCAGAGGTCGCAGTCGTGGACGTCACGGTCGTGGTCGTCAGCTACCGGACACGTGAGGTCACGCTTGAGTGCATTCGGTCGTTCATCGCGGAGCTGGGGTCCCTCACCGCTGATCTCGTCGTGGTCGATAACGACTCCCCGGACGGTTCAGCTAAGGCCATCGCCAAGCTGTTGGCGTCGACGTCAAGACCAGGGTTGACTACCAAGCTCCACGCCTTGGAGGAGAACCTGGGCTTCGGGGCTGCGTGCAACTTCGGCGCAGAGGGGGCGCAGGGCCGTCACGTGCTCATGCTCAATCCGGATACTGTCACGCTGCGCGGCGGCGTCGAACGCCTCGTTCGATTCGCGGATAAACACCCGGAGGCCAAGATGTGGGGCGGCCGCACTCTTCATCTGGACGGCACGGTTAACCCCGCCTCGGCCTGGGCCCAGCCTACGCCCTGGAGCTCGCTGTCCTGCGCCCTTGGTTTCGCTTCTGCCTTCCCGAATAGCTCGCTCTTCAATCCCGAAGGCTACGGCGGCTGGGATCGTGACTCGGTGCGCGAGGTGGACATCATTTCCGGCTGCTTCATGCTCTTCGAGGCGCAGCTGTGGCGAGATCTCGGCGGCTTCCACCAAGACTTCTGGATGTACGGCGAGGACGCTGATATCTCTCTGCGAGCACGCGCGTCCCACGGCGCTGCGCCCACCATCGTTCCTTCTTCGGAGATCGTTCACATCGGTGGTGCCTCGGAGTCCGTTCGCGAGGACCAAATGGTGGGCCTCTTCCGGGGCAAGGCACAGATCTACGCGAAGTTCAGTGGCTCGGTGGCCGGGCGCTTCGAGCTTTACTGCCTCGATCTCTGGGCATTCATCCGTGCCTCGCTCCTCACGCTCACCTCCCTGCTGATGCCCGCAAAGAATCCGGAAGCTCAGGTTTGGCGCGGGATATTTGGTCGCCGCCGCGAGTGGCACGCCGCTTACCGAAGAACTGATCGTTACGGAACAGGCGTTCGCAGCTCATCGCGGGCCGGGCGCTCTCCGAGCCGATCTTCCGGCCGCCGCCTCCTTGCAATCGCCTCCGCCGGTGGGCATTGGGCTGAGCTCATCCGCCTGCGTCCGCTCTTTGACGAGTACGACGTGACGTATGTCACGACCCACAAGGGCTATCGCGCCGATGTGGGGGACCGCCCCTTTTACACGGTGACCGAAGCCAGCCGCTGGGACAAGGTCCGCCTCATGCGCTCGGCCCTCCAGGTCCTTTGGCTCCTCATTCGTTTGCGTCCCGGCGCGGTGGTGACGACAGGCGCAGCGCCCGGCTGGTTTGCCCTCTATTTTGCGAAGAAGCTAGGCGCGAAGACGATCTGGATCGACAGTCTCGCCAACGGTGAAGAGCTCTCCATGAGCGGCCGCCGCGCCGGCAAGCACGCTGACCTCTGGCTCACACAGTGGCCGGAGCTCGCCGAAGCTGGAGGACCAGAATACGCTGGGAGCGTCCTATGAAAGTCTTTCTCACGGTAGGGAGTCAGCTGCCCTTTGACCGCCTCGCGGCTGCGGTAGATGCCTGGGCGCAGGCTGGTGGCAAGAGCCACGTTGTTACAGGTCAGATAGGGGACACCACCACGCCGCCCCGTCACTTCGAGTGGAGCGCGGAGCTGGAACCCCAGGCTTTCCGCGTAGCGGTCGAGAGTGCTGACATCATCGTAGGGCACGCGGGAACCGGCACGATCATGGCCGCCTTGTGCGCGGGTAAGTCGGTGGTCGTGCTCGCACGCCGGAAAGCCCTCCAGGAGACGCGCAACGATCACCAGGTCGCCACGGTGGAGCGGTTCAGTGATCTTCCAGGATTCCACGGCACCGCAGATGCCGATGAGATCCCGAGCTTGATCGAGGCCGCCCTCGTCGGCCTCGAATCGCCGCCCGCGGGAAACAAGATCGGTACACCCGCTGGGGCACCCGTACGGAGTTCCCTCCGCCTTCACGCCCAAGGCCCCATCGTCGAACGTCTCCGGTCGTTCTTGGACGAAGCACTCTCATGAGCCCTCACGCGATGACCCAGGCGCAGTCCACCTCGAAATTTGACGGCGTAATCTGCTTTGGTGGCGAGGACTGGTGGTACCACAACCGCACGCACTACGACCTGCAGATGATGCGGGAGCTTTCGTACCGACTGCCCGTCCTCTACGTGAATTCGATTGGCATGCGCGTACCCACCGTCAGGGAGGGTGGCATGTTCTTTAAGCGCGTCCAGCGGAAGCTCAAGAGCTTCTCCCGCGGTCTCGTCCGGGTGCGCGAAGGCCTTTCCGTGCAGAGCCCCATCGTCGTTCCAGGCCGCCGCGGCATGAAGCTGTCTGGCTGGCTCCTGCCGCG
>JBLIHL010000434.1:0-5492 GCA_047635895.1 Paracoccaceae bacterium | reverse complement strand
GTCGGGTCGTGCTCGTCGAGTTCCGCACCGAGGACCGCTCCGTCCCGATCAAGCCGCGGCACAAGATGACCAAGGCCCAGGTCATTCGTGAAATGGCGGCGAACGGCTTCAGGCTGAACGACGAGACGGACGCGCTCCCATGGCAGCACGCGATGGCCTTCGAGGTCGCGCCGCCGGACGCGTCGCGGCTGGAGGCGCTGGAGCTCACGCGGGGATTCGTGACGGCGATGGGCGGACTCGACCCGCGCTTGGTTGAGCCCTACTTGGCCACCGAGGTCGACGTCGGAGGCGAGCGCGTGGCCGCGAAGGCGCTGGCAGTATCTATCGGCGAGACCATGCGCGGGATCGGCCCGCCCATCCCCCGAGGGACAGGAGTCGAGCTGGTGGGAGGCGGCGATGGTAGCGTCCGTGCCATACTCGCTCCGCGCTATGGTGGGGTCCTCTGGAGGACCCGCAATGAGCTCATGTTGAGCGTCGATAACGAGGGGCGCTGGCAGGTAGAGGCGTGGCGCACGCGGGCGCGGAGCCGGCGCGAGCACGGCTCCTTGCTCCCCCTGGCGGTGATGCATACGGGCCTGGGCGGACTCTCTCCCCGGGCCGCCGCGACCGAACTCGATGCGCTTGGCTTCGACGGGGTCGCGTGCGGGCTCGGCTCGGCCGCGCGGTTTCGGGCGGCGTGTGACCCCCTGGGGATGGACGTCTTCAGCTCCTACGCGGTGCTCGATCTCGCGGGCGATCCGAAGCCGCTGCTGGCCCGCATCGAAGAGGAAATGGCTGCGCTCGCTGGCGGGCCCGGGATGATCTGGCTGGCGCTGGAGGCCAAGGGGGAGCCGTCTGACGCGCACAGGGTCACCGCGCTTCGAGCGTTGAAGCGTCTTGGTGGCCAGGCCGATCGCACCGGCGTCGAGGTCGCGCTCTATCCGCACACGGGTTTCTGGCTCGCCACGACTGAGCAGGCAGTCCAGCTCGCGGAAGAGGTCGATCACGACAGGGTCGGGGTCTGCTTCAACCTCTGCCACTACCTCCGGCGAAACGAGGAGCCCCTGGTCAGCACGCTCTTGGAGCGGGCTGCGCCGCGGCTGATGGCGGTGACGCTGAACGGCGCTGAAACGGCCAGCGATGACTGGAGCGGGCTCATCCAGCCGCTCGGATCCGGCGACCACGACCTGCGCGCGCTACTCGACGTGCTCGAGGAGATTGAGTTCGACGGCCCCGTCGGCCTGCAGGGCTACGGCATCCGCCTGCCCCCGTTGGAGCACCTCGGGCAATCGATGGGTGCGTGGCGGCGGGCCCATTCCGGGCCCATTTCGGGCGCTGCGGAACCGCACAAGTAGATCCGGGCGACGTCTTCGGCGGGGGGGGGCGGCTGGCATCTCTGATGCCGTCACTCTCATGGTGCCGTAGCGCAGTCACGCGCTACGGCACCACGAGCGAGGTCAATCGTCTGACGCGGCTGACATGGGGGCCGCGCCGGTCGCGCAGAAGCACGGCGCCGCGATCTCCACGGTGGCCGTTGCCCACGCCTGCTCGAATCGCTTGCGGGCCTTCCGGGCTGGGCCAGCCTTCTGCTGGGCCTCGAGTGCCTGCTGGAGCCCAAGGAGGGCCCAGCCGTTTTCGGGATGTCGGACGAGGTCGGCGACGAATACCTGCTCGGCTTCCTCGGCGCGCCCCTGCTCAAGAAGCAGCGCGCCGAGGGCGTGTCGCACCGGTTGCATCCAGGGGGACGGCTCGTCGTAGCGCAAATCGTCTTCGAGAAGGACCGCTCGCCGTAGGCTCAGGAATGCGGCGTCGAAGCGCTCTTCCCGATAGGCGATCTCGCCTTCGAGCATGGCGTCGGCCACCGCCATCACGGGTGGGGCCGGGTTGATCCCGACGGTCATCCCGTCGACGACGAGGCTCGCGGCTGCCCGGTAGGCTACCTGCTCTTCGCGGGCCTCCATCGTGTGTCCGGTCGCGGCTAGCGCAACGCCTCGGGCGTAGTGCCGAAGCGCATTGTAGATAGGGAAGCGCTCGTCTCGAGCCGGTGCTGCGAGCACCTCTTCCCAGCGTCCGAAGCGGACACTGACGTGCATGGGGACGGCGAGGTACGCGTCGAGCCAGCCCGCGAGTTCCTCCAGTAGCGCAACGGGAGTCTCGTCTTCGATGCTCTGCGCCGCACGGACCGCGTCTTCCTCACGGCCCATGTACATGGCCGACCAGGCTTCGAAGTGCAGATTGTGGATGAAGTAGAAGTGATAGAGGCCCTGGGGCGGGGCGACCTCGAAGTAGCGGCGGTCGACGGCTGAGGCCGCTACGTTGGCGGCGAAGGCGGCCTCGTACATTCCGACGCGCTGATAGATGTGCGCGGGCATATGCACCATGTGCCCCGCCCCGGGGGCGAGCGAAGGCAGGATCTTCGCGGATGGGAGCGCACGCTCGGGCACGCTCGAGTTCTCCATCGTGTGGATATAGAAGTGGTGCAGGCCGGGGTGCTCGGGGAATCGCGCGAGCGCGCGCTCCAGCCCGGAGACGATGATCTCGGTGTCGTGGAGGGGGCGGTGGTCGGCGTCCCATTGATCCCATGGGTGAACCACGAGGCGGGCTTCGGCGGCCAGCGCTGCGAGGTCCGCGTCGTCCGGATGGCGCGCGGCGATCGTGGCGACCTCCAGGGCGTAGGCCTCGTCCTGCGCAGTTCGATCCGCCTGGAACTCGGCGGGGAAGCGGCGACTTTCAGCGACGATGAGGGCGGCTTCGATTGGGGCCACTCCCACCGTGTCTTTTAGCTCGACCGCTCGGCGCGCGGCCTCATATCCAAGGCGAGTCCGCGGCGCGTCGAGGATCGCGTCATTGATGTTAGGTCCGTGGCAGTGCGCTTCTCCCCAGTGCGCCATGGCGTAGCCCGGCGCGAGGGCCTGGGCCGTCACGAAGCAGCGGATGGCTTCGTCGTGATTGAAGCTGTACATCCAGAGGAGCCCTCGGTCGAACCATGCCTTGGCCTCAGCGGACACGTCGAGCAGGGGCGGCGCAGGACGGATGTAGGAGCCTGGCGTGGCGAAGTCGGCCGGACTGGCCACATCGGTTCGTTCCGGCGCCATCAGGGCGAGGTCCACTAGGTCGAGGCTCGATCGGCCAGCACAGCCCACCATGGCCATTGCTGCGGCAGCCACGAGCAGCCTTCTTGGAATCTTCATACCTTCGACAGTATCCATCACTCTGGAAGACTGACAGGCTGGATCTTCTACATCCGATCCATGCCGGATAAGCTCCTACCTATGGCTCGACTCTTCGTCCTCTCCGGGAACCTCATCGGCACCACGTTCGACCTGTTCGAGACTTCGACGGTCGGGCGGGGCGACGACGCTGACATCGTGATCGCCGAGGCCTCGATCAGCCGCAGCCATGCGCGGCTGGTGCCTCGGCCGGACCCAGGCAAGTGGAAGGTGGTGGACCTTAAGTCCAGCAACGGCGTCTTCGTGGGCGGCAAGCGCGTCACGAACGGCATTATTAGCGATGGCGACACGTTCCGCCTCGGCGAGATCGAGCTGCGGCTGCGGGACGACGCGGGAGGCCAGGCCTCAGCCGACGCCACGACCAAGGCTTCAGGCGACGGATTCGAGGACTACTTCGGCGAGGATGATGAAGATCACGATGGGGAGGAAATCTTCCCCGGCGTCGTGGAGGGCAGCGACCCGGAGATGGGGGACGAGTTCGAGCTGGAGTTCGGCGACGACCTGGACGACGCCATTACGACCCAGACGAAAGCGTCCCGTGCATCCGACGCTCCCGCGGCGCCGAGGACGCTCCCGCCCACGAATCCGGGAGCGGATTCAGGCAGTGCAGGTGCCCCCGGGAGCCGCGCAGGCGCGCGGGCCACGGCCCAGCGTTCCCAGCGCCGCCAGGATGCGCTTAAGGGAGCCAGCGTCCAGGCGTCAGCGGCGGTCGCCGCGAACCCCGCGGGGGCCGGACGCCAGGCTCTTCAGTACTCAGCTGCCAAGCACTCGGCATCAGGCGCTGATCTGGCGCAGATGTCCGGGGCCAAGCGCGCGCTGATCATTCTGCTCGGCGTTGCCTTCATGGCGGGGCTGGCCTACGCCGCCTTCAGCTTGACGCGCACCGCTCGCGACAACTCGGCGGCGATCAGCGACCCCGAGTGACCGTCAGTCTTTGACGAACGTGCCCATCTCGGTGTCCTTGCGGACCCCCGGGAAGGCCAGCAGGCGATTGTGCATCGCGACGTAGACGCCGCGCTCCGCGAGCTGGACAGCCAGGAGCGCTTCGACGAGATTCTGCATCGAGTCGCTGGTCCGAAGCTCGTACGGACGCATGGCCCCGGTCAAGATGATCGGAACCCTTGGCTTGGACTGGGTAGCGTAGATGGCCTCGCCGGTCACCGCCATCGTATCGGTGCCGTGGACGATGATCACGCCGTCGAACTCGCGCGCCTTGTGCAGCGCAGTCTCGGCGATCAGGCGGTGATCCGCCTCGGTCATCTCGAGGCTGTCCTTGTTCATCAGCGTCACGCGCTCAATGAGAACGCCGCCCAATTCCAGCCGGGCGAGCATGACTTCCAAGACGCTGACCTCATTGGTCAAGACGCCGTGCAGCTCGTCGTACGTTTTCTCGATGGTACCGCCCGTCGAGATGAGGGCGACGCGGAACGGTTTGGGGGAATCCTTGACCATGGTGCGGAAGTCTACCTGCTCTGGAACGCGCTGGAGAGACCGGTTGCCCAGGCCTCTGCGCAATCGTCCCACGTCTGGAACGCAGCGCCCGTGGAAGGGGCGGCAGCGCTCATCGCCGCCTTGATCGCTCTGACGCAGCCCTCGGCGTCGGCGACGTCGAAAGTCACGTCGCTTTCGTGGGCCGGCTTGCCAAGGAGGCGGCTGAGCGTCTCTCGATGGGCAGGGATCCTGGAAACGGCCACGGGGCAACCGGCGCGCAGCGCCTCCAACGGCCCAATACCGTGGCCCTCCAGCCGCGAGGGGAAGACGGCGCAGGCCGCGCTGGCATAGAGCTCAGCGACGCGCGCGTCGTCCGGCGCTTCTTCAATTCGCAGGCGGTCCTGGACGCCCAGCCGCTGGCTGAGTTCAACGAGTTCGGTGGCGGTGTCACCCTTGGGCAGGCCCGCGAGGACGAGCGTTGGGAGGTCAGCGTCAAGCTTGAGCGCCTGCACCAGGAGATCGAGGTTCTTGCGCGGCTCGAGGTGCCCGAGGTGGAGTAGGAAGGGGCGATCGGGCGCCACGCTTCGTGGAAGGATCGGAAGGTGGTCGACTCCGTTCCCAATCACGCTCACCTTGTCCGCGACGTCAGGGAACTCCGCCGCGACTCGGGACTTCATCCACTCAGAGACGACGAAGATGGCGGCCGCTTCCGAGGTCGCCCGCGCCAGGATCTTGCCGCCGATGAGTCGGCGCACGAAGGGCGCGCGGTCAAGGTCGAGGCTGCGCAGGTCGTGGATGGTCAGAGTGAATGGAATCGAGAGGCCGCGGGGGGTGGGCTGGTGCGCAGTGTGG
>JBLIHL010000433.1:0-5518 GCA_047635895.1 Paracoccaceae bacterium | reverse complement strand
CTACGAGGGTGGGACCGCTACCCCGTTCGTTGTCCATTGGCCCGCAGGCCTGAGTGCCGCCGCGCGCGGGTCGGTGGTCGACGAACCAGCCCACCTGATCGACGTCATGCCGACGTTCCTGGCAGCGGCGAAAGCGGACTATCCCGAGTCGCGCGGGGGCATCGCTATCCAGCCGGCCGAGGGCGTCGACCTGCTAACCGCCATACGAGGCACGCCGTTGGAAGATGATCGCACCTTCTGCCTCGAGCACCACGGCAACCAGGCGCTGCGCCGAGGTCGCTGGAAGATCGTTTCCCAGTACCGCAAGGACGCGGTGCGACAGTGGGAGCTGTACGACCTGGCGGCGGACAGGACGGAGCTACACGACCTCGCAGCCGCGCAGCCCGAGCGCCTCGAGGCGATGATCGCTGATTGGGAGCGCTGGGCGACGCGCGTGGGTGTCGTCCCTTGGCCGATGAAGTGATGCCCCCACTCGCGTTGTCCAGCAGGCTTGCGGCAAGGTAGATGCGTGCGATGTGAGCGTCGTTGCCAAGCCCAAGGCCACGAGCAAACGGTGCCCGTCGTGGGTATCAAGATGCACCGAAAGCGCATCCCTCATGAACCTTCTGACACCAGGGCACGTATCCGTGGCTCGCCCACCCTCATGCCCCGCCTCACTCCACCAATCCGCAAGGTGAACCACATCATGAATGCAAAACCCAATCGACGGGCCCTCAGCCGCGCTGGCCTCTCGACCTTGGCTTTGAGCGCCATGTTCCTCTCCAGTGCAACTGCCCACGCTCAGCTGCCGGGGACCGATCCCTACTACCAAGCTGTCGGGGCCAAGACGACTGCGAACATGCCACGCGTGATCATTCGTAGCATGATCGAGGATCGCGCAGGGCATATCTGGTTCGCCACGTTCGGTGGACCGATTCGCTACGACGGGAGAGACTTCACGAACTACGGTGAAGAGGTGGGGCTGGCGAAGATGCGCACCTTTGCCCTCATGGAGGATGGAGCGGGGGCACTCTGGTTCGGATCCCTTCTCGCCGGTGCGACGCGCTTCGACGGAAAGAACGTCACACCGTTCACTGAGAGGGAGGGCCTCGCGAACCACTCAGTAAGCTCCATCTTCCAGGACCGCGAGGCCAACGTTTGGATTGGCACGGAAGGCGGCGTCAGTCGTTATGACGGCAAGTCGATGACTAGCTTCACGACGCAGCAGGGGCTCCTCCACGACTCGGTCTACGCGATCACTCAGGACGCGGCGGGGCGCATGTGGTTCGGAACCCAGGGTGGGGTCTGTTCCTACAACGGCAAGGCGTTCTCAAATCTCGCCGACCAGGTGGGAAGGTCCTTCAAGAACGTCCGTTCAATGGCGGTTGATGGATCGGGAGACGTCTGGTTCGGTGGCCAAGAGGGCGCGTTCCGGTGGAACGGCAAGACCCTGGCGTCGTTCACTTCCAAGGAGGGTCTACTGTCAGACTTCGTCGGCTCGATGATCATCGATAAGGCTGGCCGCCTCTGGTTCGGGCACCCCGGTGGGTTTCCCAACTTCAAGGGAGGCGGCGCGACACGTTACGACGGCAAGTCCTTCCAGTGCTTCACGCAGAAGGAGGGCCTCCCCATCAGTAATGTTTACGGCATGCTTGAAGACAAGGACGGAAGGATCTGGTTCGCCAGCGCCGACGCGGGCGCCTGTCGCTACGACGGAACGACGTTCACGCACTTCTCGCCTGCTAAACCGGCTCCCAAGGACGGTCTCGGTGCAGGGGGCATTTAGGCCAGCACCCCCCCGTTTCAACGCCACGGAAGGGATCGTAGTCAGTTCGCCCAGCGCCCGCCGCCGCTCTGCAGATCCTCCGGCACCATCCTCAAGTGAAGGCGTAGGTGAAACAGCTCATCGGCGTAGCTCAGAGGGACCGAGACCGACGTGAGTTCGTCATCGAAGCGGTCGAGCTCGAGCACCGCCTCCGCAAGCTCCTGCGGGTTCGCCTCAGACTCGCGTAACCTCTTCTCCAGGGCTAGAACCTGGCCGTGCCAGCGAAAGATCCGGCGGCGGATGCGCCAGCCGTACAGCGGAGGCGCGAGCCGAAAGAGGGGGAACAGAAGCGTCACGAGCGGCAAGAGCAGGATCTTGAGCCGGTCTATCAACGCCGCGACCTGGAACGGAAAGGCGCGATAGAGAAAGGACGGTCCCGACTTGATCGCCCTGCGCGCCGCGAGCGACGGCGGCACGTCGAGCAGAGCGATAGTTGGGAATTCGCCCTCGCCTTCCAGGAGCAGACGCGCCTCGCCAAGTTGACTCTGTTGCGTTTTAACCCGACTGTAGGAGCGACTTCTCCTTAGGCTGGCGTTCTCCAAGGCGCCGCGCGCGCCGTCCCGCCAGCACCCACCACGCTCACCATCGCTCCCCCATGGCTATTCGACTCGAAGAGATCGCCCCCGACTTCCAAGCTGAAACGACAGCTGGCCCCGTTTCATTTCACGAATGGCTCGGCGATTCGTGGGGCATCCTCTTCTCCCACCCCAAGGACTACACCCCTGTCTGCACCACGGAGCTTGGAACCGTGGCGAAGATGAAGCCGGAGTTCGACAAGCGCAACGTCAAGGCCATCGGGCTTTCGGTGGACTCGCTCAAGGATCATGAGGGCTGGGCAAAGGACATCGAGGAGACGCAGGGCCAGGCGCTGAACTTCCCCTTGATCGCCGACCCCGATCGGAAGATCGCTCTGCTCTACGACATGATCCATCCCGAGGCCGACGCGACGTTCACCGTTCGGTCGGTGTTCCTCATCGGGCCCGACAAGAAAGTGAAACTCACGATCACCTACCCAGCTGGCACGGGCCGCAACTTCGACGAGGTTCTTCGGGTCGTCGACTCGCTGCAGCTGACCGCACAGCACAAGGTCGCCACCCCCGCCAACTGGAAGCCGGGCGAGGATGTCATCATCGTGCCGACGCTCAGTGACGAAGAAGCCAAAGTCCAGTTCCCCGCCGGGTTCAAAGTGATCAAGCCGTACCTGCGCATCACGCCCCAGCCGGCGGCGACGCCGCTCAAAGCCTGATCGCAGCTACGTACTCCGTCCCGTCTCTTCGATGGCGAGCGAATGAGCCTTATTCGTCCCACCTGTAGCAACGCTGGTTCGACGGCGACTCTAGACGGCGCATGTGAATCAGTAGAGGCCGCTGCACCAGGGTAGCTACAGCCCCCCCTCCACAGCGAACGCTGCAGAGGGGGGGCTGTTCATGCTGGGCGCCCATCCTCGCGCCGCGGTGATGGTCCGGGTGGGCTCTTCGAGATGACCCTTGCGATCTACCTGCTCCGGAAGGGCCCACCCCGCGGTATCGAGAGGCGCAGAGACTTCGAACCGGGGCGACGCTTAGCTCCCCGCTCCCCGGCCAGTCACGCCATAGGCAGCGCTCCGGCCTGAGTCTCTCTGAGCTCTCCCATGGCGTCCCGGCAACGCCCTGGGTCGACCTGCACCCAGGCGCGGACCGCTTGCGCGTCGCTTAGTCAGTGCGCGCTGCGCCCTTGGGCCCGATCGGCGGGGTGAACGCCATCGAGACCTGCCAGCCGTAGACCGGGTACTGGATGTAGACGCGGTAGCCGCGGTACTCGTCCAGGTTCCACGACTTGCGTTCCGCCAGGTGCGCGAGCATCTCTTGGTACCTCGGGACTTCCTCGCAGCCGAACGCGTCGAGGCCTCGGCCGAGGGCCTGCACTTCCTCGTTCATGTGAACGCGGTCGATGTCTCGTGAGGCGTCGTTGACGTTGGCTATTCCGCGCGTCCCCGTGTCGTAGATCGCAAGCTCCGGCTCGGCGCCAGGGAAGGCCTCTTCATGCAGGAACATGTCAAAGACGAGCTGCGTGACGGGGAATGCAGGCTCGGCGAAGAGCGAGCTCTGGATCCGCTCGCCCGCGTGAGCGTTGCGATTCATCGCCGCCACGTGATCATCGACAACCAGCATGTCCGCGCGACACTGGCGCCCAAGATCGTCGGCGGGCAGCGTGTAGTGAAACTCACCCCCGATGCGCTGCGTGACGACCTTCGCCGGGTCGTGTGTGCAGAACTGGTTCATCGCTACGGAGGAAAAGCTGTCGGCGGAGAGCTCTTCGTGTCCGGCGGGGTCGTGCTTACCTGAAAGGTAGCGGTAGCTGAAGGCGATCGTGACGTCGGAGCGCAGGCGCTGGATCCCAAGGCCTGCCGTTAGCCAGGTGAGGTCGTGGCGCAGTGGGTCGGCGCCGCTGGGAGTGACAATAGCTGCTCCCAGCCAGGTGTCGGCTTGGACACCCTTGAGCTGGCCCATCCCTTTGAAGACGGAGTACTTGCTCGCGAGCTCGACCTTTTCGCGAACGCCAGGCAAGGCAGACGAAATCACCGCGTCGAGCGCGCCGCGGGTGCCGGCGTCGATGCGGATCAGGTGGTCGAACTCTTCGACCGCCAGCAGCGCCTTGGCCACGAGATCGGCATTGACACCGGCGGTAGCAGCCGATTCCAGGAGGCCGCGCAGGGGCTCGGGGCCCGGGATTCCATAAAGAAGCTCGAGTGGGTCCTCCTTGGCGGTGGCGCTCAGGAGCTTGCTGGCCGTCGCACGGTTCAGGTCCAGCGCACGCGCCAGCATGCTGGGGCGGGTGGGCCGATCTGGCAGGGCTTGGAGGACCGCGCGCAACCCAGCAGCCAGGTGCTCGCCGACAACGCGGGCCTTCGCGGCCATGGGCGCGAGCGGTACTTCTTGGCGAGGCCGATTTGGGTGGAGGTCCTTCAATATTGTTTCCTGTGCCACGCACAGTACCTGGAGCAGCACCTGCAAGGCCATCCTGAGAAAGATAATAATGGTGAGATATATTGCGCTATATCTCGCGTATAGACGCCTGATACGCCAGGCTTGCCAGCGACAGGAGGAACAACGTTCCTCTCCTCGCAGCTAGCTCACCACCCACTCGCCGCGCGCACGCGCACCCACCCACCAACTCCCTATGAAACTCTCCCTTCCCACCCTCTGGGTGCACTCTGCATGCCTTCTCGGCATCGGATCCATGGCCACGGTCTCCGCCGCCGCGCAATGCTCTACGACTGAGCTCGCGGAACTAGGCGCCTACGATGCCCAGGCCGGCGACCTCTACGGAACGAGCGTGGCCATCGACGGCTTCTTGGCCGTGGTGGGCTCGCCCGGGGACGCAGGCGGCACCGGAATGGTGTACGTCTACATGTTTGACGGCTTCAACTGGCGCCTGCAATGCCGCTTGACCGCGTCCAACTACCAGCCCGGCGACAGGTTCGGCACCAGCGTCTCCGTCTCCGGCGACGTGGTGGTCGTCGGGGCGCCCCAGCCTTCCCCGCTCAACGCGAACGGGCAGGCCTATGTGTTCGTCAAGCCCTCAACCGGCTGGTTCGACATGACCGAGAACGCGATCCTGACGTCATCGACGGGGGCCAACTACGACAACTTCGGCTACGCCGCAGCGATCGACGGGGACACCGTCGTCGTCGGCGCCTACCTCGATGACGACTCCGGGACGAACTCGGGCGCC
>JBLIHL010000432.1:0-5547 GCA_047635895.1 Paracoccaceae bacterium | reverse complement strand
TGGTCGCGAGCTTCATCAAGAACGAGCAGCTGCGTCAGGCCTTCTGCATTCACCCGCTTCTGGTCGGCGGTAACCCGTTCGACACAACGTCGATTTACGCGCTGATCCACTTCCTGGAGCGACGCTGGGGCGTCCACTTCCCCATGGGAGGGACGGGCGCGCTCGTCGAGGGCATCGCGACGCTCATGGACGAGGAGGGCATCCGGTTCAGGGGCGAGGCCACGGTGACTGAACTCATCGTAGAAAGCGGCGCTGCTCGCGGCGTGGTGCTCGAGTCCGGCGAGAGGTTGGACGCCGACGTCGTGGTCGTCAACGGCGACCCACCCTTCCTCTACAAGAACATGATCGATGCCCGGCACCGCCGCCGCTGGACGGACCGGCGCGTGGACCGCTTGCAGTATTCCATGGGACTCTTCGTGCTGTACTTTGGAACCACGAAGCAGTATCCCGAGGTCCCGCACCACACGATCGTGCTCGGTCCGAGGTTCAAGGGACTGCTGAAGGACATCTTCCACAAGCAGGTGCTGACCGAGGATTTCAGCGTCTATCTGCACCGGCCGACCGCGACGGATCCGTCCCTCGCGCCCAAAGGCCAAGACGGCTTCTACGCCCTGGTCCCCGTCCCCAACCTCGAGGCGGACATCGACTGGTCGGTGGCCGGTCCAGAACTCCGGGAGCGGCTCGTGGACTTCCTCGACGAGCGCATCCTCCCGGGTCTGCGAGACACCATCACCGAAGATTTCTTCGTGACTCCGAAGACCTTTGAAAGCCGCTTTCTCTCCCACAAGGGGTCGGGCTTCTCGATTCAGCCTATCTTCCGACAGTCCGCGTGGTTCCGGTTCCACAACGTCTCCGAGGACATCGATGACTTGTTCCTCGTGGGCGCGGGAACCCACCCTGGCGCCGGCATGCCGGGCGTGCTCTGCTCCGCCAAGATCCTCGACCGCGTCGTTCCGGCGCCCGTGAGCTCCTGAGGTGGCGAGTACGGAGGTGAAGCCCAGCGGCGCTGCGCACGGTTACGGGGCCCATGACGCACCCGTTGTGCAGGGCGGCCGTTCACTTGCACAGCACGGCTCGACCTTCCACCTCGCACACATGCTCCTGGGCCGCCGCGCCGCCGAGGACGTACGGCTCCTCTACGGTTTCTTCCGCTTCGTCGACGACGTCGTGGACGAGCAACCAGAAGACGATGCGCGACGTGACCTAGCACGAGTCCGGGCTGATCTGGCCCGAGGCGATAGCACCGATCCCGCAGTCGAGGGCTACCTCCGGTTCTGCGCCCGTCGCGCCGTGGACCCGCAGGTGATGGATGAGTTCCTCGCAGGGGTAGAGCAGGACCTCGCGGTGCGTTCCTATTCCACCGAGGCTGACCTCTTGCGGTACTGCTACCGGGTGGCGGGCACGGTAGGGCTCACCATGTGCAACCTGTTCGAGGTGGACTCCGACCGTGCTCGGCCGTTCGCCATCGACCTGGGGATCGGAATGCAGCTCACCAACATCTGCCGGGACGTCATGGAAGATGCTCGGCGTGAGCGTGTCTACCTGCCTGCCGATAAGACAGGGGGGGCGCTCGATCCCGCGGAGCTTGCGGCCCGCGCTGGCAACGCAGAGGCCCGCGCGAGGGTCGCTGTCGAGCGGCTACTGGGCCTGGCCAACAGCTACTACCGCAGCGCCGATGCCGGGATGACCCATCTCCCCGGCCGCGCGCGCCTCGCGGTCCTCACCGCCTCTCGCTGCTACGAGGCCATCGGCGGCAGGGTGCTAGCGAGCCCGCGGGGCGCGGTTCCGGAGCGGGTCTACGTCAACGGTCCGCGCAAGCTGCTTCATCTCCTGCGGGCCTTTGGATCCGCGGGGCAGGTTTCGATCGCTGGCGCTCTCGTCCGCGAACCGAAGCACCTCGCCAGTCTCCACGTCGCGCTGACGGGCAAGCCCGGCGTCGACCCCCTTGCGAAATGAGCGAGCAGGTAGACATCGCGATCTTGGGCGGCGGCTGCGCCGGCCTGAGCCTCGCCGCGCGCCTCGCAGCGGGCAACCTTGAAGGCCGCCGCGTGGTGGTGCTCGAAGGGCGGCACGTCTACGAGCGCGACCGGACCTGGTGCGGCTGGGCCCTGGAGCCGCATCCTTTCGCGGCGTGTGTAGACGTCACTTGGTCGCGCTGGAAAGTCCGTCACCAGGGGAGCGAGGTGCTCCACCGATCCGACGATCACCGCTACGAACACCTGCGAGCAGACCGCTTCTACGCGGAGGCGCAGTCGCAGATCGCGCGCGCCAGCGGAGTGGAGCTTCGACTTGGCGTCCAAGTCTCATCCGTCGAGTCCGGTGGGGAGGTGACGCGCATAGCGACCGATGCCGGCCCCATCGAGGCCGCCGTAGTCGTGGATACGCGCCCCTCGGGCGAAATGGCTCCGCAGGGGGCTCTGCTCCAGCATTTCCTCGGCCAGGAGATCACCACTACGGACCCCGTCTTCGACCCGCACACGGCCACGTTGATGGACTTCGACGTATCGCAGGAGGACGGCATCCACTTCGTCTACGT
The DNA here is from genome assembly GCA_047635895.1 of Paracoccaceae bacterium. Classification (GTDB taxonomy): domain Bacteria; phylum Planctomycetota; class UBA1135; order UBA1135; genus Saltatorellus. Next base: position 3,011 of record JBLIHL010000432.1, on the reverse strand, counting down.
GCTGCCTTTTACCGCAACGCGCGCCCTCGTCGAATCAACGGTTCTTTCGCCTCATCCCCTGGGCCGTGGAGCCTACGAGGCGCGCATCCAGGACTACGTTGCGAACCGTCTTGGCACTCGCGTGGAATCTGTCGACTACGTAGAGCAAGGCATCATCCCGATGCATCCGCTCGTCGAGGCATCCACGCCAAGCCGAGGCGTGATCCAGGCCGGCACCCTCGGCGGCGCGGTCAAACCCAGCAGCGGCTACGCGTTTCACACAATTCAGCGCACGACGGCCACGCTCGCCGCTTCACTCCTCGGGCGTGGACGCCCGCAGTCGACGCGCCCCCGCTCGAGGCTGGACGGCTGGCTGGACGCCATTTTCCTATCGTTCATTCGAAGTCATCCCGAGCGCGGGCCGGAGGTCTTCCATCGGCTTTTCCAATCGATCGAACCGGACGTCCTGGTGAGATTCATGATGGAGCGCGCAAGCCCTGCGGATCGACTCCGCGTCATCGGCTCCATGCCGAAGCTGCCTTTCGCGCGCGAGGCCCTGCGCGTCTGTGCGCTCTGATGACCATCACCGCACAGCTGGAGAAGCGAGGACAGACGCACATGCGCTGGGCGTCCGTGGTCACCGTGCTCGCGTGCGCGTCGGCTGCGTGGCTACCTGACCTGTCTCTCGAGAGGCAGATGGTCTTCGTAGGCCTGGCAGTCGGGCTGCTGGGCTTCCCGCACGGAGCACTCGACCCACTGGTCGACGCTATTCGAGGCGCAGAGAAAGGCAGGCATCGTCTCCTTCGCTTCCTTGCGTGGTACAGCGCCGCGGCCCTGGCGGTCGTGCTCCTCTGGGCCGCTTCCGCACCGCTAGGGCTCGCGCTCTTCCTGGGAACGTCCGCGCTGCACTTCGGCCTGGGCGACGCTCCGCTGGCCCGGGGGCAATCCGCGTGGCGTCGATGGCTGCGCGTCGTGGCCCATGGGGCTGCGCCGATCATCCTGCCCGCGGCCATGCACGCTGGGGACGTCTCGGAGGTCTTCGGCTGGCTTCTTAGCGTCCCTGGCGCCTCGCTTGAGCCTTGGATCACGGATGCCCGCCCCTGGGTTCTGGCGGGCTGGTCCGGCTGCGTGGTAGCCGGCTATTCGGGATCTGAAACGAGCGCGACCGCGCTTCGCCTCGGCCTCCTTGAGCTACTGCTGCTCGCCGTGGCCTTCGTGGTCCTCCCCCCGCTGCTCTCTTTCGCCGTCTACTTCTGTGCGTGGCACTCGGTGCGCCATCTCATCACCGTGGACGCGGTCCTGGGACGTGACCTGCGGGCGCGCGGCCTCGTCGTAGGCCTCGGTGTGCTGGCGGCCACGGGAGTCATGTTGTCCTTGGGTCACCTGGCAGCCAGCGATCAAGCCTCCATCGAATCGCTGGCCCGCACCCTGTTCGTCGCGCTGGCCGCACTGACGCCGCCGCACATGCTCGTGACGTCCGCCCTGGCTCAGCGCGTGGCGACGTCTGATTGAGGAGGACCCCTTCGAAAATCGGGGAAGGCGCAGCGCAGCCATCAGGGCGGCCTGCTGCCCGATGTGACCCATTCGCGGGCAGCCTCATCAACGAGGGAGCTCAGGATGCTGTCGTGCTCGGGCGAGAAGCCTATGCTGACGCCCCCATGACGCCTCCGCCGGATGAACCTGAACGCGTGCTCGTGAGCGCCTGCCTGCTCGGGCGAGACTGCACCTACAAAGGCACGCACAACCGCGATTCGGAGCTCATGGCAAGGCTAGAGGCAGAAGGTGCCGTGGCCGTTCCCTTCTGCCCAGAGGAGCACGGTGGGCTGGGGACGCCTCGGCCGCCCGCAGACCTCACGGCATCGGCCAGTGAGGTGCTGGCCGGGCGAGGACGCATCGTGACGCGAGGCGGCCGGGACGTCACAGAGGAGTTCCTGAAGGGCGCCACCGGCGCGCTGGAGCTCTGCCAGCGCGAGGGCCTGCAGCGAGCGTTCCTCAAGGAGCGTTCGCCCTCCTGCGGCTGCGCAGCGACGCACGTGGACGGCGAGGTGGTGGACGGCCCTGGCGTCACCGCCCAGCGGCTGCGAGACGCGGGAATCGTCTGCGAAGGGATCGAGGGTCGACAGTAGGCTGCGGGGCCGTCCCGCTTCACCTCCGTCACCTGACCTCGCCCCCATGACAGCCCAGGGAACCTCCCGACTCGGACTCGCCGCAGCTCTGCTGCTCATCGCGCTCAAGGCAGCCTCGCTGGCCACCGAGGCCGCGCCAGCCCTCGTGCCGACGCTTGGCACCCTCGCCGTCGCCGCCCTTCTGCTGCGGCTCTCGGTCCGGTCCAGGTCACCTCGGTGGCTACGGGCCCTCGTCATCCCGCTCGGGCTTGCCATGGCCGCGTTCATTGCGATGACGCTGTGGGTGAACTTCAGCCTGGCGCGGGCGGCGGAGAGCTTCCAGCCGCTAGAAGGGCCCAAGGTGTGGTCAACGCGGGGCCTGACGCTGAACGGGCCTGAGATCGTCAAGGACGGCGAACAGAACTCCGTAGAGGCCATCGCTCGCGCGTTCGACCAGGGCGCCGCCGGCGTCGAAGTCGACGTGTTCTATGACGCCGACCTGGCAGACTTTATCGTCTCCCACGATCGGCCGTACAACCTGAGAAACGGGTCGCTGCTGATGCTCGGCGACCTCCTGGAAACGCTCGGGGATCGGGGCTCGATCTGGCTCGACTGGAAGAAGCTCCGTCACCTCGACGCGGACCAGATGACCTCGGCGCTTGAAGCGCTGGATCGCTACACGGCGAAGGGGGGTCTGAAAAGCCGCTTCTTCGTCGAGGGCGAGGACCCGTTCAACCTTTCGCGGTGCAGGGACGCCGGCTTCCCGACCATCTACGACACGCATCCGCTTCCGGACGCCAACCCCTTCAGCCGCGTGGTGATCGACTTCTACAAGGCGGTCTACCACTTCGGCGGCTTCACGGTCCTGTCCATGGAGACTGGAACGGCGGACCGCTGGGTCTTCGGCAGCAGCACGCGCAAAGCGGT
>JBLIHL010000431.1:0-5557 GCA_047635895.1 Paracoccaceae bacterium | reverse complement strand
TGCCGGAAATGGGCCCCCAGGTACCGTAGACGACGTGCCGACTGCCCGTTTGGAATACCTATCCGCCCCCGCATCGCAGCGATGGTGTTTTTCACTCACCCTCGTTCCACGACCTGGCCGTGGCCGGAAAGCACTCAGACGTGGCTCTTCTCATCCCATTGACTCTCTGACCGCTTCCTCAAGACTGCCATGCCAGATCGACGACTTCTCGGAATCATCGCCTTCTCCACCCTGTCGGCGGCTGCTGCTGCGCAGGGCACGACCTGCTATAGCGGGATCTGCTTCCCGCAAGGCAACATTTCGTTTGCCGACGCACTCGTCGGCTATGACCCCGCTCACTCTGGGCTGTGCGTACCGACGAACGGCAACTTCACTCAGCCAACCTCAGCGCTCGGTCCACCCGACTTCACTAACACCTCGTCCCCCGGAGCCGTTGCTCTCGGCAGCGGCGGCCGGCTCGAGGTCGCGTTCGTCGATAACCTCCTGACCAACTCGGGGAACAACGGCGTCGATGACCTGCACATCTTCGAAGTCGGACCCCTCGTGGAGGCTTCGGACGTCGCAGTCAGGCCCAAGGACGCTGCGACCGTTGCGCTCCTCATGGGCGCCGGCCTCATCGATGCCGATGGAGACGGGTTCTGGGAAGTCGGTGCGATCGGTGGCTCCGTCGCCTCGCTCGATCTCGACGCCTGGGCCATCGGGTTTGCGGCTGGACAGCTCCGCTTCGACGCGGTGCAGTTGATCGACGATCCGCTCAACAACCCCGTGTGCAACGCAACGGTGGGCGCCGACATCGACGCCGTCGGCGCGATCACGACCAGTCCACAGTCCGGTGTTGGACAAGAGATCTGCGCACCCGCAGCTCTGAACTCGAGCGGATTGGCCGGGCGCATCGAGGCTTTCGGCAGCAACGCTGCAGGCGTCAATGATGTGACTCTCCTCGCTACCCAATTGCCAACGGGATCGTTCGGCTACTTCCTCGGAAGTCGTCAGACGCAGACCCCGGTCATGCCCCCCAGCTCACAGGGCCGCCTGTGCCTTGGAGGATCGATCGGCCGCTATGCCGCAGCGGCGCAGATCCGTCGCACCGGGCTCTCAGGCACATTCGGCCTCGTGCTCGAGCTCCCCATGACACCGCAGCCGACCGGATTCGTGTCCGTCTTGGCAGGCGAGACGTGGTACTACCAGACGTGGTTCCGCGACGTCGTTGGCGGAATGCCTACGTCGAACTTCACCGACGCTACGAAAGTCGACTATCAGTAACGGGCTGCGCAGGGTGTTGGCCACATGCAGCCCAGTCTCAACCCCTGGACCCTTGAGCGACTTCGGACGCTTCGTGCGGCACTCGGGGGAGAACATGAATCATCCGAACGCATACATCGAGCCAGAGCTCGATGCTACGCCGGGTCCCGGATGGGACCTGACTCAAGAGCGGGATCACTTTCTGATCCTGAAGAGATCTGAAAGAGGCGTCGGAGTCCAACTGAGAGGATTAGGTAATTCAGCCTTCGTCAAGCCAATCTACTGGATGGACCGAATTGCGAGTGCTCTGGGGCTCCAAGCGTGCGAAGGGCAACCAAGTTGGGAAACATGGGACGACTCCCAGGTCGACCTCATGGTCCGCTGCATCCGGCAGGCAGCGTGGGTGACGGAGTAGCTCGCCCCGGTGGGCCCAAGGGGTCGTTGGACTTTATGGCTAAAGACGCTGCGTGATCTTGCCTGCGCCACCCTGGAACGTCACGTACGCGAGCGCGTCGCGCAGCGCTTCTTCGTAGGTGATGTAGGCCGGGTTGCTTACTTTCTTGGCGGTGCTGCGGCCGAGGAGGAGGCCCGAGAGGCCCTGGAAACAACCGTGTCGCTCCAGCGACAGGAGCATGCGAATCACGGCGCCGGGGGACTGCTCGACGTTCTCCAGAAAGAGAATGGCACCGTCGCCACCAGCCGCTTTCATGAATGTCGGGACATCGCCATAGCTCGAGCCCGCAAGGAAGGACACCGTGTCGAAGCAGCCTCCGATGAGTCTCCCACGTATTTCGAGCGCACCGGAGCCTCCGTCGAGCCGCTTCCACTCGGTCGGCTCCGAGAGCTGCAGCGGCACGTCGAACTGGGCACCGAAGTCGCCCCACTCTTTTTGGAACTTGGAAGAGGAGGCCTGGACCATAGGCGCAGGGAAGTCGTGGGCCAACACGGACATCGTCCCGGTGGTCAACGGATCCGATTGCGTTGGCACCATGTCCATCAGGTTGGGGCCGTGGGCCGTGGCCCAGCCGGTCACGAGCGTGAGCGGCATCAGGAGCGTGCTCACGTCCTGATAGCCGAGTACCCACTTGGGCTTGCCACCGCGCAGGGCTTCGAAGTCGAGGAGGTCCAGCAGCCCCGTGGCAAGCTCGCCGCTCCAGGGGGGGATGAGCGCCGCTACTTCTGGATCGTGGAGGAAGCGGCTGAGCTCGGCGGCGCGCTCCTCGCGGGGAGCGCTGGCGCTTCGCTTCTGATCGCGCAGGCACTCGCCCTCCACCACGCGGTACCCCTGGGAGCGCAGGTGCTCAAGCGCGAGGTCGAGTCATGGGTGCAGAGCGAGCGGAACCCCGGAGGAGGGAGCCGTGCCTGCGACAAGATGACCGGGGCGAAGCGGAGCGGGGAAGTCGATCATGGGAACCACGCTACTCCGTCGGGCTCGTCCTCCGTAGACGACCCTGGGAAAGTCAGGCCCGGCCTGTAAACTGGTCGAGATTCGCATTCACCTCGGATCTCACCCCCCCGACGTCAGGAGCATGACATTCAACAACTAATCCAATCCTGCGACCGCGGGCTCGTCTTCCTCGACCTTGAGGCGGCCACGCTGGAGCGCGCCTTTGAGGCCATGGTGCTGGGTCTCGTGGCTCGGGGAGCGGTCACCGAGGCGGACGCACCGAACGTCCTGGAGCGGCTGCGCGAGCGCGAGAAGAAGGCGACCACCGCGATCGGCTCGGCGCTGGCCGTGCCGCACGCCTACTTGGATGGACTTTCTGAGCCGATCATCGCGATTGCGCGGCTCAAGCACGGCATCAACGCCGGTGCGCCCGATCGGAAGCCCACCCGGTTCGTGTTCATGCTGCTCGGTCCCACGGGGGCCGTGGAGGACCACCTGAGCGCGCTCGCGAACATCGCGCGCCTGATGTCGGACGATGAGTTCCGGTATCTCGCGCTCTCGGCCAAGGACACAGGCGACATCCGCCGTGCCATCGAGTCGCAGTTTGGTGGGGAGGAAGCGGTCGCCCGAACCGAGTCGATCGGCGAGGGACTGCGCTATACCGGCAAGCCCTTCGGCGGGATCATCGCCGACGTCAAGCGTCGCGCGAAGCACTACGGTTCAGACATTCGCGATGGACTGAGCGCCCAGGCCCTCGGGTCGACGCTCTTCCTGTTCTTCGCCTGCCTTGCACCCGCCATCATCTTTGGCGGATTGATGCACGGCAAGACCGGAGGCGACATCGGCGCAGTCGAGATGATCGCGGCCAGCGCGCTCTGCGGCGTGGTCTACGCGATCTTCTCGGGTCAGCCGCTGATCATCCTGGGAGGGACAGGTCCGATGCTGGTGTTCACCGGCATCCTCTACGACTACTGCGTTGCGAACGAGATCGTGTTCCTCCAGGCGTACGCGTGGGTGGGCATCTGGACCGCGGGCATCCTCTTGGTGCTGGCGGCCACGGAAGCGAGCTGCTGGATGCGCTACTTCACGCGTTTCACCGACGAGATTTTCGCGGGCCTCATCTCGCTGATCTTCATCTACGAGGCTGTCGATAAGCTGCTGCTGATCTTCGATCGTGCCGCCGCCGGCGACTCCATCGGCTACGACGTCGCGCTTCTGTCGTTGCTCCTAGCGCTCGGTACGTACTACGTCGCGGCGAGCCTCAGCAACTTCCGGAAGAGCCACCTCCTGGTGCCGGTGGCCCGGGAGTTCCTGGCGGACTTTGGCCCCACGATCGCCATCGTCGCGATGAGCGTCATCGCGCTCATGGCCCGGGACATCATCCCGCTGGATCCGCTGCCGGCGCCGGATCACTTCCAGACGTCCTCCGGGCGCCCCTGGCTGGTGGCCTTCATGGACGCGCCGTCGGGTCTGATTTGGCTTTGCGCTATTCCGGCGCTGCTGGCGGCGGTGCTCGTGTTCCTGGACCAGAACATCACGGCCCGGCTCGTCAACAGCCCCGACAACAACCTGAAGAAGGGGGAGTCGTACCACCTCGACCTCGGTGTCGTCGGCGTTCTGGTGGGCATTTGTTCGATCTTCGGAATGCCCTGGCTGGTGGCCGCCACCGTGCGCTCGCTCAACCACCTGCGAAGCCTCGCGACAACGGAGGAGCGCGTCGACAAGAGCGGTGTCGCCCACACGCGGATCCTGCACGTGCGCGAGAACCGCGTCACGGGTGTCGCGATCCACGCAGCCCTTGGCGGGACGTTGCTTTTCCTCCCCATGCTTGAGAAGATCCCGCTTGCGGTCCTCTTCGGCCTGTTCCTCTACATGGGCGTGGTGTCCATGCGAGGCAACCAGCTCTTCGAGCGGCTCAGCCTGTGGGCGACGGACCCAGCGCTGTACTCGCGAACTCACTTCGTTCAGCGCGTACCGCACAAGGTGATGCACTTCTTCACGCTGATCCAGGCCAGCTGCCTTGCCGCGCTTTGGGTCCTGAAGACCAGCCCGCTAGGCATCCTGTTTCCGCTCTTCATCGCGCTCCTCGTGCCCATCCGATTCGGCCTGGGCAGGCTCTTCAAGCCGGAGCATCTTGACGTGCTGGACGCAGAGGAAGGGCCGGAAGAAGAGGCTGAGTCCTGGTCATAGGCCGAAGCGTTTCGCCAGCGCGCTGATCAGGGATCGGAGGGTGCTTCCGTCATCGCCTGTTACGGATCGAGCGTAACCCCAGGGCACATGATATTTTGCACGCGATCTAGACTAGTGCCGTCATGGACGAGGCTAAATGAGGAAGGCGGCAAGGTCCGGCGTAGGCTGCCCGAACGGCGAGTGCGAGCAGGATGGCAGACATGACGCGGGCAACGTCGTCCTGCAGGGCTTCTCCAAAGTCAAGGGCGGAAGGCGCCGCAGGTACCGCTGCACATCGTGCGGCAAGACGTTCGGCGCAGCGACGGGCACACCGTACAAGCGGCTTCAGTACTCCGAGAGCCGTTTCGACCGTGTGGCGTCTCTCCGGCGTCGAGGGTGTCAACAAGTCAGCCATCGCGCGACTAGAAGGGCTCTCCTGGAACACGGTCGCTCGCTGGCTGGATTTGGCCGCGGCCCTCGCTCGCCGTTTCAACGCCAAGCACCTGCGCGGGCACGAGCTCATTGAGCTGCAATTCGACGAGATGAACACGTTTCTCCAGAGCCGCAAGCAGCAGACGTGGGTCTTCGCGAGCATCGACGTCTGGCCTCGGCTCTGGCCAGCCACGCTCGTCGGCGCACGTACCTCTCGCAATACAAGGCGATTCGTCCGAAGCATCGCCGATACAAGCCACGGTGGGGGAACGCCGCTGATCACGACCGACGGTTTCAAGTTCTACGCGCCGACGATTCGCCACGTGT
>JBLIHL010000430.1:0-5561 GCA_047635895.1 Paracoccaceae bacterium | reverse complement strand
TCCAGCGAACGCAACCCCATGCTGCACAAAGACCAACCCCCCCTCGATGTCCGCGGACTCGTGAAGTCCTATCGCGGCAGACGCGTAGTGAACGGGGTCGGATTCCACGTCGAGCCCGGCGAGATCGTGGGACTCCTCGGCCCGAACGGCGCCGGCAAGACGACCAGTTTCCGCATGACCGTGGGCGTGGTGGTGCCTGACGAGGGCACAGTGATGCTCGGCGGCAAGGACTGCACCAAGCTCCCGATGTTCCGTCGTGCGCGCCTGGGCATGGGATACCTCCCCCAGGAGTCGAGCGTGTTCCGCCAGATGACGGTCAAGGACAACGTCCTGGCCGTGCTGGAGGCCCTTCCGCTTGGCCGTAGAGAGCGCCTGAGTGAAGCCGAACGACTTCTGAAGGAGCTAGAGCTCTTCCACCTCGCCAAGAGCCGTGCCGACACGCTCTCCGGGGGCGAGCGCCGCCGACTCGAGCTGGCGCGCTCCCTGGCGACGCGCCCCTCGATCCTGCTCCTGGACGAGCCGTTCGCCGGGGTGGACCCGATCAACGTCGAGGAAATTCAGGGCCTGATCCAGCAGCTCCGCGACCAGGGCATTGGGATCCTGATCACCGACCACAACGTCCGAGAGACGCTCCAAAGCACCGAGCGCGCCTACATCATCCACCAGGGCCAAATCCTGCGTGAAGGCACCGCAGACGAGCTGATCGCCGATCCCAAGGTCCGCGAGGTCTACCTGGGCCGGAATTTCGACGTGCCAGCCGCCGCCCGCGGCGTTTCGGCCGAAGAAGAGCGCGAACTGATCGAGTAGGGGGGTCACCTGGGCTGTCCGGCTCGGAAGAAGTCGGCTGCCTGGGGAGGAGTTCTCATCCCTCCAGAGCCCACGCGCGAACGAGTGGCGGGTATTCTGCTTGCCCTGAAACTCGATTTTTGCGCCCCTAAGCCGAGCTCAACGCTCGCCAGACTCCCATGAACATCGTCGCTTGTGTCAAGCGCGTGCCCAAGACCGAAGCGGTGGCCCAGCCGACCGCCGACGGGAAGGGTCTCGAAAGCGCTGGCCTCCAGTACATGATCTCGTTCTACGACGAAATCGCCGTCGAAGAAGCCGTCAAGACCAAAGAGGCCCTCGGAGCCGGCGAGGTCACCGTTCTCACGCTCGGCTCGAAGTCGGGCACCAAAGAGATTCGTGAGTGCCTCGCGAAGGGCGGCGACAAGGCCGTCGTGCTCGTCGATGAGCAGTGGCAGGACCGGGACGCACGCGCGACCGCCAAGGCCCTGACCGCACAGCTCCAGAGCATGGGCGCCGAGCTGGTCTTCATGGGCCGCGTCGCCACCGACCGTGACAACGCGGCGGTCGGTCCGATGGTCGCCACCTACCTCGGTTGGCCCTGCATCACCGACGTGATCTCACTGGAGCTCTCCGGCACGAGCGGAACCGCCAAGGTCGAGACCGAGCACGGCGTCGAGACCGTGACGTTCAGCTGCCCGGCGATCATCACCTGCCAGAAGGGCCTCAACGAGCCGCGCTACGCGGGGCTCAAGGGCATCATGGCGGCGAAGAAGAAGCCGTTTGACGAAGTCGAGGTCTCGCTCGAAGCGAACCAGGCCGTTCCGATCGAGGTCGCGCTGCCCGCGCCCCGCAAGGAAGGCCGCATCGTCGGCCATGGCGTCGACGCGATCCCCGCACTCATCGAAGCGCTCAAGAACGAAGCGCAGGTCCTCTAGGCTCCTCGCAGCAACCAACAAGCCATGTCAAAAGTCATCGTTTACTGCGAGCACGCGAACGGCCAAGTCCGTCGCGCTAGCCTCGAAGCCATCGGCGCCGCAAAGAGCGCGGGTGCCGACGTCATCGCCGTCCTCGCCGGTGAAGGCGCTTCCGCTGCCGCCGCGACCGCTGTCGGCGCGTCCAAGGCGGTCTGCCTGACCGGGCCGACCGAGTTCAGCTCGGACGCCACCGCCTCCGCCGCCGCCGACGTCTGCAAAGCCGAGGGTGCCCAGGGCTTCCTCGCCGCCGCGACCTACCGAGGTAAGGACATCGCCCCGCGCGTTGCCGCTCACCTCGACGTCACGCCGTTCGCGGACTGCATCGAACTGACCGCCAACGGCGACAGTTTCCACATCAAGCGCCCGTGGCTCGCCGGCAAGGCGCTCGCCACGATGGGCACGAGTGCCGACTTCATCGTCGCTACGACCCGCCTCAACGTCTTCGACGCCAGCGAGGGCGGCGCGCCCGGCGAGATCGCCGAGCATGCCATCACTGCCGAGGCGAAGGCCAAGGTGACGGGTATCGAAGCGAAGGCCAGCTCGAAGCTGGACGTCAAAGAAGCACCGGTCGTCATCAGCGGCGGTCGTGGACTCCAGGAGGCCGAGCACTTCGGCATGCTGGAAGACCTCGCGGACGCCTTTGGTAACGCCGCCGTCGGTGCCTCGCGCGCCGTCGTCGACCTTGGCTGGCGCCCCCACGGCGAGCAGGTTGGACAAACCGGCAAGACCGTAGCGCCCCAGCTCTACATCGCGGTCGCTATCAGCGGCGCGATCCAGCACCTCGCTGGCATGCGGACATCGGGCACAATCGTCGCTATCAACAAGGACGCTGACGCGCCGATCTTCAAGGTCGCCGACTACGGCATCGTGGGCGACGCCTTCGAGATCGTTCCGAAGCTGACCGAGGCCATCAAGGCCGCCAAGGGGTAGCGGCGACGATCAGTCGCCTGCTCGGAGCTCCATCGCCTTGACCACCAGGGCGAGCGTCTCCGGGTAGCGCATACAGCTTTGCAGCTCACCCAGCGTGAGCCACGCCACGGGCCGGTCCTCCTCTGCGGGGATCGGCCCGCCGTCGTTCATGAGGTAGAACGCGCATGACACATGCTCGCGAGGCACCTCGTAGCTGACGAAGCCCACGTAGCGCGGGTTCGTCCCGGCCACGCCCGCCTCCTCGGCGACCTCGCGGACGCCGGCGCCTTCTGGCTCCTCACCCGGCTCGATGTGCCCTTTGGGCAAGACCCACTCCGTCTCGCTGCCACTGGACGGTCGGACCACAAGAACCCGGAGCGAAGTGTCCTCGCCGGAGCGAAGAACGATCCCCCCAGCGTGAGTGAATGACGGCGTGTGCATGGCAAGAAGAGTATCCTCTGAAGCCGTGAGCACCTCTACCTCGCCCGCGCCGATTCGGCGACTCATCGCCCACGCCAGCGCCCACATGGGTCGCGTTCGGCTCGGCGCGTTCTTCTCGGTCCTGAACAAGCTCTTCGACCTCGCGCCGCCGCTCCTCATCGGCACCGCCGTCGCGATCGTCGTAGACCAGGAAGACTCATTCGTTGCCCGCATGGGCATTCAGGATCCTGCCGATCAGCTGATGTGGCTCGCCGTGGTGACGGCGGTGATCTGGATTGCGGAAAGCGTGTTCGAGTTCCTCCAGAAGATCGTCTGGCGCAACCTGGCACAGTCCGTCCAGCACGAGCTTCGACTCGACGCGTACCGCCACGTCCAGGGCCTCGAGATGGCATTCTTCGAGGACGAAGACACCGGCCAGCTGATGTCCGTCATGAACGATGACGTCAACCAGCTCGAGCGCTTCCTCGACGGCGGCGCCAACAGCTTGGTCCAGCTGCTCACCACCGTCATCGCGATCGGAGGGATCTTCTTCTGGCTCTCCCCCGCCGTCGCGTGGGTCGCGTTCCTGCCGATGCCCTTCATCATCTGGGGCTCGATCCTCTACCAGGCGAAGCTCCAGGTTCGCTACGCGGACGTGCGCCGCACGGTCGGCGAACTCAACGCGGACCTGGCGGGCAACCTCGGCGGCATAGCGACCATCAAGAGCTACGCAACGGAGGAAAGCGAAGCCGAGCGAATCGCCCGCCGGAGCGATGCCTACCGCACCACGAACCGGTCCGCGATCTCATTCTCGAGCGCGTTCTCGCCGCTCATCCGCATGTTCATCCTCGTCGGCTTCACGGCGACGCTGCTGATCGGCGGCAACCTCGCGCTCCAAGGCGAGCTCGACGCGGGATCATTCAGCGTCCTGGTGTTCATGACCCAGCGGCTGCTCTGGCCGCTAACGTCCCTCGGTGAGACGCTCGACCTGTACCAGCGCGCCATGGCCAGCACGACGCGTATCCTCGACCTCGTCGATCGACCCTCCAAGATCAAGGGAGGCCAAACGGTGCTCGAGGCTGAATCCGTCGCCGGCCATCTGGAGTTCGGCAGCGTCAGCTTCGCCTACCCCGGGCACGCTCCACTCTTCGAGGAGCTTGAACTGACGTTCCCCGCGCGCTCCACCACCGCGATCGTCGGCGCCACGGGCTCCGGCAAGTCATCGATCACCAAGCTACTCCTGCGGTTCTACGACCCGGATAGCGGCAAGGTCTCGATGGATGGTCACGACCTGAGGGACCTGGAACTCCAAAGCCTCCGACGTGCCATCGGATTCGTCAGCCAGGACGTGTTCCTATTCCACGGCACGATCGCCGAGAACATCGCGTACTCCCGACCGGAAGCCGACGAGGTCGATGTCCGCGCTGCCGCTCGAGCCGCGGAGCTCGATGAGTGGATCGACTCCCTTCCGGACGGCCTTCAGACCATCGTCGGCGAGCGTGGCCAGAAGCTATCGGGCGGACAGCGCCAGCGCGTCTCCATCGCACGCGCCGTCCTCAAGGACCCGCCGATCCTCATCCTTGACGAGGCCACCTCCGCCGTCGACAACGAGACCGAGGCCGCAATCCAGCGCTCGATGGATCGCATCGCCAGGGATAGGACGACGATCGTCATCGCCCATCGCCTGTCCACGATCCGGAACGCTGACAAGATTCTCGTACTGGACAAGGGACGCGTCGTGGAGAGTGGCCAGCACGACGAGCTCGTGGCGATGAGCGGCCTTTATGCCCAGCTCTGGGCCGTCCAAACGGGCGAGCGAGCCAGCGTGAAGGGCGCAGGTGTGACCCCATGATTCGGGGAGCCGACGAGGCCAGCATTCTCAGAGCGGTCGAGCAGCTGAGGGGGACGGGCGCCTCTGTGTCGGAGGACGCGCGCGAGGCGGCCGTGGCGGTGCTCCTCACCGGGTCAGCCATCGAGGACTTCTCGGTTCTCCTGATGCGGCGCGCATTCCGCAAGACCGATCCGTGGTCCGGCCAGATCGGGCTCCCCGGCGGGCATGCCGAGGAATACGACGAGGACCTGGTCGCCACAGCCCGAAGGGAATCCGTGGAAGAAGTCGGCGTCGACCCCCTAGCGGGCGAGAACGCGCGCCTGCTCGGTGAACTGCCGGCCATCCAGGCCACGTCCCGCGCGAAGCGTCTTCCCCTGTTCATCACCCCCATCGTGTTTTACCGACCGACGGTCGAAGAGCCCGTATGCGGTCCCGAGGCTGACGAGGCTTTCTGGCTCCCGGTGCAAACGGCCTGGAGAGGCGAGCTCGACGCCGATCATCGCTACGAGCACGAGGGGCTCATTCGAAAGCTCCCGTCTTGGCAGTTCGAAGATCGAACGATCTGGGGCATGACCCACGGGATCCTCAAGCGCTTCTTCGACGCCCTCCATGCGGATCAGCAGCCCAGGACTGGCAAGCTC
>JBLIHL010000429.1:0-5570 GCA_047635895.1 Paracoccaceae bacterium | reverse complement strand
GCCACGTCGAACTTCTCGAACGGCACCTCGGTCAACTTCCTGTGATCGATCGGGTCTCCGAGCCACGCTCGAAGGCCTGATCCGGACCTGACCCAACGGCCCAGGCCGGGTCAGGGCCCGCAACGCGCCCCGGCGCCACTCCCCGAAAGGGAGCGGCGCCGGGGCGCTTTTTTGTTCAAGCCCGTCAACGGAGTCAAGACCGACGACCGGCCGCCATGGCTTGAGCAGCCCCCCCCCGCACTTGGAGACTGGGCGCGCGGCGGTGATCGAGCGCCTCGGGCACTGTCCCAAACCTTGCCCCCTCTGTCAGGGTAGTTGCAGCTCCAACGCCAATTTCTAGGCGGTCTGAGTCACTCGTTCCTCCGTGTTCTCAGGATGCAGCGTGACGGAGTCGATGTAGCCGAAGTCGCGTATCCCGCGAGCCCAGCGTGTTCCCTTAAGGCGCCGAGCCTTCTCGTAGACCGCCCTTCGCTGGCTGAGTATCGGGATGTCGTCTCCCTCGTGTCGGCTGCTCGTTGTTACAAAACGAATAGCGCTGTGCAGGTGTTCATCGTTGTACCAGCGAGCGAAGGCGCGAACCCACGTGCGGGCTGCCTCCAACGACTCGAACGGCATGCTGGGGAAGTTGGGCCGATACTTGAGAGTTCGGAACAGGGCCTCGGAGTAGGGGTTGTCATCGCTGACTCGTGGTCTGCTGAATGTGGCTTGAACGCCAAGCGCCTGTAGCTTGGCGAGCATGGTCGAACCCCTCATCGGCGCATGCCATCGTCATCATTTCGGCCGCATGCTTGCTCGTTTCCTCTGCGTGAACCTCTGCGGCCACGATCTTGCGACTCCAGATGTCGACGGTGATGTAGGCGTAGTAGAACATTCTGCGAACGGCACTCCGTAAGCAGGTGATGTCCCAGGTCCAGATCTGTCGTGGTCCGGTAGCGACTTTCGGGCTTGGGCGGTAACGCTTCTGCGGCGCCTTGGCTTTGCCTCGTGATTCTGCAAGGCGCTCCTCTTGGAGTACCCGGTAGAAGGTGGACTCCGACGCGATGTACTCGACGCGATCGGCCAGCGCAGGAACGATCCGGCTTGGGCTCTTGTCCCTGAATTCGGGGCTACGCGCCACTTTGACGACCCTTCGGCGCTCTGCGGGAGACAGCTTATTCAACGGCTCTTTTCATGGACCGACTCTCTCGTAGTCGCCTGTGGCGCTCTTTCGCCAGCGGGCGATGGTCGTGGCAGCGAGCCCAAGCAGCTCGCAAGCCTTCTTCTCGGAGGCGCCTTCGAGAACGGCTACGTCGATCAACTCGATGATCATGAGTCGCTCCACTCGGACGTGCCGGCGTCCGCGTCCTCCCAGATCTCCTCCACTCTTTTCGTTAGCGTCAAGAGCGCTTTGACTTCGGCGAGGGCTCTGCTCTTTCGATCCAGGTCTTGCTCGAGTTATCTGGCCTTCTTCTCCTCGGGACTCTTCTTGGAGCTCTTGCGCTTTGGCGGTGCAAGGTTGGCCATCATCGCCTGACGCCACTCGTTGAGTTCCGTCTCGTGAGTTCCTTCGCTGCGTAGAAGTTCGCCGAGATCCTCGTTCTTGAGCGACCCGGCCTCCACGACGATACGGAGCTTCTCGCTGGCTGGGCGCACTCCCCGCCTTGGATCCTTGTCGTTGCTCATGCCTTCGTGGCTACCGCTCTTGAGCCAGCGCGAAAGCGTGGGCTGAGGTATGTCGACCTCTCGAGAGAGTGCCTTGGCGGAGATGCCCTCTGGGCCTGCCATTCGTTCGATCATTCGGCTCTGGAAGCCTCTGGAGCGGGACACGGGTGTGCCTCCACGTGCCCCCAGTTGAGACTGGGAAGGATGTCGGACCCGCCCCACCCGCGCGGGGGTGGTTCCTTCCTGCGGAAGGCGGGCTGCGAGCCCGGAACAGCGCTGCGCACCACCCCGGGTCCCCTCGCAGCTACGCCGCACAGGGGATGCTGCAACTACCCTGACACAGGGGGATTCCGCCACGATCCTTCGCGCCATCCCCGTTGCCGTTGACCTTTCCCCCATGGCGAGTTCGTGCCCGCTCCTCGAGGTGGTGCATAGGAAAGCGCCCCCGGTTGAGCTGTCGCATGACAGGCTCAACCGGGGGCGCTCGTTGGCTCGCACCACTCGGTGCAAGCGCGATCTTGGGGCCCACGGCGCTCGCCGAAGCGAACGCCGCAAGCTGCGTCGATTACTGGAAGGTGATCGAGATGGCGTTCGTCGTGTTCGACGTAGCCATGCCACCAACCGTGTCACGCGTCCAGCCCTGGAAGTTCCAGGTCTGACCCACGACGACGCTCACCGAGCCCATCGGCTGCGGCAGGAAGAGATCCGTCGACGCTTGCATGATGCCGCCGGCTCCCGTGTTGTAGATCGAACCACCGACGCCACGGCCGATGTCGCCGCCGAGGCAGATGAAGCCTTGGCCGGCCGGGGACATGCCCATGGTCTGGCTGGTCAGGAAGATGCCGAACGCGTTCGCCGGCAGGTTCCTGGCGATCAGGCAGATGCTGTCATCCGCAACGACATCGCTGCCGCTCATGGTCAGGCTTCCGGCATCGCCCGTAGAGTTTGCCGTAGCGGGGCAGTAGCTGGTGCCGATGGCGAGGTCACGGCAGAGGATGCCGTTCCAGACGCGCGGGCTGAAAGCGCTACCGGCGAAGGGCACGTTGCTGCCGCTTCCGAGGCTAAGCGAGATCACGCCGTCCGGGGAGACAGCTGATTCGTTGATCCCGTCGCCGTTGGTGTACCTGTTGTTGTAGTCGATCGCTTCGATGGCAACACCCTGGGTGCCCATCAAGAGCGTGAAGGGCGCGCTCAGCGTGAGAAAACTGGGGCTATCGGCGCCCGCAGACGTACCACTCGCCGAGCCGACCAAAGTCCACCCAGTCACGTTGCCTTCGTTGCCGACGTAGCCGGCCGGGTTCGTGTAGACGTTCGCCGTGATCGGCGTACCCGCTGCGATGCTGGTGTTCGTCGCGAACACGCTGATCTGTGCGTCCTGCGTGACCGTAGCGTCGAAGTAGACCGCTCCGCCAACGGCGCCGCCGTTGTTCGACGCGAAGAGCGTCGTGACGCAAGCGTCCAAGCTCTCGTTCGTGATCACGATCTCGCCCATTCCGGTGCTCTGGCCGAAGCCTCCGAGACGGAACGTGTACGTGGTGCCGGCGATGCCGCAGTGGGTGATGCCGCTACGGAAGCTGCCGAAGGCGCATCCAGAGATGTCGTCGTTGCACTCGATGAGGGCCAACGAACCGCAATCACCCGAGTAAAGCTCAAGCGCGGTGTCGTAGGTCGTACCCGGAGAGCACGTCGTGATCGTGAAGTCGCCGTCGAGTCCCGGCGTGTAGGTGTACCACAGGTCCGCGCCAGAGGTACCAGCGCAGTTCCAGGACGAGCTGTTCGTCGCAAGCGACGTGTCAAAGGGACCAGAGACGCCTTCGCCCAGCGCAATTGCGCCGGCGCACTCGTCGTTGATCGCGGGGCCTCCAATCTCGGAGACGGTGAGCGAACCAGCGCCCGCCGAGGTGTTCCATCCGAGGGCGCGGATGTAGTAGGTGGTGCCAGCGACCGGCGTGATCACAATCTCGCTCTGGAGCGAACAGGCGTCGTCGTTGCAGTCGAGTTCGACCAGGGCGCCGCACGTACCTTCATACACAGCCATCGCCGTGTCGTAGCTAGAGCCACAGAGAGAGAAGGTCGCACCGAGGTTGGCAACAGCCGTGTACGTGAACCAGACGTCGTTCGCGTCGCCGGTGACGCACGAAATGAGCTCGGCGCTCGGCAGCGCGGTGGCGGTGTCGAAGGCGGTCGAACCGACGCCGACGGCGAGGGCTGTCGCACAGTCCTCTTGGGCCGCGGCAAGGCCGATCGAGAGCGTGGCAGCAGCTGCTGCCAGGAAGAGTTTGGAATTTTGCATGAAGAGCAGGAAGTGGCGAAGCGCTCCAGCGGCGGAGCTAAATATCGATAGGAGTGGATGCAGGCAGGACACCCGCGCATTTAGCTGACCATATTCCCGTGAGAATGCCAGAGGCGAGTCGAGGGTTACCTCCAGTCGAGCGTGGTTGACTACTAAGTGGGACACGCCTTAGCCGCAGGTTCCACGTCGGCTGAACCGGGAGTCTCATTCTGACGCCATCCCCTCCCAAAGCGCGGATTCACCTTCCTGGCCCTTGACGGACAAGACGGCATTTGAATGGTCAGTGAGTTCACTCGTGTGCAACCACATCTCGACGACCCCTCCAACCATGTTGCGTTCGTTGCGACGTGCGCCACGCTACCATTCAAGTCGTGGGGCAACGGGAATCGACGAGCTCGTGTCGACGGCGCGCTACTCCGCCTCCTTGAACTGGCCGCCGTTAGCCTCCGCCAGGTCCTCCAGGAAGACCGAGCGGAAGCCGACCGCGATGCAGTTCAGCGTCGCTCCGCGATCTTCGTTCCACCCGGCGACCTCGCTGAGGATCTCCTCGGTGTCGCTGATTGCTCCCCCGGACGGCGCCCCGTCGGACAGCACGTAGATGTTCTCCATCGCGGGGTCGTCAAAGGCGGCCTGGATCGCTTCATAGATCGCCGTCCCGCCAAGGTAGCCCTGTCCGTTGATGTACTCCGTTGCCTTCTCTAGCGTCTCGCGCGAGAGGACCGTCAGCTCGTCGCTGAAGCGGGTCATGCGGGTGCCGAAGAAGATGATGTTGAACTTCGTGCCCTCCTTCATGCGCGTAAGGGCGCCGATCGCCTGCTGCTTGGCGATCTCCAGCCGCGTTTCTTCAAAGTAGTTCTTAGCTCCCATGGAACCGCTGGCGTCCAGCACGAAGTAGACGTTGTCGCCCGCGATGTGGAGGCCGTAGAACGATGTCCTGGCGGCCTGGTTCTTGCGGCGGCCGCGCTCCTTGTAGGCCACCTCAGCCGTTTCGAACGAGGGCATGGGGGCCTTGGACCCTTCCTTCTTCCACCACAGGTTCCAGCGCGAGCTGGAGTTGCCGAGGTCGGCGCCTGTCAAGAGCTGAAGCGCACGGTTGTTCGCTTCGCGCTCCTCCGGATCCTCCACCTCGACAGAGTCGAAGAGAATGACCGTCAGGTCTTCGCGACGCATCTCCAGCGCGGCGGTCACGAACGATGCGCGGACCGCAGCGTCCTCATCCACCACCGCTTTGCGGAACAGCGCGACCGACTTCTTGTCGGCCTTGGGGAAGCGTCCGCTCCCCATGAGCCCGGCCGTCCCGAGGACCGCCACGGTTCGCTGGCCGGCGTCTTCGCTCGACATGAGCTTCTGCAATTCCTTGATCCAGGGCTGCCCGTTCTTCGTCAGGCAAGCCCGGCCCACCCAGGCGGCCGCCGCGATCTCGCGGTTCGCGTGATCGAAGAGTCCTTCCAGATCCCGGTTGTGCTTGCGGTACTTCGTGCCGCGAAGTGTCTCAATGGCGATAAGCAACCCAGCGCTCTTGGGCTCAGCGACGATGCCGTGCAGGACGCCTAGCGAGCGCGGCGAACCGATCTTCCCAAGCGCCTTCATGACGCAGATCTTGGTCGCCTGGGAAACCTGGCGCTCTTCCAGCGCC
>JBLIHL010000428.1:0-5594 GCA_047635895.1 Paracoccaceae bacterium | reverse complement strand
GCGCGGGACGGCTTCGGGCTAGGCGGCGCGACCAAAGACCAAAGACCAAAGACCAAAGACTCAACACTCGCCCATTCGGGCGAGCACATCGGTACCAACGCGACCTGCAACCTACCGCCGCTTCTTCGCCGCCGACTGCCAATCCTTCACCTTCTTACGACCCTTCCAGTAGTCGAGGTAGGCCGCCTCAAACTCCTCAAGGGTGACGCTATACACCTGGGTGATACCACGCTTGATCGCAGGGAGGTCACCGCGGCCGACGCTGCCCATGGCGTCCACCCAATCGAGGAACTTGTCACGACCAAACTTGGAGTGCTTGACAAACTCAATGACAGACGCCGACTGAGTGTAGGCACCGCCGGCCACGCTTCCGCCCGTCTTGCGCTTGGCACCAGCGGCAGACTGCAACAGGCTCGGGACCGTCATCAATTCGGCGAGGGGCTGGGTCGTGCCCTTCTTGGCGAACTGCTTGACCTCGTTGAGCTCGGACTGCTGACTGCCCATGTACTCGGCCACGCCTTCCTGGAACCAGGAACCGCCGCCCGAAAGGTGCAGGCGGTTGCGGAAGATCTGGTGCGTCTGCTCGTGAATGTGCACAGGAGCATTCGCCGACTGGTGATAAGTCGAGTAAGCGTCACCCGACGCGACACCACCCGAACGCTGGGCCTGCTCCTTCGTCCAACTGATGTTCTTGACACACCAGTCGATGTACTCAGGCTTCTGAACGAAGTAAAAAATGGGCAGTAGCTTTTGGCCCGGGATGTCCTCGAACGGGAAGACCGACTTGACCTTCTCGTAGTTCTCGTCGACCTTCTTACCAAACGCGCGGACGGTGCTCTTCCCCACGTTCGTGAAGATGATGTAGTAGTCCGTCCGGAGGACGTGATTGTTGCTGTTGCCCTCGACGCTCTCCGGCATGGAGCCGTCCCAGCGGGCCTCGGCGTCCTCCTCGGACCACTCTGGCACGAGAACGTCTCCCGTGTAGACGATCGCCTTCGTCACCCACTTCTCGAAGGCGGCCCAGTCCTTGTCGGAGAAGCGGGTCTTGAGGTTGATCTCAAGGACGTACGCGCCTGCCTTCGTGACACCACCGACGAGGATCTCGTATCCATCGATCTTGGTACCGATGTTCGTGTCGTGCGCAGCGAGCCAGCCGTAGGGCACAAATCCAAACTTGCCTTCCAACGGCTTGGAGATCTGGAACGCGTACGACCCTCCCTTGGCACGCTGGGCGTTGCCGCGGTGGTTGCCGACGATGTCCGCGACTTCCGCCG
The DNA here is from genome assembly GCA_047635895.1 of Paracoccaceae bacterium. Lineage (GTDB taxonomy): Bacteria > Planctomycetota > UBA1135 > UBA1135 > Saltatorellus. The sequence continues at coordinate 4,320 of JBLIHL010000428.1, read as the reverse complement.
GGCCCTCGAAGTCAAAGCCGTCCTTCACCGTCAGGCCCGTCAGGGCGATCGTCGCGGGAATTCCGTCGTACTCCGCGGTCCACTGTCCGCGCGCTTGCCCGGAACGCTTCAGTCCTCCTCTAAGCTCCTTCAGCCCGCTGAAGTCGAGCTCAAGCTCGAACTCTGGGACCGCGATGCGGGTCTCGTCATCGACCTCTGCGACGGCAGGGCTGCTGGGCGGGTCGAGAGTACCGGCCAGGACGGCAGTCGGAACCGCCAGGAGAACGAGCGAAACGGCGGCGAGGGACGGGATACGTGGGAACATGATGGACAGAGACTATCCGATCAGCCGATTTGGATCAGAGGAAGACCTCGACGACGTTACCCGCCACCGTGGTCGAATGCGTCACCTTGCGCTGCCACGCGGCGCCGCCCTTCCGCGTCCAGACCTCCACGCGTACCGCTCCATCCTCTATCTCAAGAAGCCCTGTCTTGTAGCGGCTCTGTGGTCCGCGAAACCTCGGGAGCGGAATGGCCGCGGTCCGTAACGCGCTCTGAACACGCGCCTCGTAGGCCGCGTCCTCGAGAAACATCGGCGAAGCCGCGCTAGCCGGCACCACAATCACCCGCCGAGCGTCTGGCGTTCGCGATAGATCCACCGATAGAACCAGCCCCTGAGGCGCCGAATATTCGATCACCAGGTCCGTTCCACGATCGGCTTCCACCGACGCCAGAAGCGCCCCGCCCTTGGCCTTGAGAAGCGCGCTCCACTTCGTGTCGTTCGCGAAGGAGAAGGCCTCCACCTGGCCACCGTTGGACGTCATCACCCTCAGCCCACCCGGCGTCGGGCGCCCGAACTGGCCCAAGAGCTCATCCGTCAACCCGTAGGGCGCGACGTACAGCTCGAGCTCACCCACATCCTCGCGGGGCTCAACCCGAACGACCCCAAGCCTGGGAACCGGAACGAGGGGGAGTCGCCCGAGCCTCAGCCTTCCCTCGCGCGAGACTCCGCCATCCTGGACCAGTTGATCGCCAGGCAACAACGGCCGAAAGATCCGAGCATGTAGCCCCTTCCCGAAGAACACCCGTGAGGTCGCTGCCACACCGTCAGGCGATGAGGCCAGAACGAACGTCGAACCGTCGAGCGTGGACTCAAGGATATGGGATCGAAACGTGATGCTCGCTGGTCCTTCAAGCGGGAGATCGAGACGCCCCAGCTCGATCGGAGGACGCCGCGGCCCCAGGATCAAGCCGAAATACTGGGCCTCTCCGCCGGGACCCTTCCTCGGATAACCGCGCTGATAGACGAGCGAGCGATCGATCTCAAAGTCGATCGTCCACTTCCTGTCGACGTCCCACCCGTCCTCCCGCGAAGGGTGATGATCTCCCGAGAACACCGGCTCCGAAAGGTCCGGCAAGGTCGCCTCGATCACCCCCGCAACGCGCAAGTTCGCAAGTCGATCGGTAACAGCAACGACAGGCTCCGGGCTACGTCTAGCCTCCTGTGCGGCAGGCATCTCCCCAACCTGCTCCTTTCCCAAGGGCTTCTGCACCACCCCGACGTCCGGAAGGAGCCGCGCCCCCATGAAGATCGCTGCGACAGCCAGCAGTCCCATGGCTCCCAATGTATAGCGCTGATTCAAGGTCCGTCGAGACTACATCAATGCCCCGCCAATGCCCTGGGACCACCGCGCGAACCCGCGCGATTCGTCGTAGGCTAGCCCCATGAATCCACTCTTCATGCTGCTCTGCGCCCTGGCGCCGGCATCCACGTCCCAGGTGCCCACCCCGCACGCCCAGGAAGCCGCCACCCACGCCGAGAAACCGGCCGCCATCGACGCGGCCCGCTTCCTGACCAGCCGCAAGAGCCCCATCGAGCTCCCATTGCCCGATGAAGAAGACGCCTTCTTCTTCATGGTCTACGGTGACCGGACCGGCGGCCCAGCGTCTGGCGTCGCCATGCTGCGCCAGGCCGTCCAGGAGACGAATCTCATCGGCCCGGACCTCGTGCTCACGGTGGGCGACCTCGTCCAGGGCTACAACGAGCCTGCGCAGTGGATGACGCAGATGGAGGAGTACCACGACGCGATGAAGCCGCTGCGGATGCCTTGGTTCCCGGTCGCCGGCAACCATGACATCTACTACCGGTCAAAGGATCAGTCGGTCCCCGCGCCGCCGGAGGAGCACGAAGCCCGCTACGAGATGCACTTCGGGCCACTCTGGTACGCGTTCCGCCACAAGAGCGCCTGGTTCATCATCCTCTACACCGACGAGCCGAACCCCAAGACGGGCGAGCGCAACTTCAGCAAGGCTGAGTCCCAGCGCATGAGCCCCGAGCAGCTCGCCTGGCTCGACGAGACGCTCGAGGTGACCAAGGACGCGCCCCACGTGTTCGTGTTCTGCCACCACCCACGCTGGGTCGGCGGGAACTACGGCAGCGACTGGGACCAGGTCCACGAACGCCTCGTGCGCGCTGGCAACGTCCACGGCGTCTTCGGTGGGCACATCCATCGCATGCGCTACGATCCGAAGGACGGCATCGAGTACTTCGCGCTGTCCACGATCGGCGGGCACCAGAACGGAACCGTTCCGGAGGCAGGCTTCCTGCACTGCTACGACCTCGTCACGGTGCGCAAGGACCGAATCGAGCGCGCGACCCTGCCCCTCGGCGCGGTGATGGACCCGCGCGAGATCACGGGCCGAGTGAGCCTTGAAGCTCCCAAGCTCACCTCGGTGGAGCCGCACTGGCAGTCCAAGCTGCGCCTCGCCCCCGACGGCAGCGCCGCCGAGACGATCAAATTCACGATCACCAACCCGGTCGCCGCGTCGGTGGAAATGGAGGCCCGCTTCGCCAGCCCGGACCCGCGCTGGCGCTTCGTCCCCGACCACGTGCACGGAAAGATCGGCCCTGAGGGCTCATTCCGCGGCGAGATCCTGGTCACGCGCCCAGCGAACTCCATGGACGGTGGGCTCACCATGCCGGTTATGGACCTCGGCTTCGACTACCTGACCGAGACGGCGCGTTTCGCGATTCCGCGACGTGACTTCTACCTCCCGATGGACCTCTCCACGCTCGCCGAGGTCGAGGCGCCCGACCACGAGCGAGTCCTCCGCCTCAGCGGCGGCGGCGAGTGCGCGCGGATCACCTCGGAGGCCATCGAGCTGCCGGACGGCCCGTTCACGCTCGAGACATGGGTGAAACCCAACCGGATCGCGGGTCGCCAGGGGATCGTGTGCAAGACCGAGTCCTCCGAGTACGGGATCTTCGCCAGCGGCGGCGAGCTCTCGTTCGTGGTGCACCTGGGCGGCCGCTACGTTGAGGCAGTCGCAGCCGAGGCCCAGCTCCCCATCGGGCGCTGGAGCCACGTCGCGGGCGTCTTCGATGGATCCGAGGTGCGGCTCTATCTGGACGGCCAGCTCGTCGCCTCCCAGGCGGGCAGCGGCCGCCGGACACCCAACCGCCTCGACCTGATCGTGGGCGGCGACATCGACCGCAATAACTCAGCCACCTCGACGCTCGACGGCGACATCGACGAGGTTCGACTTTCGAAAAGGGTCCGCTACCAGGGCGCCGAGTTCGAGCCCGCACGCCGGTTCGAGGCGGACGACGACACCGTCCTCCTGCTTCACATGGACGCGGTCTTCGGTCCGTACCTCCGGGGTGGGCGCCCCCTTGACGCCGTTCTGGAGCGCGCAGGCCGCCTCGGCGACCTCTGATAGCGCCTCCGGGCCGTGCGCGGGCCGCTGATTCCGCGACGTGGCCCTTTAGAACGGGGTCAGGCGGGGCATGACGGCGCCCTCCCCCGTATGCTGTCGGGCACCATGATGTCCCGCTTGACCGCCGCTACCGCGGCCTGGCTCGCTCTGGCCGCCATCGGCCCGACGGCCTTCCCTGCCGCCCTCCCGCTTCTTCCCCAAGACGGCGCTGCTCCTCTGCCCCAAGACGGCGCCGCGAGCGAGGCTGAGGCCACCCCGGACGACCGGGGCTTCGCGGGCCGCGCCATCGGCGAGGTCGCAGGTCCCGGAGGCCTTCTGGAAGGCAGTGCCAGCATCGTGACGTTCGACGATCTCAACGCCCTGCTCATTTGGCGGGACGGGAACGGTCCGAACGGCGATGCGGCTCTCCGCCAGCTCCTGGAGCTCCGCGTCATCGACGCCAAGGGGCGCGCGGGCGGCATCCAGATCACCGAGGCGATGATCAACGAGCGCTATCGAGAGCTGGACGTCGAGGCCAAGGAGACCAGCTCTCCTGGTGGACTCGCGGAGTTCATCGCGGCGGAGGGCGTTCCGATGGAACAATTCCGCGAGTACCTGCGCCTGTCGCTCATCCACGAGACGCTG
>JBLIHL010000427.1:0-5597 GCA_047635895.1 Paracoccaceae bacterium | reverse complement strand
GCAGCAGTTGAGACACTCGCGTCTACGGCCATGTGCGAAAGAGGAGCCGGGTTAGTGCGCGAATGAACCGGATTCTTGTGATTCACCGTAACTGGAGGCTCACCGTGATCGGTCGGAGGACATGGGGCCGGCCGGTCGGCCGGCCCACTGGCCGTTCTCCTACTTACAGTGGATAAAAACGATGCACGTCTTTCGCGCGCTCTTTCACCTTGCTCCCTCCTTCGCCCTCAATCGCCCCGCAGCAGGTCACGGCGGTCCGAACTTCCCCAAGGCCCTCTCCAGCGGCCTCGCCAGCGGGTCGGCCAGCGGGTCGGCGCGGGTGGGGATCAGGGCCCTGGGTGCGACCCTACTGGGGTCGACCGCCCTCGCACTGGCGGGTGCGCCGCCCGTGATCAAGCCTCTCCCGGGTGCAGAGGGGACCGTGGCTCCACTTCTCGCTGCGCACCTGGTATCTGACGGCGACACCCGCCTCGCCGTGGAGCTCAGTGGGGGCGATGCGGTGGGCGGTGCGCCGTCGCCTGTTGAAGTGCTTGTAGTCGTGCTCGAGGGGGATGCGCTCGATGCGACGAAGGGGCCAGCGTTCACGTTGAGTTCACTTCGTGGAAGCCGAGTGGTCCAGCGCTGGACCTCCGTGGCCGGTGCCACGCTGGAGCTGCGGCTGCCCGATGCGGTGTTCGGCTCGACGGCGAACCTCGGCATCCTGGCCAGCCGCGGCTCTGGTTCGGGTCTCTTCCGTGAGGGGCAGTCTGCCTTCGTGGCGATCGCGCTACCGCCCCGCAACCCGGCGAGCCCACTTCCTTCCCCGCCAGCTCCTGGCGCCGTCCTGGTGACGGAATTCATGAAGGATCCCGCGGCCGTGAGCGATGTCCGCGGTGAATGGCTCGAGCTCCAGAATCGGACGGATCATCCCATCGACCTCGAAGGCTGGACGCTTCGCGACGACGGAAGCAACCGGACCGTCATCACGGCGGCGACCTCAGGGGCCGGCGTAGTGATCTCCGCGGGCGGGTTCCTTGTAATGGGCCGCAACGCGGACACTGCGCTCAACGGCGGCGTAGCGCTCGACGCGGTCTACAGCGGCTTCACGCTTGGCAACGGTGCGGACCAGATCATCCTGGAGGCGCCGGGCGCGGCTGAGATTGATCGCGTGGAGTACGAGGATGGCACCGCGGACTGGCCCGATCTTCCTGGGGCGAGCATTGGGCTGTCGCCTCGCTTTGCAGGAACGCCGGTCGCGGCGGATGGCGCAGCGTGGTGCAGCGGCGTCGACCCGCTGCCCGCCGGCGACCTGGGGTCACCTGGCGAGCTGAACCCGGAGTGCGGCGGCTGAGGGGCCAGGCTCCGCGGGCTCTCTATTTGGGCGAGTCCGTAGCCGGTGGATCGACCCAAACGCCTATCGGGACCATGATGCGGTTGCACCCGTCCACCTGGCAGCGGCCGCGCTGGTCGGCCTTGGGCTCCGTGTTGGTGTGCTCCGGGCAGATCCACGACCAGTCGCCTGAGCCCTTCTCTGCGGCGGAGTAGCCAAGGCTGATCATCGCCGCGGAGCTTCCTTCACCGGCGACCGCGGACCCCTCGGTCACGGGGAACGGCTCCGTTACCCAGGGGTTGCGCACCGCCAAGTCGCCGAGCAGTCGAACGACCTGCTCCGGGTTGTCCGCGATCACGTTACGGCGCTCCTTTGGGTCGACGGCCACGTGGAAGAGCTCGCTCATCTCCGGCATCGTCGGCTTGTACACGAGCTTCCACTCCCCGTCCGACACCATGTAGAGGAAGGTGGCGTCCGGGCGGTGCTTGCGCATTGCCGCGTTGAAGTCGTAGCCGTTGATCTGTTCGCCGTAGGCCCAGAGGTCGCCTCCGCTTTCCCCAGCGATGCGTGACACCAGTGACTCGCCGTCGATGCGGCCCTCGATGGATTCCACACCTGCAAGATCCAGCAGCGTGGGGGCGAGGTCCGCGGTCCTCACCTGGTCGACGATGCGCTGCCCAGCAGGCACGCCGGGTCCGCTGAGGATCAGGGGGACGTGGACCTGTTCGCGGTAGAGCATCCTGTGGTTGCCCCAGCGGTGCAGCTCCATCCCGTCAGCAAGGCCCTGGCCATGGTCCGCGGTGACGGCCATGACCGTGTTGGCCATGAGGCCCTTGCTGTTCAGGGCCGTCAGGAGCGTGCCAATGTTGCGGTCCTGCCAGCGAACCTCGGCCGCGTACTCGCGCGTCTGGCGATCCTGGATGTTCTTGAGCTCCGGCGTCTTCATGAGCGCGGCCCATTCGTCGACGGGCGGCAGCTTCACCGGGTCGTGGGGATCCCAGTAGTGGATCCAGAGGAAGAACGGCTGTTCGCCCTCTCCGATGGCCCCGTCCTCGCCCAGGACTTCGTCGAGCCAGGCGATCGTCCGGTCGGTGGTTTCGTCCGAGCGACGCTGGAACTTGGTCACGTCCCAGCTCACCTTGTTGCGCCCGGGCTTGCGCTCGAGTCCAGCATCGAACGAGTCGAAGTGATCGAAGCCTTGGTCGAAGCCGAACGTGGCGGAGACAGGGAACGCGCTGTGGACAGCGGCTGTGCGGTAGCCGGCGGCCTTGAACTTGGTGGCGAGTGTCTCGTGCTCGTTTCCGAGTCGGAAACCACTGTCGGCGGAGAGGACGCGGACACCGTGGTTGTACTGGAACTTCCCGGTCAGGATGGTCGCGTGGGAGGCGGGTGTCAGGCCCGAAGAGCTGACCGCGCGCTCAAAGAGCGTTCCACCCCTGGCCAGATCGTCGATGGCCGGAGTGCCGCCCGTGGTCGCGCCGTAGCAGGTCAAGTAGTCGGCCCGGACTGTGTCCAGGGTGATCAGGATCACGTTGGGGCGCCTGGCTCCGGCCGGTTCCGCGTCAGAACCGCCGCAGCCCGACACGAGGGGCCCGGCTAAGGCTCCGGCGAGGAGCAGCAGGAGAGGACGGGCTTTTCGTGGCCTGGAGGGTGTCATGGGGGATCGATGAATCATCACAGAGGAAGAATAGCGCGCTGCGCATGGATTCCCGAGACAGGAATCAGACCTTCCGCAGGAGGCAGCCGGGGAGACGTACGGAACCAGGGTGATTTTGTTGGGGCGGCGTCAGCTGTGAACGAAGAGCGCCCGCTCCAGGTTGTGATCCGGAGCGGGCGCCGCCAGGATGCCCCCATGGCGTTGTGACGTTTCTGATCGCCTACTGGCGGTCGAGAAGGATGATCCAGTCGAGGTTCGCTTCCGGAACGACCACGTTGAGCGTCCGGTGGGCCCCGCCCTGAATAGTGGGACCCTCGGCGGCCTCGTCACCCGTCCGCGGATCGAACCAGCGGACCCGGTACGTTCCCGGAAGCGAGGTCAGGTTGACCGTCGGTGTGTCCGAGGCGTCAGGGAGGAAAATTACGGCGTCTTGGCCGCCTGCGCCCATCATCTCTGCGCCGCCGAACTGCTCGGTGCCCTGGGTCACGTACTGATCCATGGGATGCAAGAGCTGGAAATCAACGTGCTCTTCCAGGAACTCCCGTGCGATCCGGCTGAAGTGGAAGATGCTCTCGCGAGTGCGGAAGTCCTCCATCTTGACGTCGCCGCCGAGGGGCAGCGAGTGGTACCCGGCGTACCACTCCACGCCCCCGTTCGAGAAGAGTACGTCGTAGAGCACTTCACAGCGCATTTGGTCCGAGTTGGCGCCGTTAGCGCCGACGTTCCACGTGCCGTTCTCGTCCATGTCGACGATCCACTTGCGCCCGGCCGTGGCCGACATGTTGCGGACCTGCTGGGTCAAGTTGTCAGAGAGCGAGGACGAGTACTGGACCGACGCGGCGTCGAACAGCGGGTCGCCCACGATCTGGGTATACAGCGCCATGTCATTCGGGTGCGTGTGCACAGCCACCGGATGCTTGTACGGGTCAACGGCCTTCATGTAGCTGGCCATCTCACGCAGCGTCTGGACCGAATAGTCGTTCTCCTCCGAGAGGTTCCACTTGATGCCGTTCAGGTACCCGAAGCGCGCGACGAGCTCGCGGAAGAATAGCTTGCGCTCCAGGCCCATCTCGCCGTTGTCGAGCCATTGCTCGTTGGGCGCTTCGGTCTCAGCGAGGACGAACTGGATCAGGATGCCCTGTTCCTGGGCATGGTTGAGCACCATGTCCCACTGGTGAAGACGACTGATGTCGTAGTGGGTCTTGTTGTAGGACGTCTTGGAATAGCCGACGAACGGCGTCGTTTCCTGGCCGTCTCCACCCATGTTCATGGGCAGGAAGTACAGGGAGTTGACGCCCTGTTCACCGAGGTAGTTGAGCGCGCCGATGATGCCCTTCGAGTCCACACCCGATGAGGACGATACGAAGTACGGATCACCCGGATTCCAGTCGTGAATGTGGGGTGCAAAGCGGTGAATGATGCCCACGCCGCCGTTGTCCTGGACATCGTCGAATCCAGCGTAGCCCATGAAGTTCTCGGGGCTGTTCGTGCCAGTCTTGATGAAGTACTCGTTGGAGCCTTTGTGCTGGAGGTAGAACCCGTCCACGTAGTCGAGGCGACCCTTGGCCAGGAAGCCGCGAGCGCTGGAATCGCTGGGCATGATGCCGAAGCTGCCGTTTGCGCCGTCGAAGAAGACCGCATCGCCGGCCGTTGATTCGAGGCTCGTGGCCACGGCTTCACCGGTGCGGAAGCTCGCTCGGTAGGTCCAGATGCCCGGCGCATCCGGGGTGAAGCGGGCTCGCCACACGTTGCCTGAGGCTTGACCCTCGCCGTCGCCGTCGAAGAAGCCAGGAACCAGCATCGTCGTGCCGTCGGGACGAGTCAGGTTGACGTTCAGTCGGTAGTCGAGGAACGGGTTCGGCGCCGTGGCCGTTTCGCTCGTATTAGGACCTTCAAAGTCGATCGTGACGGGGTGCCAGGCCATGCCTGCTCCACCGAGTTGCCCGAGTTTGCCGAGCTGGTTGACGAAGCCGAAGTCGACGTCTCGCTCGTTGATGCCGTCGCTCACAGCGAGCTGTACGGGCAGAGCGAAGTCGCCCTTCACGCGAATGTGCGCCCGGCGGCTGCGCGGACCGGTGCCGTCGACGAAGCGGGCGCCGCGGACGTTCCAGTAGACCGAGAGCGGGTCGCCGTCAGGGTCAGTGCTCTGTGTCGAGTCGAGGATGACCGTCGTGGAGAACCCGTCGTCGACCGGCACGGAGGCCGGGGTGACCACGGCGACAGCGACAGGTGCGTCGTTCGTGTTGCCCTGCTGGGACTCGGGGTGCGAGACCGAATAAGGGTTGGACGCGTTGTCGTTGAAGAGGTGGAAGCGATCGAGCATGAAGTCATGGCTGCGACCGGAGAACTCGATGCGGTGGAGGCCTGCGGCGAGCGTGTACTCCGCCTCGGGCTTGTTACTGTGGCTGAACTCATGCTGGGTCGTCCAGGTCCAGATGCCTCGCTGCCACGAGAAGGTCTTGACCCAGGCCCCGCCGTCCATGCGGATGAAGACGTCATTGGCCTCGGTGCTGTCCGGGTGATCGTGACGGTTCCGGAGGCGGAAGTGATACCGACCGGGGTCCGTGATCTCGAATTCGAAGGCGAAGACGTCGGTGCCCGGGCTGTTGAACAGGTTCGGGCCGTCCCAAC
>JBLIHL010000426.1:0-5600 GCA_047635895.1 Paracoccaceae bacterium | reverse complement strand
GCAACGAGTACGTCAACTACCTCGCCAGCATGGAAAGCAGCTACTGCATCCAGTGTGGCGCCCAGGCTCAAATGTTCTCCGAGGCTGACCGCGCTGCCTTCCAGGCCAAGCTCGCCGCCCGCAAGCCTAAGGGCGGACGCCCCAGCAAGGACGCTCGCCGCACCGCGGCCACCGCCGTCCGCGCCGCCGCCTGATGCAGGCAAGGCGCTCCTCGCGCCTGACGCACACCGCGCCCGCCTCCGCCGGGTACGGACTCTGACTCGACTCTCTTCTCTCCAGCCTCTAGTCCCTGGGCAGGCCTACTCAGCCCGCCCTGCTGCTCCACCGGGTTTTCGGTTCCCGGCCGGCGCAGTGACCCAAGAACGCCCGACCTTCACATGCACGCGTGAAGGCCGGGCGTTCGCACTATTCGCGCCTTCGAGCGCCGGGGTCAGTCGTCATCGTCGTCATCGGCGAACGGGTCAATCGCCCACTCCGGGTACGGATCACCGGTCCCGCGCATGGCGCGCCAGAGGATCCGGTTCAGCACATCCTCGGGCGCACGGTCCATCGCAGACCAATCGATGGCCGCGGAAGCGACCGCGTCGGCCCGCTGAATCGGGTCCGCAATCGCGCTGGGCTCGGGGTTGAGCTCGTCGAGCGGCACGCGATTCGCCCGCGCCGTGAACGGCCGCAGATCCGGCTCGTTCTTGAAGCACTCGAACATCGGCGACGCGCTGGCATCGAACTGGTTCATCGGTGGAATGCCGAGGATCTGCTCCATGGTCCGCAGCATGCTCGTCGTGTTGTACTGCTGGCGGACGCGCGTGCGGCGGTGGGCATAGGGGCTCGCCACGAAGGCGGTCGTCCGGTACCCCGAGACGTGGTCCCAGCCCGCCTGCGGGTCGTCCTCGATCACGAAGATGGCCATGTTCGGCCAGAAACTAGAGTGGCTCAGGCCCTCGATGATTCGGCCCACGGCCAGGTCGCCGTCGGCCATGCAGGCGGCGGGCGTTGGCTTACCAGCCGTCGTGCCGCTCGTGTGGTCGTTGGGGAGGCAGATCAGCGTCAGCGCGGGGTAGGTACCCTCGCGCTCGGACGCCGCCAGGTCCTCCAGGACGACATCGGCACGGTACTGATCGGGCACCGACATATTCCAGCCCACGTAACGACGCGGCGAATACGGCTCCAGCGACGGCACGACCGGCTCACAGCCGAACACGACGTCGTCGCGCTTGCCGCTCCAGGCTTCGTAGCACGCCATGAAGTCCGGTTCGCCAGAGCGAGCCTCGTCCTTCCAGCCAACGCGCGGCTGGCAGAACTCGCCGTAGTTGCGCAGCGAAACACCCGCCGCGATGGCGTGGTCCCAAAGGAACCCGGCCGGTGAGTATGCGAGGGCGTCGCGGTCCTCCTCGAGCATCCCGTCCGGATAGCTGCGGGGCCAGCCGGCGAAGCTCCGTTCGAGGTAGTCATTGCCGAACGCGGACGTGGACCAGTTGTGCCCGTCCGCGCTCAGGATACCGGCGCAGTAGGTGTTGTCGAGCAGGACGAATTCACGGGCGAGCGCGTGCTGGTTCGGCGTGATCTTCTCGCCAAAAATGCAGAGCGTCGGATCACCGTCGCCTTCCTCAAGGTCGCCGAGCACCTGGTCGTAGGTGCGGTTCTCCTTGATGATGTAGACAACGTGCTGGATCAGACTCGGCTCGCCGATGCGCTCTGGGATCGCGACGGGCGCGCGGCCGCGGCGCGGCGAACTCAGGGCCGCTTCGATGGACGGCCGGCGCAGGTTCGCGTCGACGCGTGCGGAAAGCTCGGCGAGCTCATCGCCCGCGGGGATCGGCGCGAGCGTGACGGAGCCGTAGTACTGGTGCGTGTTGAACTCGTTGCCGAGGCCGCCTTTGCGCGCGCGCCCCGGCCCGAGGCCCTTGATGTTCGCGACGCAGAGCTGCTGTCGCTTGACGTCCACAGCGATCGCGCCGGGGAACCAGCCCACGGGGATCTTGCCGAGAACGTGGGATTCACCGCGCTCCTCAGGCTCAAACTCGACCACGGCGATGGCGTTCTGCGTTCCGTTGGCGACGTACAGGCGCTCGCCGTTTGGGTGAAACGCCAGCGCGTTGGGCGTGGCGCTCAGGAGATCCGAGGGCTTCGAGCGGCACCAGATTTTCTCCACGAAGTCGCCCGTGCGCGCGTTGAGCACGAGGAGCGTGTCGTCGGCGGCTTCCGCGCAGACGACGTACTCGCCGTTCGGGGAGAGCGCGAGCGCGCAGCTGTGGCGCCCCGCTTCGATCTCGCGGGTCGTGCCGGAGCGGAGGTCTATGAGGCTGATCGAGCCGCGGTTTGCGATGCCGGTGGCCGGATCGATCAGCACCTCGGTGCCCTGACCCGCGGGTCCCGTGACGTCGCCAGGCTGCGGCCGCGGACCGCCCCAGTTGGACACGAACGCGCGCCCCTCGTGCAGAAGCACGTCGAAGGGCGCGACGCCAACGTCAAAGCTGCGCAGTAGAGAGCCTGTGGCTAGGTCGAGCTCCAAGAGGCGGTTTGAGAGGTTGCCACAAACGAACAAGCGCTCGCCGTCGGCGCTGACGGCGAGGCCGCTCGGGATCTCGGCCTCGCGCCTCGGCGCGCGCGCCGCCGGAAGGGGAATCGAGTGCGAGGGCGTGACGTCGCCGCCGGGGCTGACGCGGAAGACCTTGATGGATCCGTTGACGTTCGAGAGGTAGATCTCTTCGCCGTTCGGCGAGACGGCGAGGCCGGTGAACGACAGCTGGCCTCGCGTGTCCGGGTCGAGAATGTGATCCGAGACCGGATCCGTCGCCGCCACGGAGCGCTGGTCTTCCGAGGGAAGCTCGACGCGCTGGCGAACCTCAAGGGTCTCCGCGTCCATGACCAGGAGCTCGGCGGTCTTGCCGGAGACGTAGATCGAGGCACCGTCCGAGGAGAGCGCGAGAGCCTGGGGGCGCATGCCGGGCATGTCGACGGTGAGGCCGTGGGGCGTCAGGAGCTGGTTGACCGGCGTCATGGTGCTGCCGTCCGCCGTCCTGCCGACCGGAGTGCTTGGCGCGCGAGGTGTCTCCAGGGAATCGCTCTGGCAGGCAGGTGTGGCGACAAAGACCAGTGCGGCCGTCAGGAGAGGCCGTAATGCGGCCGTGAGGGGGCGGTAGGGGCGCTGGGGAGCCATTTTCATGCTCCCGAGCCTACTTCCCGGCCGCCCGGGTCGGCGGTTTCTGTCGAAATCCATGCGCGACTCGGTAGTCGGATGACGACAGGTGTAGTAGTACAGGTGTAGTACTTAGTCCCGCCCCACACTGGACCCAACCATGAATCTCCCCGTCGCCGCTGAGTCTGTCCTGCGCTGGATGCTCACCTACTCACTCCACAGCGCCGTCCTCGGCGCCGCTGGGCTTCTCGCCGCTCGGATCTGGCTTGGCCCAGGCTCACGTCGGGCGGTGGTTCTGAAGGTGGCGCTGTTCGGTGCGCTTCTGAGCGCCAGCCTGCCGTGGAAGGCGATCGCGCCGCTCGAGCTACGGGGCCAGGCGGGCGAAGCCGTGGCGGACCTCTCCCAGGGCGCTGAGCGGGCGGGCGCCCCGGCAGCATGGGCGCAGCTGGCAGGTTCTCGTCCGATCGATTCGGGCCTCGCGGAGCGGGCGGTGTTGTCGGGTGCCCTGTCAGGTGCGCCAGCAGCGATGACGCGTCCCTCGACCGGCCTGAATCGGCTCGGATCCTCAGCGCCCTGGTGGATGGCGGTGATCGGCGGAGTCTCCGTGCTGCTGGTCGCCCGGATGGCGTTCCAACGCGTGCGCTTCCTGCGCTCGCTCAGGCGCAGCCCTCTTCGGGATCAGGCGAGCGAGGCGCTTCTCGCTAGCTGGTCAGACGAGGCCAGGACCGGCGCCGTGGCCCTCACAGCTTCGAAGAATTTGCGCGCGCCGATCACGCTCTCATCGAAGGAAATCTGCGTTCCGCAGGGCTGTTGGGACACGCTTGCAGGCGAAGAGCGCCGCGCACTCCTGGCCCATGAGTTTGCGCACATCGAGCGGAAGGACCCGGTCTGGTTCACGGCCGCGGCCGCGCTCGAGCGCGTGTTCTTCTTCCTTCCGTGGCACCGGCTCGTGCGCGAGCGCCTGAACGCTTCGGCGGAGATCGCCTGTGATGCGAGAGCGGCGGAGCGAGTGGGTAGCGCGATGTCGGTCGCCCGCTGCCTTGCTTCCGTAGCGAGTTGGGGAGCCGCTGCGCCAGCCTTGCATCGAGTCCCAGCATCGATTCCTGCCATGGCCGCCGGGTCCGGCGAGCTCGTAGCGCGTGTGCGTCACCTGCTCGATGAGGACGAGCGTCCCGTGGGACGCCGGTTCGGCGCAGGTGCGGCGATGGCGCTCGTGGGCTTCGCCTGCTGCGCACCGGCGGTGACGACTCCGCAGGCTGCGGACCAGATGACGGACCAGATGACGGACCAGATGACGGACAGGCGTGGTGCGCCAAGCAGGTTCGTCGGGGCGATCGGAATCGAAGTCACAAAAGGCGGAGTCGCGAACGCGCGGCGCTCGTCCGACTACCCCGCCATGGAGCCGATTCAGTCCGACCTCGGCACGCGCGAGGGCAAGGAGGCGCTGCACGCATGGATCGAGAGAGCGGCGGCGGATCTGGAGCCATGGAGCGCAGAGAAGCTGGAAGAGGCCGGCTTTGGCAGCGTTCCGTCATTCCCCATCCACGACGGAGCGATGGTGATCGCTGGCGACGACGACATTCCGCTGAAGTACGCCCTGTGGATCATGAGCATGGCAGGTGACCGCGCCGTCAGCATGCCGGACGTTCGCCTGCGGGTCGGTCAGACCGTCTATCCCGTTCCGCTCCCGGTGGACATCGGGCTACCGGATGCCGGCACGAGGCGAGCACTTGACGTCCGGCTCGACCCAAGTAACCCCGTGGAACCCGGGCAGGGCGTGAAATACTCAGTGATCTCTACCGACAGATTGGCTGGCATGGTTCCGATGGAGGAGGAGCTCTTGGAGGAAGAAGAGGACGCGCCGCAAGTCGAACCGCCGAAGCCGAAAGTCTCGAACAGCTTCGAAGGATTTGTCGCGTCCGCCAGGAGCCTCGTCGAAGAGGAAAATATCGTGGAGGCTACCGTGGATGGCCGCAAAGGGATCCGCATGGGCCAGACCGTGAAGGTCCTCGACGCTCTGCTCGACCTCGGGGTCACGCGGATCACCTTCAAGGGGAGCTACGAGAATTGAGCGCTGACCCCGAACTCAGGCTTACGTCGCTCCAACTCGCGGTCCTCCGCGTGCTTTGGAGCCAAGAGGAAGCCACCGTCGCCGAGGTTCACGCGGCTCTTCAGTCCGAGCGCAAGCTCGCCGCCACGACGGTTGCGACGCTGCTCAAGCGGCTGGAAGCGCGCGGAGTTCTGACGCACCGCACGGAGGGTCGGCAGTACATCTATCGCCCGCTCGTGGAGGCGGACGCGGTGGGTCGCACCATGACGTCCGAGCTGGTCGAGGACGTGTATGCTGGTGATGTCACGGGCCTCTTCGCTCACCTGCTCGATACGAAGGGCGTGAGTGCGAAGGACCTGGACGAGATCAAACGCATGATTCGCGACGCGGAGAGCTAAGCCTTCCTTGAGT
>JBLIHL010000425.1:0-5601 GCA_047635895.1 Paracoccaceae bacterium | reverse complement strand
CCCGTCACGGCTGCTACCAAGGCAGTGAATGCCGAACCGTGCGATGGCTGAGACACCGCGCTGTATTTATGCGCCCATCGCCTGACGGCGCTGGAGCGATTATGTCGCTGTGCGCTCGCCGCGCAGGCGTCCTCGCCGGACGGGCGTGCCGCCGCACGGGCCTCCTCGCCGGAGGGGCCGCGAGGGCGAGCCTCGCGCGGGCCGCACGAGCTCCCGCGGAGCACGCGCTATGGCCCGGGTGTCCTGCGGACACGTGGGGCCGTATGGGGCTTCGGGCATGGGGCTTCCGTACAGCGATCCAAGATCCAAAACACACCTATGCCAGCGAGCCACCTTCGGTACAGTAAGTACTAACCCCTACGCACTGCACGCCCCCCAAACCCGCGCTTAGGGCCATGGGATCGCGGCTCGCCGTGGTGGATGATATACGTATAGTTGCGCCGACAAGTGCCGTAGCTAGCCCGCCTTACCGTCTGGCTCCCCGAGCTGGCCCTGACCTCGAATCCGCCATGAACCCGAAGCATATTCTGCTACCGACCGACCTCTCCGAGCTTTCCCTGCGCCCCATAGAGAGGGCGCCGGAGCTTTTTGAGGGCCGCAAGGTCACGCTTCTTCACACCGTTGAGAGCATTCCTGTAATGGCTACGTCGGCGCCATTTGCACCGCCGCTCGAAGACCCTGCGATTGGGCCGAAGCTGGTGGCTGCCAAGGAGTCGCTGGAGAAGATGGCGAAGGCTCTCCCGGGGAGCCAGGAGGTCCACATCGAGGCCATTTCTTGCCGTCACTCCGGTAAGGACATTGCGGCGTACGCGAGCAAGCACGACGTCGATCTGATCGTTGTTTCGACCCATGGGCGCACCGGCCTTCGCCGCTTTGCGCTGGGCAGCGTGGCCGAGTCGATTCTTCGCCATGCCACCATGCCGGTCCTCGCGTTCCCCGCCAAGGAAGGCACGTTCAAGGACGAGTCCTGACCCGCAGCGTCCACCCACGCTTCTTGCCTCTCATTCCCCCCAACCGATACGCCCACCAGGCCATGAGCTCTACGATCTTCTCCCGTGCCGTCGTCGGTGACGATGGCCGAATCGGTGGCGACTGCGCACTCGCCGCCGCCGCTTTTCTCCACTCCAAGCTCGGTACCGCCGCGCACGTCATTCACTCCATCAACCTTCCGGTGGTCGCGTCGGGTTCTCATCCTGAGGAACTCGTGACCATCCGGGCCGAGCTCGCCGGGCGCGCGGAGCCCTGGCTCAAGGATCGGGTGAAGGCCAAGGTGGGGGACTCAGCTGAATACAAGGTGGAGCTCGGTCGGCCTGCTGAGGCGTTGATGCGCGCCGCGCGCTCGCTGCCGGCGGAACTGATCGTCGTCGGGCCGCACGAGAAGTCCGGTCTGATCGACTTTGGCGGGACCCAGCGCAGCGTGTTCGGCAACGACGCCGCCCACGTCTGGAGCCAGCCGACGCCTAACGTGTCGATTGAACGGATTCTGGTGCCGTTCGACTACACCAAGAAGTGTGACGAGTCCGTCGCGCTCGGACTGGACCTGAGCGCGGCCCTCAAGGTGCCGCTGATCGTGATGCACTGCAGCGAGGCTATCGGCTTCGTCGATCCCATGCCGGCCTACGCGGGAAGTGCAGGGATGCCGGTCTACGTGATCGACGCCATTCACGACGCGGCCAAGAAACGCTTCGAGGGCTGGTTCGATGGGTACGCCTGGGGCGACGCCGACGTCGAGAAGCGCTTCATCCTGGGGAGCCCCTCGCTCTCCATTCTCGAGGAACAGCGGGCCTCTGACCTTCTTGTCATGGGCACGGACGGTCATACAGGCCTTGCGGCGGCATTTCTTGGAGGCGTGACTTATAGCGTCCTGAAAGAGCACAAGGGCCCGATCCTGGCGATCAGCAGGTAAGGGACTGCCCCACAGGGTACGCTCGTGCCTCAGCACGCGACGTTCCCCCTGCACCGGCCTTTCGCCGGCGTCGCTGCGCGCTGAGTTTCTCTCAACTCCCAGGCGTCCACCCGAACGAGTGGCGCAGCGAACAGATGAATCGATTCTCTGATTTGATCCGACGGCGAGGCTTGGCCCTCGCCGCCGTGCTGGCTCCGATGCTGGCCCTCGGGCTGACCGCGTGCGGCGGAAGCGGCGAAGGTGACACGTCCGGCGGTGACAGTCTCTCGGGCACGCTCAGCGTGCTGAACGCCGACGACACCGTGCTCGAGGCGGAGCCCAACGGGACCGTTGAGCAGGCGCATATCCTTCCCCAACTGCTGGCTGGCCAGTCGCAGACGGTCGTGGGCTCAACGTCCACGGCGGATGACGACATCTTCCAGGTGATCGCTCCCGAGCGCGTCGAGATCGCCATCTCGCTCAATGCGCAGGTGGGTACGTCCGACCTCGACGTCTACGTCTTCGACCCCGTCAGCCTCCTGCAGGTCGCGGCCTTCGCCACGAGCTCGGCCTCCGAATCCGGGACCTTCTTCGCCCGCGGGACCTTCCTGGTTCTCGTGAACTCGGCGAACGGCAGCTCCGACTATGAGCTGACGATGACCGCCAGCGATCCCGGCGCTTCGATTGCCGAAGTCGAGCCGAACGACTCGGCCGTCGAAGGCGCCTACCTGGGCATGTTCGATGACGGCGACAGCCTGATCTTTACGGGCAACGGGACCGCCGCGGACAGCGACTTCATCCTCCTGTCCGTCGCGGAAATGTCGACGCTCCAGATCTCCCTCTCGTTCAACGCGCTTGAGGACTACGACGTCTTCGTGTACGACGTCACGTCGGGCCTGGGGAGTCCGAGCCAGCTGGCCTCCTTCGAGAGTATCGTCGAGCCGGAGACTGGACAGGTTGGCATCAGCGCGATGACGCTCGTCGCCCTTGAGATTCGGCCGATCGGCGGCGCGGTCTCCGCCTACACGCTGCAGGTGGACGGGAGCCTCTTCCGCCTTCCCGCCGGTGCACAGAGAGCGGCCCTTTCCCAAACACCTCGTGGCGCGGGCCTGTCCGTGGCGCAGCCGTCATTCCGTGGTGATGTCATCGTGCAGATGGCCGCCAGTGGGCCGACCAGCACGGAGCTTGAACCCGCCGCGGGCGCAGGCCAGCGCGGGCGCTCGGCTCAGCGTATTGACGACGTCGTGCGCCCCTTCGGCGGGCGGGTCGTGGACGCCATCCCTGACGGTCCGGCCAAAGTCCACTTTGACCTCCCGCCCTTGCTCTCGGACGACGAAGCGGCTCGCTATACGATGGCGCTGGCGGCGAGCCTGCGCGGCACGCCAGGCGTCGTGATCGCTGAGCCGGACTTCGTCATGACGGCATTTGCGGTGCAGCAGACGCCCAACGATCCGTTCTATAACCTTCAGTGGCACTACGACCAGATCCAGCTTCCGGCCGCCTGGGCCCTGACCACCGGTAGCAACACCGTTCGGGTCGCGGTCCTCGATACGGGCCAAGCCGCTTCCCTGGACCTCGTGGGACGCACGGTCCAGGGCTACGACATGATCTCCGACGCGTCGATTGCGGCGGACGGGGACGGTCGGGACTCTGACCCGACCGACGAAGGCGACTCCACCGGCATCCAGCCGTCGAGCTTCCACGGAGCCCACGTTGCCGGCACGATCGGTGCGGATACCGACAACAACCTGGGCGTCGCCGGCGTGACCTGGGAGAGCCAGATCATGCACGTGCGCGTTCTCGGCCGCGGGGGCGGCTCGACGTTCGACATTCTCAACGCCGTGCTCTACGCCGCCGGCCTCAATAACGCCTCCGGTCAAACAACGGCGCTGGCCCAAGTCCAGAACATGAGCCTCGGGGGCGGAGGGTTCAGCCAGTCGTTCCAGAACGCGATCAACGACGCCACGGCGGCCGGATCGCTCATCATCGCGGCGGCGGGCAACGAGAACAGCTCGACGCCTTCCTACCCAGCGGCCTATGGCAACGTGATCTCGGTTTCGGCCGTGGACTACGAGCGGCGGCGCGCGCCCTACTCGAACTTCCATCCGACGGTCGACATCGCCGCTCCCGGCGGCGACGTCTCGGCGGACCGGAACGGAGATGGCTACGCCGACGGCGTGCTCTCGACCAAGCCGGACGACTCGGTGTCACCGACGAACTTCGAGAACTACAGCTTCTACCAGGGCACGTCGATGGCGGCGCCCCACGTAGCGGGCGTCGCTGCGCTGCTTCTCTCGCTCGACGGCAACCTCACGCCGGCTCAGCTGACGACGATCCTGACCTCGACCGCCACCGACCTCGGCGCGCCGGGTAAGGACAACCTCTTCGGCCACGGCCTCGTCAACGCGTTCGCGGCCTGCCAGAGCGTGATGGGCGGAGGCGGCGGTGGCCCCACGCTCTCGCTGGATGACACGAGCGTTCTCTTCGAGTCGGCGATCGGTAGTCGCCGCGTCGGTGTCGCGAACGTGGGGGATGGCTCCCTCGACGTGACGAGCGTGACGCCTAGCACGAACAGCGGCGGTAACTGGCTGTCGGCGTCGCGCGTCGTCGTGGCCCAGGCGGGTTCCACGAACACGTCGGCCATCGATCTCGCGGTGAACGCGAGCGGCCTCGCCAACGGGATCTACTCCGGCGCCGTGTCCGTGTCGTCGAACGGTGGCACGGGGCAGATCAACGTGACGCTCTCCCTTGGGGGATCGACCCAGTCGACAAACTATGAGGTCTTCGTCCTCGCGGTCGACGCGACCACGTTTGAGTCCGTGGCCCAGGATGTCGTCCGGACGGATGGGGCCCTGGGATACGGGCTTACCGGACTGCCAGCCGGGCGCTATGTCATCGTGGCTGGCACCGATGAGGACGGGGACGACTTCATCTGTGACGAGGGCGAACCCCTTTGCGGCCTCTACCCGTCGCTTGGCCTTCCGGTGGAAGTCCAGGTCGACGAGACCGGCAGCGTCACAGGCCTGAACTTCCCGCTCGAGCAGGCTAATTTCGGAGCCAGCGCAGGCCGCCCCAGCGGCTTCCGCCTCCTCACGTCGAATGCTCCCGAGGGCAGCGGCGACCCACCCACTTCCCCTTCCCTTGAAAGCCAGCCCGCGAAGGCGGAGGCGAACCAATGATTCCTCCCTGGATTCTCGGTACCACAGGCGCGGCCGTCGCGCTCTCCGTCATCTTCCTGGCCGCGTGCCGTTCCACGAACGGAGGCGGTGAGATCGTCCCCCAGGATCGCCTGAGCTTCGAGGAACTCGGTGGAGGCGTGACGAGCGGCATCACGACCGCGGGCCTGCACGTGCTGCGCGATCAAGCGTCCTTCGAAGACCTGTGGCGGCTGCACGTGCGGCTCCAGCTTCCGACTCCGCCGACGCCCGAAGTCGACTTCGAGGACTCGATGGTGGTCGCAGCCTTCGCCGGTCAGAAAACGACGGGCGGCTACACCGTCCAGATCGACGAGGTGGTGAGCGTGCCCGAGACGGCGGAGCAGCCCGGACAGGTCATCGTCCGGACGTCGGAGACGGTCCCCGCGGAGGACGCGATGGTGACCCAGATGCTCACCTCGCCGTTCCACATGGTGCTCGTCCAGAAGGCGGACGGCGACGGGGTTCTTGTCGTCGAGTAGCGCGGTTAGATAGCCACGAAATAGGAGCGGGGCTCCGGGG
>JBLIHL010000424.1:0-5627 GCA_047635895.1 Paracoccaceae bacterium | reverse complement strand
GCAGCACTCGCCTTCCTTCTTGACGGCGACCGTAGCGGCTTTCGCCGACGTCGCGCAGCACTCACCGTCGGCCTTCACCGAAACGGTCGTGGCCTTCGTTGCGGCGCTGGAGCAGCACGCGCCGTCTGCCTTAGCGGCGACCGTAGCGGCTTTCGCCTCGGTAGCGCAGCACTCTGCGTCCACCTTCTTGGCGACCACTTGAGCTTTGGTCGTCGGGCAAGTCGAGCCGCAGCTCGTCTTGTCAGCTGACTTGGCGGCGACGGTCGCGGCCTTCGCCTTGGTAGCACAGCAGCTGCCAGCGTCGGCCTTCTTGGCAACCGTCGTCGCCTTGGCTTTTACGTCCTGCGAGGAGCACGTCTTGGCCGCGCTCGTAGCGCAGTCCTGAGCCATCGTCGGCGCAGCGCTCATCCCGAAGATGAGGGCAGCGGCGGCGAGGCCTTGAAGCAGTTTGATCATGGTGAGGTGGTGGGTGAAAGCGGTGCTCTCGAAGCGTTGATCCCGGGAGCACATGGCAGGTCCTGCGACGGCTAGATAGCCATCGCTGGAGTCTGCCCGCGATATCCGGGACGGTCTAGTTTTGTGAACTGCAGCAGCGGGGACCGATGCAGATGGCGACATGCAGCAGTACCAGGTACTTCGACATTCTCTTTCCACTGGCCTGATGGCCGGTGGCGCAGTACCTGAGTTTTCTCAAGGGAAGGGCCACCCAGGGAAGGGCTGCCGTCTTCCATAGACTAACCCGGGGTCGGCCTGAATATGGGTACGACGATGGTAAGCCATTGTGAGGGGTTTCCGATGGATCGCATCCAAGTTGGATTCCCGCGCTATAAGGAGGTGTCAAGACCGTACTTCGGCATGCCCCTCGGCTGCCCGCCCACGCCCCCTCGAGCTCACCCATGGCAAATCGTCGCACCACGGATCCCCTCACTCGGCACGGCTCGCGGCCGAGTCTCGGATGGGGAATCCCGGCCCTGGCCGCCGCGCTGGCGGCAGCTTTCGGAGCAGGTCGGCAATCATCGACCCTGGTCAGCCTGCCATCGACAGCGAAAAGCGAGGCTCAGGCCGGGGATCTCGACCCCCGCGCGGCGGCTGAGAAGGTATCGCTGGCCTTCCAGGCGGCCTCGGCGGACGCGGCTCAATCGGTGGTGCAGATTCGCTCCTATAAGCAGCGTCGAGGCTACTGGCGCCCCCACCAAGAAGGATCAGGGGTGGTCATTTCCGAGGCTGGACAGGTGGTCACGAATCACCACGTGGTAGATGGCGCCTCCCGCTTTGACGTGGTTTTCACCGATGGCTCGAAAACTCGCGCGACTCTTCTGGGTTCGGACGACGCCGTGGATCTAGCGGTGCTCCAGCTCGATGGACCCGCCCCAACCCCCAACGGCCTCCCACTCCGTGCGATGCCGCTGCGCACCGACTTGCCGCCTGTGGGTGAGCTGGTCCTGGCCGTCGGCAACCCGCTCAGCCTCGGCCATACCGTGACCCTTGGCGTGGTCAACGGGCACGGCCGCTCCAACCTCGACATCGCGGAATACGAAAACTACATCCAGACCGACGCAGCCATCAATCCGGGCAACAGCGGCGGGCCGCTCGTTGACGTCCAGGGCCGCGCCATCGGCATCACCGTCGCCGTGGGCCTCGAATCGAACAACGACGGCGGCTTGGCCTTCGCTATTCCAGCATCGATGGTGCGCCGCGTAGTCGACGACATTGTCGAGCATGGACGTGTTCGCCGGGCTTACCTCGGCGTCCAAACCGTTCAGCGGTACCGCGTGAGGCGGTCGCTCGAGGAGGATCGCGCCAACGGCTTCCGCGGGTTCAGCGAGGTCAAGGTGAAGAGCGCCATCACCAACACGCCGGCCGCTCGATCAGGCATCCAAGCGGGAGATATCATCCTCAAGCTTGGGAATCGCGAGATTCGCGGCAGCCAGACCTACTTTAACGCCCTGATCGAGGCCGATCCCGACGACACCATCGAGATCACGCTCTGGCGCGCGGGCAGGACGCTGACCAAGTCCGTCAAGCTAGCCGAAAGGTAGAGCCGCCGCTCCGTAGCTCCGCCTGGGAGATCGTCCGCAAGCGGAGAGTCTGCGAGCGGACAGTCAGGGACGAGGCCAGCTCACCAGCGCGGCGCCAGCGGCGCAGCTAGATCCCCCACGGCACGCTGCGTGGGACCCCGGCTCTCCGACGATGACTCGCGCGACGCCGCCCGGGCCTTCCGCCGCGGCGACCGATACGCCGAACTCGGCGCCCGTCACGGGGTGCAGGCCGATGAGCGACCCGCTGGCGCTCCAGCCGGCTGCGCTGCGCGTGAAAACCTCGACGCGGCCCGCACTGGATTCACCCTGGGGCCCAAGGGCGAACGGAGCCCCCACGAAGAGCTGAGCCCCAGCCCCGGCGACCCGGAGCCCGAACCCTGTGGTCGGATCTCCCTGGAGGAGCGCCTCGTGGACGGGTAGCCCTGATTCGTTGACGTGGAGCACCTCCACGACGGCATGGCCCCAGCCGCCCACGGCGAAGGTGTGCTCATCTAGCGCCGCCAGCGCATCTCCATAGCGCATCCCGGAGACAGCGCTCGCGCCGGCTGGGGCCGCAAGCTCCCAAGCCAGCGCACCAGCCGCAGCGCCCGTCCCCTGAAATCCGAAGACGCGCCCGCTCGCTGGCGCGATCGCGCCGTCCCCGGGCGCGCCCACAAGGAGAGTCCCCCCCACCCAATCCAACGTCTTTCCAAAAGTGGCCGCCACGGCCGGCCGCGGTGGGTCGACCACAAGGCTGAGAGCCCACTCCCCGCCCGCCACGCTGTAGACGTACACCCGACCCGCGAACGGCGGCCCGCCGGGCGAGCGCGTCATCGGCGCCCCGACCGCCAGCTGCTGGCCACTAGCACTGAAGGCCACGGCGGCGCCAAAGGCGGCCCCGTCGCTGCCCGCTGGCGGCACGAGGTCTGCCAGATGCGTCACCGGCAAGGGGCCGACGCCGGCTACACCGCCGGCGCGAACGAGGCGGACGAGGCCTGCACGGGACCCGCCCGCGCTATCCGCGCCAGGGGCACCGACCGCGAGTAGGCCGTCACCATGGAAGTCCAGCGCCGCGCCGAACTGAGCGTTGGCCGACAGAGCTCGCGGCTGCAGAGTCGCGCGAGGCGCAGCAACGCAGGGACCTGCGGCTGGACCATGGGCGCCGATGGAAAAGAGCCGAACGCTGCCGCGATGGCTGCCGGCCTCCATGGCTCGAGGCGATCCGACCGCACAGAGGGCGGCCGACGCCCCGCCGGCGGCGCCGGGGACGGTGAGAATGGCCACGGCCGCGCCGAATTCCCCGCGCTGCCCCATCGAGGCCTCCGCGGCCGCCCGCCGCGACGGCAGCAGCGTGCATGTTTCCTGCCCAAGTGCGCCATCGTCATTGGCTCGGATGGGAGTGGCCGAACACGGCAGGGCAAGCAGGAGCATGAGGGCAGCCGCGCGGGCTGCGGCACCAGACGGACAGATCGAGTCGTTCATAATCAGCACTGACCTCGTCCAGACGAGGCTCTCCGGAGGTGGACGAGAACCTCCCCGCTGGCGCAGGGACCGTGGACCGTCCACCTTCGCCGACGAGCGACAGCGCGGCCGGTTACGGCCAGTCCCGCGTTTTCTCGGGGGAAATCAGCGGCGCAGCAACCGATGATCTCCCCCATGACCGCGCCCACCCCAGACGCCTCCCCGGAATCCCGCGCGAAGGCCGGCCCCCTTCGCGTCGGCAGCGTGCCCTACCTCGTCGGGCGCCCGCTCGACCACGGGCTCAGCCGCGAGCCCGGGATCACCCTCGAGCACGACGTGCCCGCCCGCCTGATCGAGCGCCTACGCAGCTCCGAAATCGACGTGGCGCTGGTCTCTTCGATCGAGCTCTTCCGACAGCCCGGCTACCGTTACCTCGACGGCATCGGCGTGGCCGGAAACGGCTATGTGGGCAGCGTGCAAGTCTTCCTCCGCAAGCCCATCCAAGAGGTCACGTCCATCGCCATGGACCCGTCAAGCCGGGCCGCCGCCGCTCTCACTCGCTCATTGCTCTACGATCGGGAGGGAGGCGCACCCGAGTTTATTGAGGTCCCCGCGGGGGCGGATCCCCGTGAAGCAGAGGGCGCGGACGCCTGGCTGCGGATCGGAGACCCCGCTCTGCGAGAGACACTCACCCTCGACTTCCCTGCGTGGAATCCCAGCGAGGAATGGCGCAAACGCACGGGCTTGCCGTTCGTTTTTGCCGCCTGGATCGTCCGCGAAGACGTGGAGATCGAGCCGCATCTCGATGCGTTCCGACGCGCGCGGATGAGCGGCCGAGCCGCGATCCCCGCGCTGGCGCGCGAGGCCGCCGAGCTCTGGCACCTACCAGAGGGCCAGTGCCTCTCCTATCTTTCCGAAGAGTGCAGCTACGACCCAGGACCCGCCATGGCCCCCAGCCTGCGCGAATTTCAGCGCCGGGCCTCGCAGGCCGGGCTCTGTGAGAACGAACTCCTGCCAGAACCCATTTACCTCTGAGGTTCGCTTCATGCCAAGACTCATCGACCAGACCCATTGCCCCCACTGCGGAACCGAGCTCAAGGCTCCTCTGCCCCGTGTATGTCCGAAGTGCGCGGGGTCGCTCCAGCAGCGACACCTCAAAGCCGGATGCTTGAGCTCTGGACCAGCTCTATTCCTGATAAGCCTGGCCTTATGGGCAATTCACGCAATCGCGTAGGCAACTGCGACGTTTCGGGCGGAAGATGAAATGCGGCGGCCGCGGAGGAGAACAAGACTGTGATGGTTTCCTTCAGCATTTACCCCACCCCCACGGGAGCCGCCGACCAGACGGGTTCCGCGGGCAACGTCATCGCCGCCCTCGCCTCTTTCTTCGCGCCCGGCCTCGGGCAGCTGATCCAGGGGCGCTTCGGAAGCGCACTCGTCCTCTTCCTCGGCACCTCGATCGGGTACTTCCTTTGGTTCCTGATCCTTCCGGGCCTATTCGCCCTGGCGCTCCACCTGGTCGCGATCCTGGATGCGGCCACCTATACGCCCGGTCGCGATGCTGCCCCGCACGGTGAAGACGGATTCGCGAGCGGCCACCGAGTGCACTTCGCCGAATAGTCGGCTGCCTCTTCCGGGGGATGAGTTGTATGCGCCCGGCGGCCTCCCTATCGTGCGTGTCCGGTGGTCCCGAGGGGCGTAGCGCAAGGGCGCGAGCAGGAGTGTCCGCCGGTTTGGCATCGTTCGGCCCGCAAGGGCCCTGAGAAAAGTTGGCGCAAATCCGTTCGTCTCTGAAGAAGAAGACGTCGCAGAAACCTACGTCTGAGAAACGCGCCAGCGGTGCACGTGACTCCCTATTCGAAGATCTGCCCACAGGTGGCGGCGGTTCTGGCGGCGGAGGTTCCGGTGACGGAGGCGGCGGCAGCGTGTCAGGCGATGGCGAGGAAGCCGTTCCGCTGCACGAGGCGGCGCAGGCGCGCTACCTCAACTATTCGCTCTCGGTCATCACGAGCCGCGCGCTCCCCGATGTCCGTGACGGCCTCAAGCCCGTCCAGCGGCGCATCCTGTACACGATGTTCCGCGAGGGGCTCAAGCCCGACGCGAAGCCGCGCAAGTGCGCCGGCGTCGTCGGCTCTGCGCTCCGCGACT
>JBLIHL010000423.1:0-5627 GCA_047635895.1 Paracoccaceae bacterium | reverse complement strand
CAACGGACTCTGACAGAATGGCGGCTGTCGTTCGCCCCACGTCGACGCCTTCTTCCCAGCCGTACGGCCCAGCCATCATGACCACGTCGAACGGGGGCGCCACATGGAGCCTCGATACGGCGTTCTACACGGCGCCGATCAGTGTCGAATACGGCCCGAACGGCGCACTTTACGCGGGTCGATTCGATGCGTTGGTGGCCGGTGATGCCTCGGGCTCTCTCCAGCGACTGGCGCCGTCAGGCTGGGAACCTGTGGGGCCCAGCTCCGTCCCTGGCCACACCGTGTGGTGCTTTGACATCGAAGTCGCCCCATCGAACCCAAGCCTACTCTTCACCGTGCTAGCAAGCTCTGTTCCCGCCTCCGGACAAGAGCTTGGGTTTTGGCGCTCGCTGGACGGCGGCGCGAGCTGGCAGCAGACCCAGTCGACCACGTTCAGCATCACCTTAGGGCAGCCCCAGATCGTCGTCTTCGGCGCCAACGCGGGCGGAGAACCCCGAGTGGCCTACCTTATACGCCTCGACTCTGGCGGGGTCCCCGGCTACGAGTCGCTACAAGTTTCCGAGGATGGCGGAGTCACCTGGAACTCGCGCGCCGCCGCGAGTTACTTCGACGCCGAGACCATGAACCTGTCCGGCGGAGGCGCCAACCCGGGACGCCTTTACCTCGCCAAGACGAGCCCTATTGACCCTACGCCGCTCCAGGTCTCGGACGATGGCGGACTGAGCTGGCAGGTCCAAGGCGACGCGCTCATCCGATCAGAGCGCGTGACAGCCTCGGCCAGCGAAGTCGACACGCTCTACCTGACGTCTAACGGTGGCGCCGTGCGGGGCACCTACTCGGGTGCTTCTACCGAGCGCCTGGCAAGCATCACAGGTTCAGTGAGGAACGCGCGCGTGGCATCCGTACCTGGCGGCACCCTCGTCGCGGCCTTTGGTCCGAGCGGCGTCTGGCTCAAGACCATCCCTCTGACCACCGGCTTCTCCTACTGCGGCCCCTCGGTGCCCAACTCCAGCGGAGAGTCGGCCGAGCTGCGTATGGAAGGAACGCCCTCCATCTCCTCAGACAATCTCACGCTTGTCGCACGGCGCCTTCCGCCGAACTCGACGTCCATGTGCGTTGTCGGCGACGCCCAGGCCTTCGTGGCCCAGCCGGGCAGCTCCTTCGGCAACCTCTGCTTGGGAGGCGCCATCGGCCGCTTCACACCGCAAGCGGGCAGCTCAGGCGCAGATGGCACCTACACCCTACCGCTCGATCTCACCGCTCTGCCGCGACCAGGCGGCCTGACCGCCGCCCTCCCCGGCCAAACCCTCTACTTCCAAACCTGGTTCCGCGACGCGGTAAGCGGCACCGTGGGCTCAAACTTCACCGACGCTGTTGCGGTGACGTTCACGAACTAAGGGGCTTTGCCCCTGCCAAAAACCCCATCTGCGCCCCTCAGGAACCGTTGACGGGCTCTTTCGCCGACCGTAGCAGGATCGAGCTGACGCGTCGATGTCGCCATGGCAGCATGTTCCCATGCCCGACCTTGCCGCACTTATCTCCCTCCTCCGACTGGCCGGCAAGGACCGCACGCATTCAGCCGACGATCGAGCTCAGCACGTCGCCGTGGACGTCGGTTAGCCGCACGTCCCGGCCCGCGTAGCGATAGGTAAGCCGCTGGTGGTCGAGGCCCATCAGATGCAGCACGGTAGCCCACAGGTCGTAGACGTCGCACGCTCCCTCAACCGCACGGTAGCCCAGGTCGTCGGTTCGCCCGTGGACCGTGCCGCCGCGCACGCCGCCGCCTGCGAGGAAGACGCTGAAGCCGAACGGGTTGTGGTCGCGGCCGTCCGATCCCTGGGAGAAGGGCGTACGGCCGAACTCGCCGGCCCACACGATCAAGGTGTCCTCGAGCAGACCGCGGGCGCGCAGGTCCTTGATGAGTCCCGCGATTGGCTGGTCCACCTGGTGGGCCATGGCGCCGTGGCCCGCCTCGAGCGCGCCGTGTTGGTCCCAGGGATTGGCCGCGCCGCCGGCACCTATGTTCTTCGTGATGCAGCTCAGCTCGACGAAGCGCACGCCGCGCTCGACGAGCCGCCGCGCGAGCAGGCACTGCCGCGCATAGGCCGCCTTGGTTGGCTCGCGATCGTCGACGCCGTAGAGCCTGCGAGTCGCCTCGCTCTCGCCGCTGATGTCGCACACGTCAGGCACGGCCGCCTGCATGCGGTAGGCGGTTTCATAGTTCCGGATTGCCCCTTCGATCGCAGGATCCGGAGCGCCCGACGCAAAGCCGCGGTCCAGCCGCTGGATGAGCCCGAGGTGGCGGCGCTGGTCCGCGTCGCGCAGGGCGGGAGCGATGTTGTGGACCGCCGGCGTCCGATCGGCCTGGACGAGGGAGGCCTGGTGGTGCGCCGGCAGGAAGCCGCTGCTGAACACCCCGATGCCGCCGTGGGGCGCGACGGCGCCGCCGGCCTGGAGCACGACGAACCCGGGCAGGTTCTCGTTCGCGCTGCCCAGCCCGTAGTGCAGCCAGGCGCCCGCGCTCGGGTGCCCCATAAACGGGAACCCGGTGTGCATCAGGTAGTTCGCCTGAGCATGCTCGTTGACGCTGCTGGTCATCGAGCGGATGACGGCGAGCTCGTCCGCCACCGTCGCGATCTCGGGGAACATCGAGCTGACGGGCAGCCCGCTCTCCCCGTGCCGCGTGAACTTGAACGGCGACGCCATCACGTTGCCGTTCTGGTTGAACTGAGTGCGTGCGATCGACACCGGCATCGGCTGCCCGTGCAGGCGCTCGAGCTCCGGCTTCGGGTCGAAGGAGTCAACGTGCGAGACGCCGCCGGACATGAAGCAGAAGATCACGTGCTTCGCGCGCCGGCGCGGCGGGGCGGGAGCCTGGCTCCGCGCGAGGCCTGCGAAGCTCGGCCGCGCCATGAGCCCGGCGAGCGCGACCAGGCCGAAGCCGGTGGAGCTGCGGCGCAGAAGTTCGCGCCTGGAGTAGTCCGGGTCATGCATGGCGGTTCTAGCGGAGATAGAGGAACTCTTTCAGGTTGAAAAGCGCGTGCGCGAGCCGGGTCCACGCGTCCCGCTCCCCGGGGCTCTCGCCCAGCTCCGCGAGCCCGGCCGCCGCGGCGGCGATGCGTACCTTGAGGTTCGTCGCCTCCAGGCGCTGCGCGTCGTCCAGCGCCGCGAGCACGTCGGCGCGGGCCACGAAGCGGCTCCCGGCCGCGGAGGCCGCAATCTCGTCCGCCGACAGCGCTCGGTCGTGGAGGCGCGCCTCGAAGATCGTGCCGTCTAGCATGCGCCCCGGCGAGGCCGCGCCGTGCCGCAGGCCGAAGAGCACCTGGCCGCGGTTCGCCGGGAACACCCGGGGGCCCGCCTTGCGGTAGGGCGTCCCGTATGGCGCACCGTTCCAGTAGGCGCGAATCGTCCCTTCGGCGTCGTAGGCCAACGCGATGTGAACGGGGCCTTCCGCTGCGGACGATTCGTCTGCGCCGTCAAAGTCTGCGGTGCGTGCGAAGAATTCCGAGCCGGCGATCCAGTGCCGCGGGATCCGCTCACCGTAGACGAGGGAGTCGAAGTCCGCTCCATCGAGGTCCTGGACGGTAACGACCCCGCCGCCGCGCTGGTCCAGATCCGCCAATCGCACCCAGACCTCGAGCGTCTTCTCCGTCAGCTCGCGCGGGATCGGCGGTGTCGAGACGTGGCCGCCACCATCGAGGCGCAGGCCGCCGCCCTCAAGCCGCGCGCTGCCGTGGAGGACGCCGTCGAGCGCGCCGACCGTGTCCTCGATTCCCGCGCGGAAGTCCCATCGCGCCAGCGGCATCGGCGGTGTCGGCGCGGCCGCGCCCTCGTCCCTTTCCGCTGCGCCCAGGAGTTCGTCGCGCACCGGCGCGAGGAGCGCCTCGAGGTCGACGCGCGCCGCGTCGAGGTCGCCCGCAAGCTGCGCGCGCCACTCTTCCTCGTCACGGATCGCGTCACGCGAAGCCACCAGGTACTCGCGCAGCGCGCCAGCCTCGGCGGCGACGGGCGGGCGCCCGGTCGCGGCCTCGAACATGGATTCGATGCGCGTACCATCCGGGTCGCGCGGCGCGCGCGAGTCCCAATCCGACATCCAGCGCGCCGCGACGTCCCACACGAGGGGATCGTTGAGCAGCGTCAGGGACTGCGCCGGGACATTGGTCGCGGCGCGGGCGCCCACCGGCGCGAACGGGACGGGGGCGTCGAAGGTCGCGAGGAACGCGTCGAGGGAGTTGCGGCGCGACTGGACGTAGAGGCTGCGCCGCGGCTCCATCGTATCCGGCCCGAAGCCGGGGCCGTACAGGCGCCCGTCGAGCGCACCTGTCGCCGCGAACAGCGAGTCGCGCAGCGCCTCCGCGTCGAGGCGCCGGACGCGCGCGTGAGACAGCCAGACGTTGTCCGGATCGAGCTGCGCCGCGGCAGGCGACGGCGTCGAGTCGAGCTGCCACGTCTTCGACGTGACCAGGTAGCGCACCATCTCCCGGATTGACCAGCCCTCCTGGATGAACCGCGTCGCCAGGTGGTCGAGCAATTCAGGGTGCGACGGTTCCGCGCCCAGACGCCCGAAGTTGTCCGGTGTGGCCACGAGGCCGCGCCCGAACAGATGGTGCCAGATACGGTTGGTGATGACGCGCGCGGTCAGCGGGTTGTCATCGCGGACGAGGTCCTCGGCGAGCTCGAGCCTGCCGCTCGAGAGCGTCCGATAGGGGGTCGCGTCGATGGCTTCGAGGAAGCGTCGGGGGATCGCCTCGGCCGGCTGCCGATGATCGCCGCGGACGAACAGGGGCTGGTCCGCGGCGTCCGCCTCCAGGAGGCCTGGAACGCGCGTCGGAAGCGGGACCCGCGCCTCGAGCTCGCGGTAGCGCTCCACCATCGCGGCGAGGCCAGGCAGCTCGCCGAGGTCGTTCTTCAAGAGCCCCTCTCGCAGGCACGCGTTCAAAAGCAGCGCCTGTTCGTCGCTGACCGTGCCCAGATGCCAGGCATCGATCGCGTCATCGACGCCGGCCGCGATGCACGCGGCAAGCTCGGCCCGCGAGCGCGGAGGCTCGCGGTGAGCGCCGACCACCGCGTGTGCGAGCCCCAGCGGATCCCGGCTCTCCGCCGGCGCACCGGCGCCACCGGGACGCAGGATGACGTCGCGCAGCCCGAACCACGAGCGGTCCTGGCCGCCGACCTCGATCGGCGCATCCTGGTTTGTGGTGGCTTCCACATGCACCGAATCGCCCGTCCAGTAGGAGAGGTCGAGCCGCTGCCACGTCCAGTCCTCGCGGTCGAGCGCGAGGACCGGATAGACGGTTCCCTGGCGCGGGTAGTCCTGGACGACATAGCGCAGCCGCGCGCCGCCGCCACCGATGGCGCGGCACCAGAGCTCGGTTTCGCCCTCGAGATCGAAGCGGGCCGATTGCAAGACGCCGCGATGGCGCGTGGAGACGAGGTGCGTGTAGAAACCGGCCGGGTAGATCCCGGAGAGGATGCGAGCGCCTTCGGGCTGGACCCCGAACTCGCCCGCCGCCGTGCTGCCATCGACGAGCCCGTTCCCCGCGTGGAACCACTCGCGCGCGTCGTTCGATCCCGTCAGGTCGAGGCGCCGGTCCGCGTCTACCGCGCCCGCCGCTGGGGTCGACGGC
>JBLIHL010000422.1:0-5636 GCA_047635895.1 Paracoccaceae bacterium | reverse complement strand
TTCGAGGGCGAGGAGGCAGAATGAAGCGCTTCCACCTGCTGTTCCAAACCCTTGACGCCACGCGCAAGACCTCCGTCAA
Source organism: Paracoccaceae bacterium (assembly GCA_047635895.1). GTDB lineage: Bacteria > Planctomycetota > UBA1135 > UBA1135 > Saltatorellus. The sequence goes on along the minus strand of JBLIHL010000422.1, from coordinate 5,557 downwards.
GGAGTCCGCGCTCGTCGAGTACTTCACGGATGCACCCGCTGCGGACTCCGCCTGGGCAGCCCACATTCTCCTCGGTCGCAAGGGCCGACGGACGGTCAACACGCGCCTCTTGCGCGAGTGGGCCGCGGAGATCAGCGGGCACCCGCTGTGGCTGGTCGAGGAGAGCTACGACGCGGTCGGCGACCTCGCCGAGACCATCGCGCTTCTCGTGCATACGTCGCCGGAACCTGGAGAGCAGGACGAGCGCACGGAGCCGCCTCCCCTCGCGCAGTTCATCGAAGAGCGCGTCATCGGACTCAGCCGCCTCGGGGACGACGAGAAGAAGGCCCTCGTACTCGACACATGGCGCGTGACGAACCAGGGCGAGCGGTTCCTCTTCCACAAGCTGATCTCTGGCGGCTTTCGAGTCGGGGTCGCGAAGGGCCTCGTGGCGCGCGCTCTGAGCCGCGTCGCAGGCGTAGACAAGCCCACGATGCTCCATCGGCTGAGCGGACGCTGGGAGCCGACCGCCGAGGCCTGGCAGCGGCTCATCGCGGAAGAGGAGGAAGGCGCGGATCCCCTGCGCCCCTATCCGTTCTTCCTCGCCCATCCCGTGCCGAAGGAGATCGGGGACCTCGGACCAACCGTTGAGTACCAGGCGGAGTGGAAGTGGGACGGAATCCGCGCCCAGGCGGTCCGGCGCGGCGGCGAGCTCTTGCTCTGGTCGCGCGGCGAAGACCTCGTCAACACCGGCTTCCCCGAGATCAGCGAGGAGTTCAGGGCGCTACCGGCTGGCACCGTGCTGGACGGCGAGCTGCTCGCGTGGAAGGACGGCGCACCCATGCCGTTCCATTCGCTCCAGCGGCGTATCCAGCGCAAGTCCGTCTCGGCCAAGCTGCGGGCCGAGGTACCGACGCGCTTCGTCGCCTACGACCTCTTGGAGGAGCAAGGCGAGGATCTCCGCAGCCTCACGACCACCGAGCGCAGGAGCAGACTGGAGGCCCTCGTCAGCGCGGCGGGGCTCCCCCACCTCGGCCTCGCCGAGATCGTCCCGGGAACGACCTGGAAAGCGCTCGCCAAAGTGCGGGAATCCTCCAGGGAACGCGGCGTCGAGGGCCTGATGCTCAAACGCCTCGACGCGACCTACGGCACCGGCCGCCAGCGCGGCGCGTGGTGGAAGTGGAAGGTCGATCCCTTCACCGTCGACACGGTGATGATCTACGCCCAGCGCGGACACGGCAGACGCGCGTCGCTCTACACGGACTACACCCTCGGGGTGTGGGACGGTGACCAGCTCGTCCCGGTGGCCAAGGCCTACTCCGGTCTGACCGACGCTGAGATTCGCCGCGTGGACAATTTCGTACGCCGGAACATCACGGACCGCTTTGGCCCGGTGCGCGTGGTCGAGCCGAAGCTGGTCTTCGAGATCGCGTTCGAAGGGATCCAGCCGAGCCCGCGCCACAAGTCCGGAATCGCGCTGCGCTTTCCGCGGATCGCGCGCTGGCGCGAAGACAAGCCGCCGGCCGAAGCGGACACGCTTGGCTCCCTCAGGCAGCTGCTCGAAAGTACGCAGGGCTAAGGCCCAGCGGGCAGACTCAGCGGACAGACTCAGCGGGCAGACTCAGCGGGCAGCAGAGTTCTACTTCCCATAGATCCCGACCGGAACCCAGCCGAACCGGCCGAACCTATCCCGATCCGGATCCATGACTCCGTCCCACGTGCGCTTGAAAGCGCCAGCATCCACGTACTCAAGGAGTCGGTCCCGTAGCTGTGAGATCCGATCGTCGAGGGTCGTGACCCGGCTGTAGCTGGCCACCAGAAGCCCCGTTCGCAGGGTGAGCGGGCTGACCGTCGATTCGCGGCCCGCGCGATCTGGCAGTGCGGCTAGCGCCTCATCGAGAAGCTCGTTCGGATCCACAAAGCCCCTTCCACCGGTCGCCCACGTGGGCGGCAGTCCGTTGCCAATCAGCAGCACGTCGCCGCTCGCACAGGAGATACTCACCCACTGGCCACCTGGCACAAACCGCACCGTCCACGGATCGAGGAACGAGGCGTCGTACCGGAGAACCTCGGAGCCGTCGCCTCTATCGAATACGTGCAGCCAGCCGTTGTCCGTCAGCGTCGCAAAGAGCGGCGCGTCCTTCGCCACGTCCAACCCGATGATGCGTGAGCCAAGAGACGAGATGGTGTCGAGCTGGGCGTTCGTGCCCGGCAGCTCCGCGCCCGTCGCAAGCGAGGAGCGGCGAATTTTCATTGCGCCGCCGTGGCTGTAGAGGATGCCGGCTTCGGCGTCGACCTCAAGCGCGTCGATCAGGCCATTGTGAATGGCGTTTCGCCAGACCTCGGCCGCCGTGTCCACGTCCCAGCGCAGGATCTCACCGCTCGCCGAGCCAATGACGAGCGCGCGCGAATCTTCCATCACGGCGACGCGCGGGCTTCGATACCAAGGGATCTCCGGAAAGACGGTCGCAGAGAACACCGGCGGTTCATCGGGCCGAGTGGAGTCCCAGAGCCACAGGTCAAGCCGGAAGAACTCAGGCTTCACATCGGCGCTCGGCGCCCAGCACAGGAGCGCCAGGTCATCGCCGATCCAGCGCGACTGCGTGCATTCGCCGTCGGGCGGCGCCCAGCGAAGAACATCGGCGCCCAGGTCCGCGTCCACCACGAGCCCAGCCGCCGCGACGAGGCGCCCGTCCCGATGAAAGCTCGTCGGTGTCTTACGCGTTTCGCAGGGCGTCCTGAAGAGGGTATCCCCGACGACGCAGAGGTAGCCGTGGTGGGAAACGAACGCCGCGCGGCTCCCGTCCGAGGAGAAGCCTGGAACCCAGGCTGCCGCCGTCGCCGCGGCGGCGGTCACCATGCCTGCGGGTGCGTGCTCCCTTAGCGCCTGGCGCCGGCCCCAGGTCGAAACGATGTCCACGCCGCCCGTCTCCGGCGAGCGGAACGCCGCGATGCAAGGCGATAGAAACAGCGGATCGCGCCGCCGCTCGGAGCCGGTCCGTCGGTCTAGCCACGCAACCTCACCACTCTCAAGGCCGGCAAGAATCGTGTGCTCATCCTTGATCCAGAGGAAGTGCACCGTGTGACCGAGGGACACCTTCGGTCGCAGGCCCGCTCCCAGCGCACTTCCCAGGAATCGCACCTCACCGTACTCGTCCCCCGAGGCAACGAGCTGGCCATCGTCAACGAGGAGCGTAGTCACGCCGCCGCGGTGCTGCTGGAGAAACTCCTCTTCCCCACCCGGCAGCGTGAACCGCCGCACGTCGCCGCGCCAGGACCCGAGGAGCACCTCGCCACTGGGAAGAACGGCCGCCGTACTGGGCGACACCCCCTTCGGGATAGGGATGGAGTCAATAAGTTCGCCGCCGGGAAGCCGCAGTCGATAGATGTCGAACGGGGTCACGACGGCGGCGACCATTGCCTCCAAATTTGAAGCGATCAGAAGCGGGTCGTCATTCAGCCGCACAAGCTCGACTTTCCGATCGCGTCGATCGCCGTTCCACCCGTAAACGACGGGTGTGCGGCCCTGGATCAGCAGCATGCCATTGCCGTCGCCCGAAGGAGCCACGCCCAGGAACGGGGCATCCCGGAGCACAATCGATGTCGTGATTGCGGCGCCGATGCTCGCCCGGCGCTTGTACGTCGCGGCGCTGACGCGCTGGATCTCGTGCATGCCCCAGAGCACCAGGTCGCCGCTTGGCAAGACGCCTCCACCGAGGGGCTTGCGAATCGCCAGGAAGCCCGGCGGCCCGGGGAAGGCTGAGCGATCGTAGAGGTGCTTCCACCCCCAGCCTCGCTCCAGGACAGGCACCGTCTTCAGGATCTCCTGGGTCGCGCCAAGTTCGCCTGAATCCAGCTGAGTACGCGCGAACTGAATCGTCGCCAGGGCGCCGCGGTGAACGGCGTCCTGCTTGGCGACGGTCACGTCATGGAGAAGGCTTTTGAGCTGAATGACGTAGGTGACGCCGAGCGCAGCCAGCGCCGCGAGAGCGATCACGGCGACCGACACCTCCATGCGGTGGCGCCTCACCAGGAGCCGGAGCATGTAGAAGAAGCCGAGCGGCCTCGCCTGGATCGGTTTCCCGCCCAGGAAGGCCGTGAGGTCGGCGTGGAACGCGTCGGCGCTGGCGTAGCGCTCCTCCGGCAGCTTGGCCGTCGCCTTCGTCACGATGCGCTCGAGGTCCTCGGGCACGGACGGATCGATGGAGCGAGGCGAAGGCAGCTCGCGACGTTCGATGTCGTGCACGAGCTTGGCGCGCTGACGGTTGGGAAATGCAGGACGCAGCGTCAGGAGTTCGTAGAGCACGAGCCCCAGGCCGTAAACGTCGCCGCGTGCGTCGACCTCCTGGGTCAGGGCCTCCGGCGGCATGTAGCGCAGCGTCCCGATGATATCGGCGGCCTCGGTGAGCGACGCTTCGCCCTCTAGTTTGCAGAGGCCGAAGTCCGTCAGGTGCGGCTGGCCGGCCTCGTCGAGCAGCACGTTGCCGGGCTTGACGTCACGGTGCAGAACGCCCTCGCTATGGGCGTAGCTGAGAGCCGCCGCGAGCCGCTGCCCGATGCGGGCGACCGCGACGTGCTGGGGCGGACCAATCACCATTGAACCGGTCGCGGAAGCGCTGTGTGAGGCCTCGTCATCGGAGCGGTTCGCGGACGCCGCGAGCAGCGACCGCATGGCGTGGTCGTGGAGAGAACTGCCGGCGTCGGAGCCGAGTCCCTTGAGCAGCCCGTCGAGCGCGAGGCCGTCTATCTTTCGCATCGCGTACCAGAGGAAGTCGCCGTCCTCACCCGTGCCGTACACAGGGACGATGGCGGAGTGCTCAAGCCGCGCCGCCGCGCGGGCTTCACGCACGAAGCGCAGCTTGAACGACTCGGACGCGCGGCTCCCGTCCAGAACCTTGAGGGCGACGGGCCGCTCAAGCCCGGCCTCCTTCGCCTCGTAAACGACGCCCATCCCGCCGCGACCGAGCTCGCCGATGATCCTGAACCGCCCCACCGTGTCGCCCGGCCCGAGGGCGCCCGGCAGACCGCCGGAGGGCTGATCGCTTCGGTGCAGCGCCTCGACCGCCCGGAGTGCCGGCAGAAGAACCGCCTGAAGCTCAGGGTAGCCCGCCGCAAACGCGCGCGCGTCGACGGCACCAGGCCCGCGAAGCTGATCCGTGAACGTACCGGTCAACCGGTCGACGTCCGCGTAGAGGTCGAGATCGAGCCCGGCGAGCGAATCGAGAGAGTCATCAGGCGAACCGCCCGCATGGGGCTCGGAGGTGCCGGGGGCCGGCGTGGTTTCCTCTGAATCGCTGCTGTCAGACACGAGCCCATCATCTGGCAACCACAGGGCCGAGGGTTGGGTAGGGCCCGATTTTTGCGAATTGCAGAGCCACCTCAGGATAGTCGGCCCTCTTCAGCCCCGTCACACCCCAGGGACCCGCGCCCGTGTGGGGCGAGGTTTGGTTCACGGCGGAAGCGGCGACCGTTACCAATGGCCGCGCCGAGATTCCACCCAAGACGGAGTCCGAGGATCTCGACTCGATCATGGTCCGGACGGTCGCGCGACGCTCCGCGGGCACTGGGCACTGGGCAC
>JBLIHL010000421.1:0-5642 GCA_047635895.1 Paracoccaceae bacterium | reverse complement strand
ACGCGGGCGACCTCGCCTGAGTCAAGGATGCCTGGAAAGAAAACACCGTCGCTCTCGAACGCCTGAGAGGGACTCTTGGGTCGAGCCAAGGCGAGCCTTAGCGGGCAGATCTAGAAGGAGCGCCAGGAGGGGATCCTGGCCAAACAAGTGCTGCGCGCGTCAAGAGCCCCCTCGCGGGACTCGACGCAGAGAGGCAGTCCTTGATCGAAGCCGGCATCTGACAGCCGGGGGCGGCGTGCGAATCAACCAGCGCCGGAATGGTCCCGCGGAATGAGCAGGTAGCCGACCACGAGCACGTCGTGTCCGCTGGCATCTGGGCGCGCGGCTAGCACGACGACCTCGCCCTCACCCTCATCACGCGGTACCACCTAGTCGCGGAGTGGAGACGCTGGCGCCGGCACTCCTTGCTAGGTCAACTGATGCTGACGAGGATGCGGCGCGATCGCTGCCAGACTGCTGAGGAACTGGTGCGGCGTCAGGATGAACGCCGCCGTGCCATCTCGCCACGCCTTCGGTAGCGAGCTATTGCCCACGGCCACGCTCGAGCCTCGTCACTTGTCCCGTCGCGATCGGGCCAAACGTTTCCTTCGCACCATCGAGCCATGTGACCTCGACCTGATCAAGAGCCGTGGCGCTACCGACGCCAAAGTGCAAGCGCGGGTCGTTGCTGGCGCAGTATGAGTACGCGCGCTGAACCTGGCGCTGGATTTTGGTCCCCTCGTGGCGGAACCGCACGACGGCACCGACGGCTGCCAACCCGTCCTTCTCCAGAACAGATAGCGTCACCGAGAGACCTTTCTTCGGTGCAACGTTCTTCAGGATCCGCAGCTGGCCACGGTAGTCATTCACGCAGACGTCCACATCACCGTCGCCGTCGATGTCGCCGAAGGCCGCGCCGCGCGAGACGGTCCGCGCGCGCTCAGCCTCAACCTCGTGGAACTTGAGCTCCGAGAACCGCCCCCCCGACTGCCCGCGGTACACCTGGTCGTATTCGGCGAGCGGTTGCGCGGGGTCAGGGGCGGTGCCCGGGTGAGTGACACGGCCATTGGCGACGTACATGTCCAGCCATCCGTCGTGGTCGAAGTCCGCCATCCCCACTCCAAATCCGGTCGGCGAGAGGCTCGACCCCATGGTGCCCGAATTCGACGTTCGATCGCGGTAGCCGCGCTTGCGGCTCATGTAGAACGTGTTCGTCTCGCCGGAGAGGTGCGTGACCAGCATGTCCCACTTGCCGTCGCGATCCATGTCCTCCATGCAGACCCCCATACCGGCCTCGGCCACGCCGTTGCCACTGAGCGCGCACCCCAGGACCATCGCGCGATCCTCGAAGCCTCCGGTGCTTGTGTGGCTCCAGAGCTGGTTGGGCGTACCGTCGTTGGCGATATAGAAATCGAGGCCGGGACGCTCGTCCAGATGCCCCCAGACGATGCCCAGTCCGTTCCCTAACCCCGCCCCGAGACCGGTCCCATCGCTAACGTCCTCGAAGGTGCCGTCACCACGGTTACGGAACAACCGATCGCGCTCCCGTCCTTGGTACCGATTCGGGTCGCAATAGGTGCGTTCTCCGCGTCCATTCTTGCACGCAGCTTCATCGCTGACGCTCCAGACGAGGTAGTTGACGACGTACAGGTCCAGATGCCCATCCAGGTCATAGTCGACGAAGGCCGCGGACGTGCTCCAGACCGGACAGGCGGTTCCGCTGAGCTCCGTGACGTCCTCGAACTGGCCACCGCCAAGGTTTCGATAGAGAACGTTGGAGCCCAGATTGGTCACATAGAGGTCGAGCCGACCGTCACCGTCGTAGTCACCAACGGCGCACCCCATGCCATAGCCAGTGTCCCCCACGCCGGCCGCATCCGTTACGTCTTCGAAGGTTCCGTCGCCCTGGTTCTCGAATAGCCGATTGCGCGCGTCGAATGGCTCATCCGCGGGGTCCGGGTCGAGATCACAGCCCTGGAGGGCATAGAGATCGAGATCTCCGTCATCATCCATGTCGAAGAGGGCCAGGCCGGATCCAGCGACCTCTGGCATCCAAAGACGGATCGGCCCGAACCCGTGCTGGAATTGGACACCGGCGGCCACCGCCACCTCCTCGAACCAGGCGCCCTCGCCCGAACCTCCGTCGGAGTCCGTGGGTGCCGCAGACCTCCCGGGCGACTCCTCGTTCGTCGTGCCACCGCAACCCAGAACAGCTCCGGCCGCGAGCCACAGGACCGCCGTGCGTAAGCAGTCGATTGCCGTCCCCATCAGTAACCCTGTGCTGTCAGGATCTCGTTGGCCTGGCGAGCGTATGGATGGCCAGGAGCCAGTCGTGACATCTCCCGTTGCTCCGCCCGGGCCTCGGCGCCGCGACCGGACTTCAGGAGGACGCCGCAGAGCTCGAAGCGAACCCGCGGCCTGGTGCCTGGGTGCTGCAGCGCTTCCCGCAACAACTCTTCCGAGGCGATAGGGCCTTCGAATCGAACCACAGGCACGTTCATGTCGATGTACGTCGACTCCTGCGTCTCTCCCAATTCGATTCCCTTGCGGAACGCCGTGATGGACTCAGCGTCGCGGCGGAGCGCCGACAGGATCTGAGCTCTGAGGAGACGGGCTCGCCCGAACCGTGGAGCCAGCCGGACCGCCACGTCACTCGATGCCAGGGCTTGTTCTAGCTCTTGTCGTGACTCGGTCGTCCGACCCTGGGTGCGCGTCTGCTCTGCCCGACGCAACAGGCAGGCCCCTCGGTTGAGGTGCCCCGAGTACTGATCGGGTGATTCTCTAATGGCATCGTCGATCACGCCCAGGGCTTTGCCGAGCTTGCCAGCGCCCATGTACGCCACGTAGAGGTTGTTGGCCGCTGCGGAGTCTGCCGAGTCCGCCTCGAGCAGATCTTCGAGAATCGGAATCGCCAGCGCGTGCTGGTCGCGCGCGATCATCTCAAGGGCGCGATCGATCTGGTTACCGCGACTCATGGCGTAGCGATCGGCTTCGGCCGAGCCTGGAGAGCGGAGCCGCGGGCGGCCACCCGCGTCCTGAACTCCCGCAAGAATGCGTGTCGCCTTGCCTTCCAAGCCCAGGGCGAGGTAAGCCTGGCCGATCTGGAATTGAATGAACTCATCGCTCGGATACTTCTTGGCCGCGGCCGTGAGTAGCGTGAGCGCTTCCTTGGGCTGGTCCCGCTCCATCGCCACTAGACCCAGACCGAGCTCCCCCATGAGCGTGGGGCCCTGACCCACCTGGACTTGCTCAAACATGGAAGCGGCTCCATCGAGCTCGCCGCGATCCAAGAGGGCGCATCCGAGGGAGTACAAGGCCGGGTAGAAGGCCGGATCATTCTCGATGGTCACTCGCAGCTCTCGAATCTGGCCGTCGAGATCGCCGCGCTGACCGAGCGCGCTCGCCAACTGGTAGCGCGACTCGTGGTCGTCGGGATCCAGTTCCAGTGCGTTACGAAATGAAAGCTCACCGAGCTCCCAGCCCTCGTTCGCCACGAGCGCCAGGCCGAGGGTCCGGTGACGCGCTGGGTTGCCGGGGTCCGCTGCGGCGGCCTGGTACTTCGTGTCGATGAGGCGCTGGACAGCCGCTTCCTGACTGAAGCTCGCCGGGACGGTCACGGGAGCGACCGTCGAGGATGAGTTTCCGCAACCAACGAGCGGTAGGGCAACGCAAAGGACGAAGGTGAGACGGAAAGGAAGTCCAAGCGTGGGCGTCGACACAGCCCAACCGTAGCCGGAGACCCAATTTTTCGCCATCAACCTCCCCCAGCCAGCACCCTCCCCAAGACCTTCCGCACCGTCTCCGGATCTGTGATCACCGAGATCATGTGCCGAAGCCCGCCCTACGACCTAGCCGTCCCTAGGGTGATTCCCTACCTATGCCGCTCCGGTTTTTTGGGGTGACCGAATCGAGAGCGTGGCGTAGCACTCTATTGGGCGGCTTCATTCCATCCCATCCGCCCGCTCGCACGACCCGCGGTCTTCCCACTCTGGTTCGCCCAAGGAACTCACTCGCACCTGCGCCGCCCTGACGTCGTTTGCGGTGGCACTGGCCTCTGCCCAGGCCACTTTCGCCGCCACCTCGCAGTTCCGGCATCCTCCGTCGGAGCCAGCGCTGACCTGGCCACGACCGCCCGCCCAGACCGCGTCCTCACCGTGGGATGTGGCGCGACCGGCTCCTTCCACACGATTCAAGCGGCGGTCAACGCAGCCCCAGAATGCGCGTTGATCTTGGTGCACCCGGGTAGCTATCCCGCCGCACGGATCGATGGCAAGAGCCTGCGCATCCGAGCTAAGGTACCGGGCTGGGCGACCCTGTCGACGAAGCTGGCGTCCTCGACTTGGACGCGAACCAGGAAGTTCAGGTCGGCGGCCTCTCCTTCGAACAGGGGTTTCTGGTCGAGGCCTGCATCGGCGAGGTCAGCCTGGCCCAGTGCAGCTCCTGCACAACAGCGTCCTGATTGGGCCACCGCCGAACGTGGGATTCACGAGCTACCCAAACTGTGGGATCGGCCTCAGCCGGCACGAGATTCGATCGAGCCAGGCCGTGAGCTTCGTGGACTGCATGCTTTGGGGCCGAGACGGTCTCCAGCCAGGCTTCTGTGACGGAGTCCCCGGCGAGCACGCGCTCGTCGTCGAGGATTCACGTGTCACGCTGTACGGCAGCGATCTTCACGGCGGCGACGGTGTGCTCGTATCGGGCGCCGCGCCGCCTGGAATTGAGCTGGCGGGAATCTCTTCAGAAAGGACCCTGGGAAGGCTGAAGAAAATCCTGTTCCCGGGGGCTGAAAGCGGCTGCGCTGGCAGCCGTCGCGGCCACAAGAAAGGCCGAGAGAGGGAGTCGTCGAATAGACATCGACAGAGACCATGGGAGAGAGAATTCGAAAAGGTGCCTCGAACGGTTATGAAGCTAGATGGGACGCTTCGGCGGCACGATGGTCTGGTGTTCGTTGCCGCCCTGAAGGAGGTGCGTGTGCACGAATCTCGCGTACGTACGGGGGCGCGGATCCACAAGGGCCAGCGTGCGCCGTTGTGGAAGCTCCAGCGGTATGTGATGAGGCCCGCGATCTGTCTCAAGCGCCTGGGGGCCCGACGGATAGGAATTCCTTGCCGCTCAAGGCTTCGATGTCCCAGAGGGTCGCGGGGTCGCGACAGGGGTCGAGGGTGTAGCGCATGCGTCCGCCGTCTTCACCCACGAGGGTCTTGACGGTGATGGCGTCGACGGCCACAACAAAGGGACCTTCTCGGCCACACGCCGGGATATCGCCCGACACTCTCACCCGCGAACTCGTCTACGAAGACCACCCTCCTCGACGACCTGCACAAGAGTGCTGGCTGCTTTCGTTTCCGTGGCTTCACTGTGCGGGGCCGGATCCTGCACATCCTCCGCCCTGGAACGTCCTCTCCAAGAACCCGCTGGAGCAAGTCCTACCAGGGCATCCACGCCGGCTCGGAGGGACTTCCGACTTACGGCACGCCCGATGGATGTGACTCGCAAGAGACGGACCCTGGATCTGTGGGCTCCCTGCGCTCCACTTGCCACGGCGTCCCCGGCTGCCTGCGTCTCTCGAGGCACCTACCCCGAATGGCGGCCTGATCTGCACACAAGGGCCCGTACCCAAACGCTGGCGTGGTTTCAACCTGTAGGGATCATGATCTCTAACG
>JBLIHL010000420.1:0-5655 GCA_047635895.1 Paracoccaceae bacterium | reverse complement strand
TCTGCCTGGGTTCCCCTAAGATCTGAGGCATGTGGTCCATGCTTCTGCTGCTGCCGCTCCCCTTCGTGAGCGATGATCCCCTCGACTTCGAGCGTGATGTTCGGCCGATTCTGATGGAGCATTGTGTTTCCTGTCACGGCCCCGACGCGGCGGCGCGCAAGGCCGACCTGCGGCTGGACGTGTCGGATGTGGAGCGGAGGCCCGACGTCTTCGAGGGGGACTCGGCTGAACTCGTCTACCGAATCACGGAGGCGGAAGATTTCGATCTCATGCCGCCGCCGGAGCACGGGAAGCCGCTCAGCCCTGAGCAGGTCGCCGCGCTCGTGCGCTGGGTGGCCGAGGGCGCGACGTATGAAGAGCACTGGGCCTTTGAGCGGCCCGTGAAGGCGGACCTGCCCGAGGTCTCGGGCCAGGGCTGGCCGCGCAATGCCATCGATCACTTCGTACTTGCGCGCCTCGAGAAAGAGGGGCTCCAGCCGGCACCTCCAGCGGATCGTCGCGCTCTCGCGCGTCGGCTCTCGCTTGACCTGAGGGGGCTGCCGCCAGAGCCGGAAGAGGTCGATGCCTTCGTGGCAGATACCGCTCCCGACGCCTACGAGCGGCTTGTCGAGCGCTGGATGTCCGGCGCGGAGTGGGGCGAGCATCGTGCGCGTCACTGGCTCGACCTCGCCCGCTACGCGGACACGCACGGCATCCACTTCGACAACTACCGCGATATCTGGCCCTACCGGGACTGGGTGATCGAGGCGTTCACGAACGACGTGCCTTTCGATGAGTTTTCCATTCAGCAGCTCGCGGGCGACCTGCTTCCAGAGCCTTCGATTGAGCAGCGGGTCGCGACCGGGTTCCTGCGCTGCAATACGACCACCAACGAAGGCGGACTGATCGATGAGGAGTACAAGGTGCTCTACGCGCGCGACCGCACGGAGACGTTCGGGCAGGTCTGGCTCGGGCTGAGCGTTGGCTGCGCTGTCTGCCACGACCACAAGTACGACCCCACGACGCAGAAGGAGTTCTACGAGCTCTCGTCGTTCTTCGATAACACCACCGTTCCCGTGCGCGACGGCAACGCTCAGAACCCGGGGCCGATTCTGCGGGTCACGCCGATGGGGGAGCGCGATCGGCGCGACCGCTTGGAGGCTGAAATCGGTGCGGCCCGCGAGGCGCGATCCATGCGTGCAAGCGAGACGGAGGCCGAGCTGTCCCGCTGGCTGGAGGAGACTCGGGCGGAGAGCCTGCTGGAGCGTCATCCCGAGGACGTAGCGCAACTCAGTCTACCGCTCACGGGTGGTGACGGCGCGCTTGTCAGCGGTCTCGCCGCTGGGGCCGGCTTGACGACGGAGCTCGTGGGCAAGGCTCACTGGATCGAGGACGGACCGTTCGGCGTGGGCGGAGCTCTTCGCGTGGAGGGCCAAAGCCTCGCATTGGACGCCGTTGGCGACTTCGAGCACGACCAACCGTTCACGAGCGCCGCCTGGGTTCGCATCGAATCGGATGAGAGCACCGGCGCGCTCTGGAGCCGAATGGATGCGCCGAACGGCTATCGCGGCTGGGACGTCTGGCTCCAGGGGCGCCGAGTCGGGGCCCATGTCATTCACTCGTTCCCAGCTAACTGGCTCAAGGTCGTGGCCGTGAAGGCGCTGCCTGCGGACACCTGGGTGCACGTTGCGGTGAGCTACGACGGAAGCGCGAAGGCCGAGGGAGTCAAGGTGTACTACGACGGCGTTCCGCAGAAGGTCACCGTCGAGGCGGACCGGCTGAGCGGTACGATTAAGACGAGCGTTCCGTTCCTTGTGGGAGCACGGACGGGAGGGGGTGCGACGAGTCCCAGCCTCACGGATCTCAGGATCGATGAGGGCGTTCTTGATCGGGCGCAGGTGTTGGCGCTTGGACAGAAGCGAGCGGTCCAGGTGGCGCTGGCCGGCCCGGGAGGACTGGATGGGCTCCCCGAGGCGGCTCGTACGGGCCTGCACAGGTGGTGGCTGGAGGCCGAGGATCCTGTATGGCGGGAGCTGGGCAGCACGATCGACGCGCGTGCCGAAGAGCTTGAGGCCATCAAAGGGATGAGTCCGACCGCACACATCTTCACCGAGCGTGAGGAGGAGCCGAGCGCGTTCGTGCTCCAGCGCGGCGAGTACGACCAGCGACTCGAAGAGGTCGGTGCTGCGACGCCTGCGTTCCTACCGCCGCTGGCCGAGGGGCAGCGGCGAGATCGCCTGGCGCTGGCTCGCTGGCTTTTTCAGCCGGACCATCCGCTGACGGCTCGCGTGGCCGCCAACCGTTTCTGGCAGGAGCTGTTTGGCGCAGGACTCGTCGCGACCAGCGGCGACTTCGGACTCGCGGGGGAACCGCCGTCCAACCCTGAGCTGCTCGACTGGCTCGCCGTCGACTTCCAAGCCAGCGGGTGGAGCGTGAAGGAGCAGTTCCGCCTGATGGTCACCTCGGCGACCTACCGCCAGAGCGCCCGCGTCACGGCGGAGAAGCTGGACCGCGATCCGGACAACGCCCTCTTCTCGCGGGGGCCTCGCCACCGCATGGACGCTGAAACGCTGCGTGATACGGCGCTAGCCGCTAGCGGGCTTCTCGTTCGTGACGTGGGTGGCCCGAGCGTCAAACCCTACCAGCCGCCGGGCGTCTGGGAGGCGGTGGCGATGCGAGAGAGCAACACCCACAACTACAGGCAGGACCACGGTGCGGCGCTCTGGAGGCGTAGTCTCTATACGTTCTGGAAGCGCTCGGCGCCGCCCGCATCGATGGAGATCTTGGATGCACCCAGCCGCGAGCTGTGCACGGTTCAGCGCGTTCGAACGAACACGCCGCTGCAGGCGCTCGTGACCCTGAATGACCCGCAGTTCGTCGAGGCGGCGCGCACGCTGGCGGCGCGGGCTCTCGCCGAGGAGGAGTGGGCCGAGGATCGCATGAACTGGCTCATGCGGCAGCTGACTTCGAGGTCGCTCGAGGCCGACGAGCAGGGCGTCTGTGCGGCCGTGCTCGCGGATCTGGTGGAGCACTACGCCGCGCATCCGGGTGCGGCTTTGGAGCTACTGAGCGTCGGCGAGGCTGACACAGCTTCTAGCGAGGAGCCGTACGTGCTGGCTGCCTGGACGATGCTTGCGAACATGCTCATGAACCTCGACGAAACGGTGACGAAATGACGGCTTCAAATTCGAACCCGATGTCAGAGATCCAGAAGACGCTCACGCGTCGGCACTTCCTGCGCGCGGGCGGTCACGTCCTGGCGGGAGCAGCGCTTGCGGACCTCGGGCGAGGCGCGAGCGGCCCCGTGTTTCCGGGGCTGCCGAAGGCCAAGCACGTGATCTACCTGCACATGGTCGGCGGACCTCCGCAGATGGATATGTACGACCCGAAGCCCGGGCTGGCGGATTGGTACGACAAGGACCTGCCGGAGTCGATTCGTGCCGGGCAGCGCCTCACGACTATGACCTCCGGGCAGGCGCGCTTCCCTATCGCGCCGAGCAGGTACAAGTTCCAGCAGCACGGCGAGTGCGGGATGGAGCTGTCGGAGCTCTTGCCTCATCTGGGGAAGACCGTGGACAAGATGTGCTTCGTGCGCAGCGTTCACACCGATGCCATCAACCACGAGCCAGCGATCACGTTCCTGCAGACGGGTAACCAGGTGACGGGCAGGCCCTGCCTGGGGGCGTGGGCCTCGTATGGGCTCGGCTCTCTCAACCGGGATCTCCCGACCTTTGTGGTCATGGTGGCGCGGCCGACGAATCAGGAACAGATGCAGGCGATCTCCGCGCGCTTGTGGTCAGCCGGCGCTCTGCCCGGGGCGCACGCAGGCGTGCCGTTCCGGGCAAGCGGGGACCCGATCCTCTTCCTGAAGAACCCGGCGGGGGTCAGTAGCTCCGTTCGCAGGCGCACGCTCGACGGCATTGGCGAGCTGAACCAGCGGCTCCTCGACGACATCGGCGATCCGGCGACGCGCACGCGGATGGAGCAGTACGAGCTCGCCTACCGCATGCAGGCCAGCGTGCCTGACCTGACGGATCTCGCCGCGGAGCCGGCGAGCACCTTTGGCCTCTACGGCGAAGAGGCACGTCGCCCCGGCACCTTCGCCAACACCGCGCTGATGGCGCGGCGCATGGTCGAGCGTGGCGTGCGCTTCGTGCAGATCTACCACAACAACTGGGACACGCACGCAAACGTGGCGGGCCGCCTGCCGGACCAGTGCCGCGACATCGACCAGCCCTGTCACGGGCTGATCCTCGACCTCGAAAGTCGCGGACTCCTGGACGAAACGCTGATCGTGTGGGGCGGCGAATTCGGCCGTACCGTGTACTCCCAGGGCGGACTCACTGCGGAGAACTACGGCCGCGACCACCACCCGCGCTGCTTCACGATGTGGATGGCCGGCGGCGGCGTCCGCGCGGGCCACGTACACGGCGAAACAGACGACTTCTCCTACAACATCGTGCGCGACCCCGTGAGCGTCCACGATCTCCACGCAACGATGCTGCACCAGCTTGGCCTCGACCACGAGCGCCTCACTGTGCGCCACCAGGGCCTCGACCTCAAACTGACGGGCGTAGAGCCGGCCAAAGTGCTGCCAGAACTCCTGGCCTGACGGAGCCTCCTTGGCGGTGGCGTACCAGGTACGATTCCGCCCCACCCCGGCAACGCCACCCATGACAGACTTCGCCGCCACCAAAGCCCTGTTTCACCTGCCCAAAGGGATCGTCTATCTCGACGGTAATTCCCTTGGCCCGCTGCCGCTCGGCACGCCTGACCGCGTGGCCCAGACGCTCCAAGCTGAATGGGGAGAGATGCTGATCGGCGGTTGGAATCGCGCGGGCTGGATGACGCAGCCGATGGAGTTGGGTGACCGGGTGGGCAGACTGATCGGGGCCGAGCCGGGGCATGTCACCCTCGGGGATACGCTTTCCATCAAGGTCTTTCAGGCGCTGGCAGCCGCGCTGGCCATGACGGACCGGAAGGTCATTCTCTCGGACAGCGGCAACTTCCCCTCTGACCTGTACATCGCCGAGGGGCTGATCGGCACGCTGAAGCAGGGCCACAGCCTGCGCCTCGTCGACCCAGAGAGCGTCGCCGATGCGATCACGGATGAAGTGGGCGTGCTGCTGCTGACCGAGGTCGACTACCGCACCGGGCGGCTGCACGACATGGCCGCCCTGACGGCGCGTGCCCATGCGGCCGGCGTTCTCTGCATCTGGGATCTGGCGCACTCCGCCGGGGCTCTGCCGGTGGATGTCGAGGGCTGTGGCGTCGACTTCGCCGTTGGCTGCACATACAAGTACCTCAATGGTGGGCCGGGCGCGCCCGCTTTCATCTACGTCGCGCCGCGCCATGCAGCCAACGCTCAGCCCGCCCTCTCGGGCTGGCTCGGCCATGACGCGCCGTTCGCCTTCGAGCCGAGCTATCGACCCGGTGAGGGCATCGCTCGTATGCGCGTGGGAACGCCACCGGTTCTCCAGATGGCCGCTCTTGAGGCGTCGATGGATATCTGGGATACGGTGGACCTGCAGGCGCTGCGCCGCGCATCCATCGGCCTGACTGAGCGCTTCATCCGAGGTGTTGAAGCCAAGTGCCCGGAGCTAACCCTTGCGAGCCCGCGGGACGCCGCGCGGCGCGGATCGCAAGTGTCTTTCCGCCACGTGGAGGGCTACGCGG
>JBLIHL010000419.1:0-5730 GCA_047635895.1 Paracoccaceae bacterium | reverse complement strand
CCCTTCATTGGCGCATCGTTGCCTGCTTCGCGCTACTGAATCCCGACCACGCGAACCTCATCGATGTCCGCGCGCTCGTTGTTCTTGTTCGCGGACAGATCGAACGTGATCGTCACGTTCCCGCCAGCGAATGCGCTGAGGTCGATGTCATTCGTTTGCCAGCTGGTGGTTCCGGTGAGGCGGTCGACCTGGGTTCCGTTCACAAGGATCACGAGGTCCTCGGATCCGTCCAGGCCCTGGGTCCGACGTGCGCACTCAAGGCGCAGACCCGTGTAGCCCGCGGTGCTAACCGTCACGCTCATGGCCTGACTACCCTTGAGACGGGCCCCGCCTGAGCCGGCGAACGCCGCGCTGCCGGACGACCGCAGGCGCCCGCTGCTCGACCACGAGCTGCTGATTGTGCCGTCAAAGCTATCCGAGAAGATGACGGTCTCACCGCCACCATTGGGATCATTCTGCGTCGTGAACGACCATACGCTGCCGCTCGTCGTCCCGTCGACATTCACCGCATCGGTGCGCCAGTAGTAGGTCGTCGAGTACTGGAGCGTGCCCGGGTCGAAGCTCGTGCCGCCAGTGTTGACCTGGAACTCGCCCGCATCGGGCGTCGCGTCAGTGCCGAAGTACACATCATGGGTCGTGGCGCCGGAGCCGGCGGTCCACGAAAGGTTGACGTTGAGGCCGGCACCGCTCGCGCCGTTCGACGGGCTCGGCGCCGACGTCGGGCCCGGCGGGTTGCCGCCGGCGCCTAAGTCGAGGCACGAGCGGGAGTCGCGGAACGATGTGATCGTGTTGCGCGTCACGTTAGGATTGAACGTGTTCGCCGACGTGATGTATGGATTCATCGTGTACGACGTACAGCTGCAGTGAGAGGCATTCCAGTTGTGCCCGAGCTCGTGTGCTGAAAGGTCCGTCGCGCTGGAGAAGTTGCCGTTGAAGTCGGACTCAACCATCCCGTAGGCGTAACTGGAGTTGCAGATCACGCCAACCCAAGCAATGCCGATCGTGCCGCCGATGATGCTCTTACCGGAGAACAGCTGCGCGACGTCGCGGGGGATGCTTCCGTGATTGCTATTCCACTGGCTGCGGAACTGGTTCAACAGCGTGCCTGCATCAGCGGATGTGTACGGCTGGTTCGATGAGGTGCGCACAAGGATTTGCGTGATCGCGTGCGTGATGCCGACCTCGCTCTCGTACTGCTGGTTGATCGATCCGATGACGGTTTGGATCCGGTTGGAAACCGCCGTCGTTGAACCGTAGTCGAGGAAGTACTCGTAGTCGGCGTCGCACGCGAGCTCGGCTGTGTACAGCCCACCATCGGTCGACCCAGTCGATCCGCGGAAGGGTTCCGCGTCGCCGAACTGGTTGGCCAGAAGGCTCGTCCCGCACGTGCGCCCGGTTGCGATTACGGCGTCCCGCGCGTAGAGCACGTGGGAGTTCGGCTTCGCGCCAATGATCGTCTGGGGGACGGGCTGCAGCCAAAGTTCGGTGCCGTCGGCACGCTCGATGCGCACGTAGAGGCCGTCATCCAGCAGCGCACCGGAGACGATGGATCCCGTCTCGCCTTCGAGCGTACCGCGCACGGTCACGACGGGGCCGGGGTCTACCGGCACATAGGTCCCGTCCGCACGGTGCTCGATGACTTGGAAGCCCTCAGCGCGTACGGAGTGCGACGACAACGAGAGCATCGACCACCCACCGTCGATGCGAACGGCAACGTTGACGCCGCTCTGAAGAGTGCCGTCGATGGTGAGGTTCTGCACGTCACTCGACGTGAGCCCGAGGGCGTGATTCACCGGTGTCTCGAGAGACTGGCCAAGTGCGGCGTTGCTCAAGAGGAGCACCAGCGCGGGGATGAGAGTTGTGGAGAGACGCATACCGGGTCGTGGGCTTGGGAGAAAAATGTGCGCGACGAGCCTCGACGCCATACGGCGCTTGACGACCAGGAATTCCAAGCCATCAGTCAAGACGTGCCGTTCCGGGACGGACAGATCGACCCTACTGCAATTTCCTGCATGGCGCTACTGGGCACAACCCTGTGCTCTGTTCCGCCGCTTCCTTGGCCCGCACGGGCGGGATTGTCTCGATTTAGACGCCCAGACCGCCTCCACCCAGAGAAGCCCGCGACGCCGTACGCACCCAGCTATCCATGCACGCGGCAGATGTCGTCTAAACTAGAGCAGCCTGGCTCCGCCTCCCTGGACCCGAGATCCACCATGAAGACCCTCCTCGCACTTTCAGTCGCCATCGCCTGCTCGCTCGTCACAGACGCATCGGCCCAGTTTGGCCCGTGGACGCAGTCGCCGTCACGGTCGGACGTCTGGTTTGCCGCACACCCCTTGGGCAACCACAACTGGGTGAGCGGGCGAGCGGAGATCGAGCGCCGGCACCCAGGCCTCGCCTTCGAGTACTGCTCGATCACTACCCAGGACGAGGCTGACCTTGTCCGACTTCTCGGCGCTGCATCGCTCGGGAACGGGATCTGGATCGGCATCACGGACTTCTTTCATGAGACGGAGTGGGTCTGGATGGATGGAACACCCGTGACCTACACCGAGTGGGCGCCGAACCAGCCGAACAACGATCCGACGATGGCTGGGACCGATCAGGACTTCGGATACATGCAGTCCAGCGGCTGGTACATCTCGAATGCGAATGGCTCCGGACCGCAGGACGCTGTCTGTGCCATCCACTCCGCCGACTGCGACGGCAACCTTGTCCCGGACGTGCTCGAACTCTGGAACGAAACGGCCATCGATCAGAACGAGAACGGCGTCATCGACAGCTGCGAGGAAATTGGCACGATGTACTGCATGCCGACCGTGAACAGCAGTGGGCAGAGCGCCACGATCAGGGCGGGCGGCAGCCCCGTTCGCTTGGACAACAACCTATACCTCACGGCCTGGGATCTTCCCCTGGGCTCGCCGGGCTACTTCCTGGCGTCGACCACCCAGGACTTCGTCCCAATGTTTGCCGGCTCGCCCGCCAACCTCTGCCTTGGCGCTCCCATCGTGCGCCTGGCGTTCCTCCCCGGCGGGGTCCTCAACTCGGGCGCTACAGGCAACGTGATCCTGCCGCTCGACCTCTCCATCGCCAACGGCGGCGCTCCAATGAACGCAGGCGAGAACTGGAACTTCCAGTATTGGAGCCGAGACGTCTTCACGACGACCACGACGGACGCAGTCTCCGTGACGCTCCAATAGTCGGTCGCGCCGGCAGCTGCGGGACTGGTCACCCTCCCAATATGGCCCCCATCCGCCCGGCTGTCCTCAAGTCCGCAGTTCATACATCGTCTTGCCAATACCCCCATGGACTTGCCCTATGGTTGTACACCATGAGCACGACCGCCTTCACCCTCTCCTCGCTCGCGACCTCACTCCTCCTGCTGGCCGCGACCTCGTACGCCCAGGAAGACCCGCCAACGCTTCCCCAGCGCGGCGGCGCCGATCCCTCCCAGGATGCCTTCGACCTGGGCTCTCCCCCGGCCCTGGCCGAGGGCCTGACCGAGGAAGACATGTGGCCCGCCGCGACCGCCGACGGCTGGAAGCAGCCGGTCCTCGTGCAGTGGCAACGCTGCTTCGATGACGCACTGGCCGTGGCACGCAAGCGCAACATGCCCGTGATGGTCGCGGTCAACATGGACGGCGAGATCGCGAGCGAGCACTTCGCGGGCGTGCGCTACCGCGAGCCTGGGACCGCCGAGCTGATGTCGCACTACGCCTGCGTGATCGCTTCGGTTTACCGTCACACCCCGCGCGACTACGACGAGAGCGGACAGCGCGTTCCGTGCCCGCGCTTCGGGACGGTCACCTGCGGCGAGCACATTCAGGCGGAACGAGAGCTCTACGGTCAGTACTTCGACGGACGACGTATTTCCCCTCGTCACATCGTTCTGGACCTCGAGGCCAAAGAAACCCTCGACGTCTTTTACTCCTGGGACGTGGCCACGGTCACTAACACGTTCATCAAGGGCGTAGAAGGCTGGCCTGAGCCCACGCCCGGACCAGAGCCGACGCTCGTCAACCTCGCGATGAGCCCTGACGTCGCTGACCGAAAGCTCCTGGAAACCCAGTACGCAGGCGGAAGCCGTGAGGAGCGCAGACGCATCCTGATGGCGCTGCTCGAACCCGTCGCGCTCGACCAGATCGAAGTCCTTCGCAAGGCCATCTTTGGCCTCGACCTCGAACTGGCGCGGCTCTCCCGCAGGGCGCTCGCCCGGTGCGAAACCGAGGGCGCGCTCGACCTGATGGCCGAAGTGCTCAAGGAGCCCATCGAAGACGAAGACCGGCAGATGCTGCTCGAAGCCGTCGCGCGACTCAGCGCCACCTCGCCAAGGGCGAAGACCCTGGCTGCCCTACACAGCGGGCTCGACCTCAAGTCCCGCCACATCCCGCTCCCCTCCGCCGCTTCGGCGACAAGTGAGTACGAAACGGCCACGCGCCGCACGCCCAACGTCGCCCGCCGGGCCGAGGCCGCGGAGTCCAGGCCGAAGGACCCAGCCGCGCTCCTGGGACTGGCCGAGGCGATGCTTGAGCGCGCCTTGACCACGGAAGGACAGTTCGCGGATCTCTTTGCTGGCGACGCCCAAGCAGGCGCTGACGCAGCAGCTGAGCTCGGCGCTGACCCCGCTAGACTGTCCGCCGTGAAAGCGGTCCTTGCGTGGCGACGCGGCGAACTCACCGGTGCGCGCACGAGCGCGGCGTACGCCGTAGAGAATGGCTACCTCCTCCTCGATCAAGCCAGCGACTCTGCGGCCGAGGAGGCCGAAAGCGCGGCGCCGGCTACGCAGGAACGTGTGCTGCGCCTGTTCGCCGACGCCCGCCGCACCCGAATCCGTCGAGCCTACCGTAGCGGCCAGGATTGGAAGCCAGAGTGGCTCTCCGACCTCAACGCCGCCTATTCGCTCCTCACGCGGACCGCCGACATCGACGACGCGACGATCGTCGATTTCTACGATTTCCTGACGTGGATTGGCGCCACGCCCCGCGCCAACGAGATCCTGCAGCTGGCGCTCGTGCGCTTTCCTGACTCGAACCTGCTGCACGGGCGGCTGCGCTCGAAGCTTCTCTGGAGAGGCGGACCCGAGGCCCTTGAGCGGGCCTACACGGATCGTCTCGCCAGCCTGGACCCTTCCGCGAAGAAGGGCGACCACCTGGCGTGGTTCGCGGGCTACGCGTCCGTGGTAGCGGCCGAGCACCATCGCCGCCGCGGTCACTTTGATGACTCACTGACGTCCTACGCGCGCGGCATCGAGCACTTCGAGCGCCACATCCTCGGGCACCCCGAGGGTCGCGGCAACACCGACCACTACGTCGCGCTCGCCCTCGCTGGCCGCGCTCGGGTCCTGATGGAGAGGGGCGATCTCGACGAGGCGACTACGGCCCTGGATCAATCCCTGGGACGACGTCCGGCCTCCGCCGCGTCGAACGATGGACTCGGCATCACGCCCATTGCGACGGCGAAGATGCTGAAGGCAAAGTGGTTGGAAGCAGGCGAGGTGGAGCGCGCGGGCGGCGTGCAGGCCGCGCTGGACGCGCTGGACCCGACGCTGCTCGAACCGCCGCCCAGTGAGCTTCCGAGCGGCCGGTGACGTCGGCGGGCGAGCGGCCGCTCTAGCAGGCCGCCCGAAGAAGTCCGCGCTTAGCAAGAGTGTCCATCGAAGTCTTGGCAAGGCGCTCGAAGCCCCTCATAGCGAGCTATTCAGGGCCCTTCGAGCAACGCAGGCAGGGCTTT
>JBLIHL010000418.1:0-5740 GCA_047635895.1 Paracoccaceae bacterium | reverse complement strand
AAGCGGGACCCGAGAAGGGCGGCACGAGCCAGGTCAATGGAACGGGCACGTCGGTCGAGTTCCAGGTTTGGATCCAGCGTCATGAGGCCCCCAAGCCGCTGATGGAATGGAATGCCGCCGTGGCCGACGCGAGCCTCTCCCCCGCAGGGCGATTGAAAGCCGCGGAGTCCCTGGCGTCCGACCCGCGCGGCGCGCTGCTCATGATCCAGGCCCAGGAAGAGGGCCGGCTGGATGCTTCACTCGTCGAGCCTGTCGCTGCCGCTCTGTTCCGCAACCCCGACCTCGGTGTGCGCGCGCTGGCGAGCCAGCACTTCCCCAGGGCCGGCAGCGTGGACGCGCCTTCGATCCCGGACCTCCTCAAGCTGGAGGGCGACATTCGGCGCGGCCGCGAGCTCTACACGGACGCCTCGCGCGCCCAGTGCATCACGTGCCACGCCTTCCAGCTGGGTGACACGCGACTCGGCGCGGACCTCGGTCCGGAGCTCAGCCAGATCCATCGCAAGCTAGCGCCTGACGCGCTCTTCGACGCGATATTGAATCCGAGCGCCGGCATCGCGTTCGGCTACGACACCTACATCATCCAGACCACGGACGGACTGCTCTACTCAGGCTTCCTCCTCGCGGACGGCCCGACGCTCTCGCTCCTCGCCACCAATGGCGACCGCGTGACGCTCGACGCGGACGACGTCGTAGCCCGAAAGAAGCAGACGGTCTCCACGATGCCCGAGGGCGCGGCGCTCGACCTCGCCCCCCAGGACCTGGCCGACCTCGTAGCCTTCCTCTCCCACGGCGCGGGCGACGCTCCCGAATACGGCGAGGAAGTGGTCCTGTTCGACGGCACCGACATGGAAGCCTGGACGTTCCACCTCTCGGATGACTCCAAGAACTTCGATGACGTCTGGACCATCGACGGCGGCGTGCTTCAATGCGGCGGCCATCCGACGGGCTACGTGCGCACGAAGGAGGAGTTCACGAACTACCGCCTCACGCTCGAGTGGCGCTTCGACCCGGCGCGCGGCGCGGGCAACTCCGGCGTGCTGCTGCGCAAGACCGGACCGGACATGGTCTGGCCACGCTCAATCGAAGCCCAGCTTGAATCGGGCAGCGCCGGCGACATCTGGAACATCGACGAGTTTCCGATGCAGGCCGATCCGAGACGCACCCAGGGGCGCAACACCAAGCGGATGGCACCGTCGTCAGAGAAGCCGCCAGGCGAGTGGAACCGCTACGACATCCTCGTGGACGGCCCGCGCGTCGAGCTGCGCGTGAACGGCGTGCTGCAGAACTCGGCGGACTGGTGCGCGGAGGTCGCGGGGCACATCTGCCTGCAGTCTGAAGGCGCCTATGTCGAGTTCCGGAACGTGAGGCTGCGCCCGATACTCAGGTAGTCTTGGCCCGCCAGGCGGAGGACGGCGACATGCACTGGCAGGTCGTCGTCTCCCCTACTTCTTGTCCTCGACCCACTCGGCCCAAGCCTCGTCGAAAGCCTCGGGCTCCATGCCAAACGCGTCCATGAGCGCCGCCCGCTGGCGCTTCTCCAGCTCTTCCGTCGACTCCTCGGTCATGTTCTTGACCGGCCTGACGACAAGGTCCATGTACGTCCTCAGCTTAGGGCTGAGCTCGGCGATCATGAACTCCAGCTTGGAGGTGACGTTCATATGATCGCGGCCGTTCATCTTGTGATCGCGCAGCCATGTGGTCATTTCGGCCATCGAGCAGAAGAACTCGTTCTTGACCATGCTCGCCACCGATTCGTCCCACTCCCAGTGACCGTCCTTGAGGTTGCGAAAGTTGTAGCCGGCGAGTACCCAGCGCTCGTCAGCCTGGCGGGCGTAGTAGTGGGCCGCCGCCTGTGCCAGCCAGCGCGGTGCGCGGAAGAGGCCCTGGCCATGTCCATCAATGAAGGATCTGGCGAGCCCCGCGTTGACGGCGCAGTAGAGCATCGCGTCGACCGGCTTGTGCGCCTGCTCCTTGTAGCCGTCGCGGATGTTCTCGGCGTCGACGCCGAAGATCATCCCGGCATCGAGCTTGCCGCTGGCGAACGAGATCTCACTCGTGAACTGGGGTTCGTAGGCCTGCTGGTAGCGAACAAGCTCACTCTTGCGCTCGCAGAGAAGTAGCCGGAACTTCTTCGGGTGACCCAGGTAGGGGCCCTCCTTGCTATCCGCCAGGGCCTCAAGCCCGAAGTCCTTCACGAACTGTGCGTAGAGCTTCTCAGCGCGCAGTGCATAGAGGTGCAGGCGGACCCACGGATCGAGCTTTCTCCGGGGCGCTTTGAACTTGCCGAGCTTCGCCTTGAGTTCCTTGAACTCCGCCTTGAGGCTCGCCTTCTCGATCTTGTCGTTCGTCATCTTGTAGCTGTTGAGGCTACTACCGATGCGAAAGTGCTCCGTCTCGACCCAGAGGAAGTCGAGGCCGCCCATCGTCTCCTGGACGTTCTCCGTTCGGTTGCCTTCGCCCCAACCAAACGAACCCATGGAAACGTAGCCGAGCTTGGCGATCTTCTCCGGGTCGTTCTCGGTGTAAGGATCGACCTCTTCGAACTTCTCCATGCCCTCGCCGGGCTTTTCATCCTGTGCCGAGGCCGGGAGGCAAAGGATCAAGAGACTTGCGACGAATGCGCACGAGAGGCGGGACAGCAGGGAGGTGAGGGGCAGCATGCGGAATCAGTTCGGAACAGGAATCGGAGAGCTATTCGCAGCCTACTGATAAGCATCGGCTGCGGGTCTGTCGTGGATGCACTCGGTCGTGAATAAACTCGGTCGTGGATGAACTCGGTCGTGGATGAACAAGGGGCAGTTCACACGCTTGTGTGAACCACCCCCATGAGTGCCACAGCTGAGGGATCAGCCGGGATAGTCAGTCGATGACCGGTATTTAAACCGGAGCGACCTTAGATGTCTCCCTTGCGGGAGGCTCCTGATTGGCCCTTGAGCTGAGTGATGCGCTTCAGCTCGAGAACGGTTTCCTTCTCGACCTCCTTGCGCAGCTTCACCCGGTCAGCCTCGACCTTGGCAAGCGACTTCTTGAGCTTGACCAGCTTGCGAGACTTCGGACCGTCCTTGATGAGAATCGCGTCCCGTCGCTCCTGGAGAGCCAGGTAACGCTGGTCCACGACGTCGAGCTTGTCGATCACCTTGGCGATCTTGACGATGCTCTTGTCGGCATCGCCTTTGTACTCGGCGGAGATCAGGGCCTTCATGGACTTCCAGAGGTCAACTCGGGAGGTCTCGGACTCGAGCGCGGAATGGTTCGCACCATCGACCGAAGCCACAAAGAGGTGCTCCGGCGTCTCGAGAGTGAAGACGTTGTGGAAGGGATGGTTATCGTCCATCACGTCCACCGGCAGCTTCACGCAGTTGAACCAGCGCGCCAGCAGGAAGGTCTTCTCGTTATCGACGCCACCCTTGAGAAGGGCCTCGTCGGTACCGTTGCAAACCTTGCACTCGCGGAGCACCAGAAGCGGACGCGGGTCATCACCGGCGAGAGCGCGGAACGCTTCCTCACGCGTCAGGGCCTTCTTGGCGGACCGTGCGAAGGAACCTTCGGTGACGGGTGCGACCTTCGGCTCGTAGATGGGGTAGTTCCACTCAAGCTTCAAGATCTGCTTGGAAGACGGGCCACGCACGATGGCGGGGGCTGCCTTCGGGATCTTGGCCTGCGTGGGACCACCACCGGATTGCGGACCTGCTCCAGGAGCAGCTCCACCACCGCCGGGACGACCCGTGGGAGCGGGACGTGCGGGAGCTTTCGGCGCCGAACTCGGCGCCTTTGCTGGCTTTCATCAGCCGGGGGAGAAAGGAACGGCAGTCGTTCCAATCGCGGAGCTTGCCGTGAAGGCGAGAGCTGTGAGTATTAGCGCGAGTTTCATCGTGGTCGCCGGGGTCTTGAGAGCGGTGAGCTTGGGACAGTCAACATGACGCAGCGTGCCGCCTCGGGGTTTCCCTAAACCTACACGAAACGAGGCATTCCGGCCCCGGAAGCCCCCACTACTTCCAGAAATGCGCTTTCCTTAGCCCTGGGGCGGGTCAACGGCGTCCTCCGCCCTGAACACAACGGTCTCCTCCCCATCATGCCCGATCAGATAAACACCGCCATCATCCGTGCACCCGAGCAACCGCTCCCCGTCCACGTCAGTCAGCTTTGAGTACCGCCGCACCAGCGGTAGCGGCACCACCTTTCCTCCGCGAACCATGAAGTGCGATGGGCCGTCCTTTGTGAACGCCGTCAGCACCGGACCTCCCCCGAACGAGGCCATGATGTAGCCGCCGTAGATCCGCTTCTCCCTGGACTCAGGCACGTGCTCGAACCGCTCCCCCGTCACCAGGTTCACGCCGCGCAGGACCCCGTCCTCGCGCCGGCCACCGTTCCAGGTCAACCAGCGGCCGTCTTCGTCTACGCCCGCAGACATCGGCTCTCCGTCGATCTGAATGTCCATCTTCACGTCGGTACCGTCCGCAAGGTCGACCCGATGGAACCAGCGCTCCGCGTCCAAGTAGTAAGCCACGTGGGGTTCTCTCCGCCGCGGTGAAATCACAAACAGCGACGTCACGATCATCGGAGGCGCACCGAACTCGGACGTCCAACGCTCCTCGACGACGCGCCGCAGCCAGTCTTCGTTGACGAGCTCAGACCCACGCACCACGGCCGTCGACCGTCGCTCGAGCCCGCGGTGAAACGTCAGCGTGGGATCGCCTGTGAACAGGGAGAGGTGCGCCTCACTCGCGCGCTCGACCTCGCCGTTTGTGAGATTGAGCGCCCAACCTGTTCGCCAGCCCTCGCGCTCCAAGCTCAGCACCGCCAGGCTTCCGTCGAGCGTCACGCCGGGCCAACCGCTCACCGACGCGTCAGGGTCGTCAAACCCGTAGTGACGGCGCTGCCACTCCTTGAACTCGACCGCGCCCGCGGCCATGCCGGAGCACATGACGACCGCAGCCCCCACGCGTACGCACCGCGCGACCCAGGAGCGACTTGCGCTCCCACGGAGGCGGAAGGCCATCGACAGCGTCAAGACCAGTACCAGCGGCGTGAACGAACTGAAGAGCACGTTCACGACCACGTCGGAGTCCCCCAGGAGCCTCTCGCCTCGATTCACAAGGTCCGAAGCCAAAAGCGCTACCACCGAGACGATCGTAAACACGCCCACCAACGTAGCGCTCAGCCCATGACGGAAGACAAGCGCCACCAAGCAGGTCGCGCTGTACACCACGAGCGGAAACGCTGGCGAGCCGCCAAGCATCCAGGCGTAGATCGAACCCCAACTACCTTCGATGCCAGCGGAGCTCAGCGCGGGCTCGGCTCCCGTCGGCCCAAGCGCAGCGAACGTGCCCCGCGCCAGAACAAGGCCCAGGAACAGCGTCAACGCGGCCCCGGCCACCATCGTCCAGCGCGCTAGAAACACGGCGGTACTCGAAACAGGCAGGCTGGCGACCACGCGCTGCGCCGCCCGCTCGTCATTCGCCGAGAACACGTCCGCCAGGATCGGGATCAGAAGCAGCTGAGCCAGCCACGCATGGCCCCGGGCCTCGGACCACCCGAGCGTGACGTCACTACCCGAGCGTGACAGCCAGCAGGCCCGGCCTACCGCCAACAGGAGACCCAGCGCGAGAACGAACCCGTAGGTCGCGCGGGCCTCACGTGCCTCCAGCCTGACGAGATAGGAGAAGCGTCGCGCGCGTTTAGCCAAGGACCCCATGCCTAGTCCTCCACCGCTTGGCGAGGCTGCCTCAGCACGCGGACG
>JBLIHL010000417.1:0-5766 GCA_047635895.1 Paracoccaceae bacterium | reverse complement strand
TGACGATCCCGAAGGCGCCGCTCGTGCCGACAAATAGCTGCTTGGCGTCGAGGCCCGTGTTGTTCTTCGCGAGGCGCTGAAGCTGTGAGAACACTTCGCCGGTGGGCAGGACGACCTCCAGCCCCAGGAGATTCGAGCGTACGTCGCCGTAGCGGACGAGCCTGGATCCACCCGTGTTCGAGACGACCATCCCGCCGATCTGGGGGTCGGCGCCGAGGTCGATCGGGAACGTGCGTCCGTGGGGCGCGAGGGCCTCGTTGAGCTGGGACAACAGGACGCCGCCGTCGACGATGACCGTGCCGTCCTCCGGAAAGTACTCGATGCCCTTGGATAGACGCTCCAGGGAGAGGACGACCATCTCGCCCGACGCGTCCGGGTTGGAGGCCGCCACGAGTCCGGTGTTGGCGCCGATGGGCTGAATCCGCACGTGGGCCTCGCGGCAGATTCGCACGGCGGCGGCCACGCTCTCGACGGTCCGCGGCTTCAGCAGCAGGAGGGCCTTCCCCTCGCCGTAGCGCCAGCCCTTTTCGTAGGCGGCAAGGTCATGGGCGTCCGTGAACACGCAATCGGTGCCCAGCGCCTTGTCCAGCGCTGCGGCCAGGGAACGTGGGTCGAGGACGTGCGCAAGGCTCGCCCCGGCGTGGCTGCTAGAATCGGCGCTGGAAGACATCACGCTGATTCTTGCCGATCCGTCGGCTCCTGTCCCGCGGTCATCTTGAAGATCGAGGTCGCGTTGCCCGCATCGAAGGTCAGGTCAAGCTCGCCGGACGGCAGCGTCTTCCGGGTGATGAATTCATGGAAAGAGCCAGGGACGTCACGGACGACCATGTGGCCCTCCGCCGAGCGGAAGAGGCGCTGGGTCACCGCCGCGCGGAACGCGGTCTGCATCACGTTGCCATTCCGCGAGACCTCGACGGACTCCTTGATCGGCCGGCCAAGGGTCCGCTGGAGATCCGCCACGGCGAAGACGTCTGCGACACGATCGGTGGCGTGGTTGAAGGCGTTCCCCTCGGTGGAGATCCAGGCCATCTCCGCGCTCTCCTTCTTGAGGCCTTCATAGTCCTCGAGGGTGGGCTCCGCGTGCTGACGATCAAAGCATGCGACGAGCTCGGGAAGGAGCGCGCGCGCCTGGCCGAACGTGGTGGCGCCTTCCGCCGTCAGCGTGGCGAGCGTCGCTTTCGCGCGATCGCTGAGCGGATCGTTGCTGTAGCCGACCACGCGCTGGACGGTGGACTGGAATTCTGGCGAGAACCGGTCGACGTGGAGCTCGGAAACGAAGTACTGGGGGATGGCCTCGGGCAGGTCGCGATGGCAGTAGGCGTACCCCGTCATCGAGATCTTCGCTAGATCGTATTCGGCGGCGCGCACGTAGCCGAGCGGCTCCAGGATGCGGGTAAACGCCAGGGCGCCGGCCGGAAGCAGGCCGCAGTCCGTCGCGACGGTCCGGAGCGCACCGTGGTCCAAGGTCAGGGCATGGCCAGCGTGCATCGAGTCCTCGACGTAGGCGCGCGCCATGGGAACCCGGCGCTGGACGTCCTCGAAGAGCAGCCCGGCGAGGGCCAGTGCGATTTCGGATCTCGAGACCTCCTCACCGGCGGCACCACTCGGAAAGACGAGCGCCGAGCGGATCATGTGGGCGCGCACGTCCCCGATCTGAGCGGCCATCAGCGACTCGATCGTGGCGGGGGAGGGGATGCGGGCAGAGGTTGGTACAGCGGGCGGGCAGGGCGTGTTCATCGTGGAAGGCTCCAGGGTCCGGGCGCCAACACCTTGGAGGCGCCCCGGGACGCGAGGATGATCGGCCAGGCTCGCCGGAGATACGAGCGAAGAATCCGCATGGGGCCATGAGCCAAAGTCATACCCTTGGCCCCATGAGCGTTCCCGACGAGTCGCGTCCCGATCCGGGCCAGGCGGAGCTGCCCTCGCTGACGGCGCTGACAGCCTTCGAGGCCACCCTGCGACATTGCAGCTTCACCGGCGCGGCCAAGGAGCTGTCGCGGACGCAGGGTGCGATCTCGCGCCAGATCGCGCTGCTCGAGAGCCAGGTCGGGCGGGACCTATTCCACCGCGAGCATCCTCGACTTCGCCCCACGCGCGCCGCCGTCGAGTTCGGGGCGCGGGTGCGTATGCTTCTTGACAGGCTGCGCGTGGCGATGGCGGACGTGCGTGAGGCGGGGCCGACGACGGATGTCCTGCACCTGGCTCTCCTGCCGACGTTCGGGACCACCTGGTTGATCCCGCGGGTCCCAGCGTTCCTCAGGGCGCACCCCGATATCTCGGTCGAGTTCACGACGAGTCTCAAAGCCTTCGACTTCGACGCCGGGGACATCGACGCGGCGATCCACTACGGCTCGGCAACGTGGCCCGGTGGCCGGGCGGAGAAGCTGATGTCCGAGGAGGTCGTCGCCGTGTGTGCGCCGCAGCTGCAGGGCGACGTGGCAACGGCGGACGATCTGGCGGCCAAGACGCTGCTGCAGCTCGTGAGCCGGCCCAACGCCTGGAACCAGTGGCTCGACGCCCACGGTGCGCTTTCGGTCAGCGGCCGCCGCGGCCCGCGTTTCGAGCACCATATGATGGTCGTGGAGGCCGCGCGTGCGGGTCTCGGCTACGCGCTGCTCCCTGACTTCGTCGCGGATCCGCTGCTGGCGCGCGGCGACCTCATCGAGGCCCCCAAGGACTCGCGCTTCGCGACCGGTCGGAGCTACTGGCTGGTGTACCCCGAGCGAAGCCTCGAGCTCCCCGCGCTGGTTGCGTTTCGCGACTGGCTGCGCCGGGAGATCCGTGCGGACCGCGAGGGCCCAACCCGTAAGGGCTCAGCCCCTGGGAGCTCAGCGCAGTGAGCGCCTATCCCGGAGAGCGAGCGGACGAAATGGACCAGGTGCTCCGTGCGGCACACGACGCGGCGGTCGACTGGCTCAGCGGCCTGGAGACGGCGCCCGTGGGCGCCCGCTCCGACGTGGTTCCCGCAGCCACGCCGCTGCCGGAGGAGGGCGTCGGCCCGGCGGCAGCGTTCGCGGAACTCGTGGAGCGGGCGCAGTCCCGTGCCACCGCGAGCACGGGCCCGCGCTACTTCCACTACGTACTGGGTGGCGTGACTCCGGCCGCCCTCGCCGCGGATTGGTTGGCATCGGCCCTCGACCAGGTAGCCTCGTCGTCCCAGGGGTCGCCGCTCGCGGTAGACCTGGAAGAGCTGGCCACAGGCTGGCTGGTCGAGCTGTTCGAGCTGGGCCAGCCCCAGGACTGGACGGGTGTCTTCACCACGGGTGCGACCATGGCGAACTTCGTGTGCCTGGCCGCGGCAAGGCAGTGGTGGGGGGAAGCCCTCGGGGTGGACGTCGCGGAGGAAGGGCTGGCGGGCCTCCCGCGTCCGGCCGTCCTGACGAGCGGCTACGTGCATGCGAGCGTCGTCAAGTCCCTGGCGATGCTCGGGATCGGACGGGCGTCCGTGGAGCGCTTCGTCGCGGACAATCGCGGCGCGCTTGACCTCGCGGCGCTGGGCGCGCGGCTGGAAGAGCTCAGCGCCGAGCCACGGGATCAAAGGGGCCCTGCCATCGTGGTCGCCACGGCGGGCGAGGTGAACGCAGGCGCCTTCGACCCGATCGACGCGCTCGCGGACCTGTGCGCGAAGCACGGCGCCTGGCTGCACGTGGACGGCGCCTTCGGCCTCTTCGCGCGGGTGAGCCCGACGGCGCGCGACCTCTGCCGCGGCGTCGAGCGAGCGGACTCGATCGCGACGGACATGCACAAGTGGCTCAATGTCCCCTACGACAGCGGCGCGGCCTTCGTGCGCCGGCGCGCCTGGCTCGCGAAGTCCTTCCGCATGGTGGCTGACTACCTGCCGAAGGCTTCGTCGGACCAGGTCCAGCGACGCGTGCCGGCGAACCTGGGTCCAGAGAGCAGCCGCCGCGCCCGCGCGCTCCCGGTCTTCGCCACCCTGCTGTCATCCGGCCGAGCCGGCGTCGCCGCGTTGGTCGAGGAGCACCTCCGCCTCGCCCGCTATCTCGCGGAGCGGGTGCGGGAGTGCGCGGACCTAGAGCTGCTCGATGCACCCTGCCTCAACGTCGTCCCGTTCAGGCTGGCGCCTCCGGGGGTCCGCAAGCGCGACTTGGACGCACTCAATGAGGCAGCGGGCGCGCGCGTACTCGCCGTGGGCGACGTCTTCGTCGGCACGACGCGCTACCGAAGCCGCGTGGCGTTCCGCCCCGCGATAGCGAACTGGAGAACGCGCGAAGCCGATCTGGACCTACTTATCGAGGCGATTCGCGAAGCGGGCGCCTTCGTTAGTTCAAGGTGAGGCGGATGCGCTCATCGCACACCCTGGGTTCTCAGGATAGATCAAGGCAGCGCGAGGAGCCTACCGGGAAGCCACCCCGGCGGCCCGGCGACGCAGGGAGGACACCGGGAGCGAGAGGCTCGGTCGTGCTTCTTGCTATGCTCCAGTAGCTGCGCCGACGGCACGGCGCGCGTCCTTTCACACATTCCGCGGCTCATCCGATGCTCGGCTCTCTACTCGCCCTTCAGCTCGCGCTAATCGCTCATGTGCAACCGGCGCTGCCGGTGGACGGCGAGCAGCTCTTCCGCGAGCGGGTCGCGCCGATTCTGGAGGCGCACTGCCTTCGGTGCCACGGGGACGGGCAGCAAAAAGGAGACCTGTCGTTCGCAGGACCCGAGCTTCCTGCCGACCTCGTGGTGCCCGGTGATCCCGACGGGAGTCTGCTGCTCGAGGTCGTCAGCGGCGTCGAGCCGCAGATGCCGCAGAAGGCGCAGCCGCTCTCCGAAGGCGACGTCCTCGCACTGCGAGACTGGATCGCGGCCGGGGCGCCGTGGGTGCCTGGCGTCGTGGGCGCGGAGACCTGGTGGTCGCTGCAGGCGCTCGACGCGCCCACGGTGCCAGACGTTCCCGGCGAGTGGAGCGCGTGGGCGCGCGGGCCGATCGATGCGTTTGTGCTCAAGCGGCTCACGGCGCGCGGCCTCACGCCTTCGCCGGCGGCCGATCGCCGGACGCTGCTGCGGCGCCTCCACTTTGACCTCGTGGGCCTGCCGCCCGATTCGGCCCGCTTGGCTGCGTTCCTGGTCGACGCCTCGCCCGACGCGTACGAGCGGGAGGTCGACCGGCTGCTCGCGTCGCCGCGCCACGGTGAGCGCTGGGCCCGGCACTGGCTCGACGTCGTGCACTACGCGGACACGCACGGCTACGACAAGGACAAGCCGCGGCCGAACGCATGGCCGTACCGGGATTGGGTGATTGACGCGCTCAACGACGATCTGCCGTGGGCGGATTTTGTCCGGGACCAAATTGCAGGTGACGTGCTTGCGGGTGGGGGCACGCTTGAGAGCGGCGACCCTTCCCGCGTGGTCGCGACCGGAATGCTCGCGGCTGGCCCCTGGGACTACGTCGGGCACGTGGAGCTCCGCGAGGGCACCGTCGACAAGAAAAAGACGCGCAACCTCGACCGCGACGACGTCGTCACGAACGTCGTGAGTTCGTTCCAGAGCCTGACCGTGCACTGCGCGCGGTGCCACGACCACAAGTTCGATCCGATCCCGCAGCGCGACTACTACAATCTGCAGGCGGTGTTCGCCGGCGTCGAGCGCGCGGACCGCGACTACGATGCCAACCCCGAGACAGCAGCGGCGCGCGCGGTGCTCGAGGCGGAGCGAGCCGAGCTGCGGGCCTGGCTCCTGGCGGCGAAGGAGCGCCTCGACGAGCGGATGGACGCGGACGCCTCGGCCGCGGAGCTCCGGGCGGCGCGTGAGCGAATGGGC
>JBLIHL010000416.1:0-5774 GCA_047635895.1 Paracoccaceae bacterium | reverse complement strand
TCGTCCTGCACCGCCTCGCCGGAAAGAAGATCAAGTGGAAGGTCGGTATCCGTTGGACGGCCGTGGCGGCGGTGTTCGCGGGCCTGATGGTCGTCTTTCAGATGCAGGATCCGCGCAAGTGGAACGAGGTGGGCAACGATGCGGGGGTGGAGTACTTCTTTCCGTCGCTCGCGCGGACCGTCAGCGGCGATTTCATCCCCGAGCACATCCTCCAGAACGACGGCTACTGCCGCAAATGCCACGAGGACGTTCATGAGAGCTGGATGGCGAGCGCGCACCACCTTTCGTCTTTCAACAACGAGCCGTACCTGGCGGCCGTCAAGGAGACCCGCGAATTCGCTCTGAAGCGCGATGGGAACGTGAACGCCTCGCGCTTCTGCGCCGGGTGCCACGACCTGGTCCCTTTCTTCAGCGGGAAGTTCAACGATGCGGACTACGACATGCGCAATGATCCGACGGCCATCGCCGGGATCACCTGCACCGCGTGTCACGCGATCAGCGCGATCAACAGCCCACGCGGCAACGCGGACTACACGATCGACACGCCGATCCACTACCCGTTCGCGTTCTCGGACAACGGCATGCTCCAGTGGGTCAACGAGCAGCTCGTCAAGGCCAAGCCGGACTTCCACAAGAAGACCTTTCTGAAGCCGATTCACAAGTCCACCGAGTTCTGCGGCACGTGCCACAAGGTGCACCTGCCCGAGGAACTCAACGGCTACAAGTGGCTGCGGGGCCAGAACCACCAGGACCCCTTCCTTCTGTCGGGCGTCTCAGGCCACGGGATCAGCAGCTTCTACTACCCGCCCGTGGCGGAAGAGAACTGCAACGGCTGCCACATGCCGCTCATTGCGTCCGAGGACTTCTCGGCGCGCGTGCGTGACGACAGCGGTCAGACCAAGACGCTCAATCACCTCTTTCCCTCGGCGAACACCGCGGTTCCAGTCCTTGCGGCGAAGGCCGGCTTGATCGAGCAGGCGCAGGCAGACGCGGCCGTTGCGGCGCACCGTGCCTTCAACGAGGGCGTCATGCGCCTGGATATCTTCGGCATCCGCGAAGAAGGCTCGGTGAGCGGCGCGCTGGTCGCACCGCTGCGTCCTGAAGTGCCGGTGCTGGAGCCGGGCAGGACGTACCTGGCCGAGGTGGTGGTTCGTACGGTGAAGATGGGTCACACGTTCACCCAGGGCACCAGCGACTCCAACGAGGTTTGGGTCAGCGCAACCGCCCGCGCGGGGGAAACCGTCCTGGGTCGCAGCGGCGGCATGGAGTCCATCGAGGGCGCGGTCGATCCGTACTCGCACTTCATCAACTCGTTTGTGCTCGATCGGAACGGCTTCCAGATCAACGAACGGAACGCGGAGGACATCTTCACGCCGCTTTACAACCACCAGATCCCGCCCGGCGCCGCCGACGTCCTGCACTATCGCTTCACCGTGCCGCCGGAGGCCACCGAGGCCTTCACGCTCGACGTGGCGCTGCGCTATCGGAAGTTCAACGCGCACTACATGCAGTTCACGCTGGGGGACCCTGGCTACAAGAACGAGCTGCCCGTGCTCGAGCTTGCCCAGGACTCCGTGACGTTCCCTGTCCGCGCTGGCCAGGACGTCGTGAACGCCGAGGTCGAGTTCCCGCTGTGGCAGCGCTGGAACGACTTTGGCATCGGGCTGCTGCGCAAGCAGGGAGGCCGCCAGCTTCGCCAGGCGGAGGAGGCCTTCCAGCGCGTGGAGGAGCTTGGCCGCCCTGACGGGCCTCTCAACCTGGCCCGCGTCTACCTCGCCGAGGGTCGGATTGGCAAGGAGGCCCCCGACGCGCTTCGGCGCGCTCGGGACTTTGATCCTCCCGCCAACGAGTGGTCGATCCTCTGGTTTACGGGCAACCTGAACAAGCAGAACGGCAACATCGACGAGGCCATCGCGAACTATCGGCAGATCGTGGAGGGCGGCTTCGCCCAGGCGGCCGGCCGAGGCTTTGACTTCTCCAAGGATTGGCGGGTGCTGACGCGTCTCGGCGAGACGATCTACCAGCGCGCTCGCCAGGAGCGCGGCGCAGGGAATGCCGAGAGCCGCGGCGCCATGCTGAACGAGGCCGTGTCCTGGCTGGAGAAGGCGCTGGAGCTCGACCCCGAGTACGCGCCGGCCCACTACAACCTCAAGCTTGTCTATGAGGAACTCGGCAACGAGGAGCTGTCCGAGGTTCACGCGGCGGCCCATGAGAAGTACCGGGTCGACGACAACGCGGCAGATGTGGCGATCGCGGAAGCGCGGCGCCGCTATCCTGCGGCCAACCTCGCCGCCGAAGCGGTCGTGATCTACGAACTCCAGCGAGATGGAGCCTTTGAGCTCCCCGACGACGCCTACATCCCCGATAGCGACCAGTGAGCACCATCGAGCCTCCCAACCAAACGCGTTCCAACTCCGGAGAGGCCCAGCACGAGGCCCAGAACGAGGCCCAGCACGAGGCCCAGCACGAGGCCCAATACGATGATGCCGTGATCGGGCGCGCCTTCAAGCGCTCGCTCGTGACCTTTGCCATCATCGGTGCGAGCATCGGGGCCGTGATCTTCCTGAACCGCGATAAGGAGCAGGAGGAGGTCATCCTCGACAAGGACGTGGGCGTGATCAAGGACGTGGTGACCGACGTCGAGGCGCTGCCCGAGGTCCGCTTCACGGACGTGACGAAGGAGGCAGGGATCGACTTCGTCCACGAGAACGGCGCGACGGCGAGCAAGTTCCTCCCCGAGACGATGGGCGGCGGTGCCGCCTTCTTCGACTATGACCGGGACGGCGACCAGGATCTATTCTTCGTGAACGGTCGCACATGGCTGGACGCCGAGGGAGACCAGCGCGCGCCAGGCAATCGCCTTTACGCCAACGATGGCGCCGGGCAATTCACCGACGTGACGCAGGCGTCGGGGATTGCCGGGGATAGCTACGGCATGGGCGTGGCGGTGGCCGACGTGGACGGCAACGGTTGGATCGACGTGTTCACCACCGGCGTCGGTGGAAATCGCCTCTACTTGAACCAGGGCGAAGGGCGCTTCCAGGACGTGACCGAGGGCTCTGGCGTGGCCGGCTCAGCCGCGGCGTGGACGACCAGCGCGGGGTTCTTCGACATGGACGGCGACGACGATCTAGACCTGTTTGTGTGCCAGTACGTTCAGTGGTCCCGCGAGATCGACGAGGAGGTCGCTTACTCCCTGAACGGTGAGGATCCGGCCTACGGGCCGCCGATGAACTACGCGGCCACGTTCTCGAGCCTCTATCGGAACAACGGCGACGCCACCTTCACCGACGTGTCGGAAGCAGCCGGCATCAAAGTCACGAACCCCGCTACCGGGGAGGCGCGCGGCAAGGCACTCGGCGTGGCATTTCGCGATGTAGACGGCGATGGGGACCAGGACATCTTCGTCGCCAACGACACCGTTCAGAACGACCTATTCCTGAACCGCGGGGATGGAACGTTCGAGGAGGCCGGTGCTTCCTCTGGATTCGGCTACGACAGGAACGGCGGATCGACGGGCGCCATGGGCATCGATGTCGGCGACTTCCGCGGCGACGGATCCATGGGCGTGTGTATCGGAAACTTCGCCAACGAGATGTCGTCGCTGTACGTCAAGCACCCGAAGAGGCTTCGTTTCTCGGACGACGCCATCGGCGAGGGGATCGGATCGCCGAGCCGTCTGCGCCTGTCCTTCGGCATGTTCTTCTTCGACTACGACCTCGACGGTCGCCTTGATCTGCTTCAGGTCAACGGCCATCTCGAGGAGACGATCAGCGAGACGCAGTCGAGCCAGGAGTATGCGCAGCCGCCCCAGCTCTTCTGGAACCAGGGACCCGATCAGCGCTCCTGCTTCACGGAGGTTCCCCCCGCCACGGCCGGCGACCTCTCCCGCAAGCTGGTCGGCCGAGGCTCGGCGTACGCGGACATGGATGGAGACGGCGACTTGGACGTTCTGATGATGCAGGTCGGGAGGGCGCCAGTGCTGCTGCGTAACGACCAGGCACTCGGGCGTCACTGGCTACGCGTTCGCCTTGAGCAGCCGGGGATGAACCCCGACGCCATCGGTGCGACGCTTGAGCTTGAGACCCCTGATGGGGGGGTGCTCAGGCGCGACGTGACGCCGACGCGCAGCTACCTCTCCCAGTCAGAGCTCCCGATGATCTTCGGCCTCGGAGCTGAGGCGCCGTCCACCTTGACCCTTCGAGTTCGCTGGCCCGACGGCACGGCGCAAACCGTGGACGCGTCGGGATCGATCGACGACACGCTCGTGATCGCGAAGTAGTCGAGCGCTCCAGTTTCCCAGGCTTCTTTGGGCTGGGGCGTGTCGCGCAGCGCTGAATCCGCGACGCGTTCCTACGCGAGGAACGCACTCTGGATCGTGTCGCCGAGCTCTTCGAACTCAGGCTTGCGTGCGGAGGTCTTGCGCCATGACAGGCCGATTCGACGTGATGGCCCGTCCTTGTCGAAGGGGCGGAAGACTACGTCTGGGTTGCGCTGCTTTTCCTGTTCTACCGCCATCTCGGGGATCAGGGTGATGCCGATGCCTGAGGTCACCATCTGCAGGAGCGTGCCGAGGCTCGTGGCGCGAAAGTCGGCGTACTCGACCATGCCCGACGCCTTGCAGATCGGTAGCGCGTGGCTGCGGAGACAGTGACCGTCTTCCAGCAGTAGAACCGTTTGCCCGTCCAGGTCGGGCTCGGAGAGCACCTCCTTCGTCGCCAGGGGGTGGTCCTTGGGGCACGCCAGGACGAACGGGTCGCTGAAGAGCTGCTTCTCCGTGGCTCCGTGCAGGTCCACGTCCAGCGCGAGCAGGAGGATGTCGAGGTCGCCCCCGTGGAGACTCGCCACGAGTCGGTCGGTTTGATCCTCTGTGAGAAGCAGGATGAGCTCTGGATACTTGGCCCGAACGGCCTTCACGACGAGGGGCAGAATGTACGGCGCCACGGTCGGGATCACTCCGAGGCGGAGGCGCCCAGTCAGCGCCTTACCCGACGCGCGTGCCATGTCGAGCAGTTGATCCGTGGCATGGAGGACCGCGTGCGCCTCCTTTGCCAGGGCCAGGCCCGCGGTGGTGGCGACGACGCGCCGAGTGTCACGCTCGAAGAGCTGGACGCCGAGTAGCGCCTCGAGGTGCTGGAGCTGGGTGCTCAGCGCGGGCTGGGTCACATGACAGGAAGCTGCCGCCTCACGAAAGTTGAGGTGCTCGGCAACGGCGACGAAGTACTCGAGCTGTCGGATGGACGGTCGTTCCATGGTCGGCGTGGGGCGTGGATCGGTCAGTGCGTCGGGTACGGACGGGTTATCGTATGGCCTCTGTCTCCTCGAGGGCAGTGCGCAGTTCGATCAGGGTGGGGGCCGAGAATCCAGCGTCGTGGAACCAGCGGACGACGCCCTGGCCATCGAGGAGGAGAACGCGCGCATTCCTGGGGTTCTCCGTCCCGGTCAGATTCGCAATCTTGTCCGCCGTCTTTCCATAGGTCGTGACGACGGCTCCCCATTCCGCTCTCGGAATGCCCTTTCGCATCCCTCCGTCGATGAAACCGGAGGCGAGCCGAGCGCCCATCCCGCGCGCGGCGGGCACCTCGCGAAGGGTGACTTCTAGAGCGGCATCCATGACTCCGAAGAGCCATCGATCGATGTCGAACTGCGTGTCCTGGACGTACCCGACGAGCAGCAGGAGCGGGGCTCCGGCGAAGTCGCCCGGAATGTTGACGGCTGGCGCGCCATCGACCTCCGTGAGGGCGTCCGCTTCGATGGGGGGGAATGGTTCACCC
>JBLIHL010000415.1:0-5802 GCA_047635895.1 Paracoccaceae bacterium | reverse complement strand
CCCATGATGTGAAAACCGCCATCCACGTGGAGCGTGGTGCCGGTGATCCCGCGGGAGTGGGGCCCTGCGAGGAAGAGGCAGGCGTCCCCGACCTCCTCAGCCGTGATGTTCCGCCGCAGGGGGGACTTCTCGGCGATCTGGTCGAGGATCGTGCTGAAGTCGCGCACGCCGGACGCGGAGAGCGTGCGGATGGGGCCAGCGCTGATCGCGTTCACGCGGATGCCGCGGGGGCCAACGTCGGCGGCGAGATAGCGCACCGAGGCCTCCAGGGCGGCCTTGGCGATGCCCATGATGTTGTAGTTCGGGACCACTCGCTCGGCGCCGATGTAGCTCAGCGTGACGATCGAGCCGTCGCGGCCCTCCATGAGGGGCAGCGCGGCGCGCGTGACCGCGGTGAGGGAGTACGCCGAAACCTCGTGGGCCAGCATATAGCCGTCCTTCGAGGTGTCGAAGAAGTTGCCCTGGAGCTCCTCGCGCTTGGCGTACGCGATGGCGTGGACAAGGGCGTCGAGGGAGCCAAACTGCTCCTTGATCTCGTCGAATGCGGAGGTGATCTCCTCGGGCTTCGTGACGTCACACGGGATGACGATCGAACCCTCGCATTCGGCGGCCAGCTTGACTACGGCGTCTTTAAGGCGCTCGTTGGCGTAGGTGAAGGCCAGGCGCATGCCGGCATCAGCGAGGCTCCTGGCGCAGCCCCACGCGAGGGAACGCTTGTTCGCGACGCCGAGGATGACGCCGGTCTTGCCGTCGAGGATTCGGGCTGGGTTGGGTGCGGGATCAGACATGGATCTCTCAGAGGCCGTCAGAGCTGGCGGCTTGGGGCTGTTAGTGATGGGGGGGCCGTGCGGGTGCTGTGGTCGGCCTGGGGACCGGTCGGACGGGCCGGTTCCGTGGAGCCAGGCCAGTTGGGGCCAGGCCGTTCGGGGCAGGACCCTGGGTCAGCAGCCTGGAGCGGGTTCTACCGCAACACAGGCCTTTCACGGGGCAAGAGATTAGTGGCTTGTTTCGCGAACGACCAACGCGGCGGCCTGGAACTCGATCGAGAGGGCGGGCACTAAGTGCGACAAATCGCGCATGTCTGGTGAGCTAAGTGGGGAAAAACGGGGGCGATGGGGCCTCGAACTGGCCCGCACCCCCCTCAGGGCCCCCAAGAGTGGCCCCCAATGTTGGGGACGAGCCGAAATCAGGGTCTCGGCCTAAGCTCGGATCGACGCCCGATGCGCGGGTGCAACCTCGACCGACCGGCCACCGCCATGACCTTTCCGAATTCGACCCGGGTCACTCTTCGACCTAAAAAGGTGCCAGCTGCTCCCACCGCGGGCTCGGCGGCTGCTCCAGCTGAGGGGGCTCCGCCCCTCGCCTGGCGTCCGGAGTCAGGCTGGCGCGACCTTCTGTCAGGCAGGCAGCCGGACGTCATCCTGGGGCGACTCCTCGACGGTGACCCGCTCAGGCTGAGGGGGCTGGTGGCTCGTGCGGTTCGCGGCGGGGCCTACTTTCTCGACGCCGACCGGATCCATCTGCGGGCCTTGGCTCGAATTGCCCACGATGTGACGATCGACGGACCTCCGGCCGACGGCACGTGGGTCCAGGGGCACGTTGCCGGCGCACTCGAAGACGTTCTCCGTCTCGAGCGGCGTGCGATCACATCCGGCGAGGACGGCGGCGAGGACAGGGATCCGGGCATGAAAACGCTCAGCGCCCTGGCCGTGCCGCTCGGCCTCACGGGGCATGACCTTCGGGTGGCCTGCGACACGTTCAATCGGAGGCCCGCCGCGGACCGGCGCGCGTTCTTCGCCCTCTTCGTGGAGCGGCACTCCCTCGACGACGCAGCGCGCTCGTGCGCCTTGAGTCCGACGGAGCTGGCGCGCAGCGCCCGTGTGGCGCTCGACGCCGTTCTCGTGGCCGTCGCAAAGACGCCTCGTCAGGGCGCGGATCAGGCGACTGGCCGTGCGACCGAACCACTCACTTCTGGCCGGGAAAGATGACCTTGAACACGCCACACTTGCCGACGGATCACGGCGGCCTGCCGGCTCAAGAGGACGACCGCTCCGGGGCGCGCTGTCTCGTCGAGCTCGGATGGGGCGCAGCCCAGGCGGAGGCATGGCTGACGGACTCTGTAACGCTGTCTCAGATGCCGCTCGGGAGCGCGGCAACCGCTGTGGGTGAGCAGTCGATGACGGGTCGGAGCGGGACCGGCGCCCTTGAGCTCCAGGTCTATCGTGAGCTTGAAGTGCTCGAACGCCAGACGCGTGCGCGCATCCTGCACGAGGTGACCGGACGCCTCGCGCGTCAGTCCGCCACCGGTGGAGCGGCAGGGCTCGCTCTGGTGATGCCTTCGGCACCAGGAGCGCGCGACCTCGTGGTCGACATGCTCCAGAGGGAGGGACGTAGGGCTAAGAGTGAACGCTTACACGGTGCGATTCGCGCCCTAGGCGCCCGGGTGTCGCCTGACTCCTATCCAGCGGATGCTCCGCTGTCGATCTCTGAGGCCCTCTGCCGGACCGCACGCCTTCTCATGCCCGGACACGAGGCGAATCTTGCGGACGCCGAAGTTCAGCTCGCCGTGGGCCGTGCAGATGCGGCGCATGCCGTCGTGTGTTCCGTGGTGGCCGCGCTTCCGCCTACGCAGAGCGGTGGTAGGGGGGTGGAACCAAAGGAAGACTCAGTGGGAGATCCGGAAGAAGACACAGAAGAAGACACAGAAGAAGACACAGAAGAGGAAGCTGCACTGCGGGAGCGCTGCCTGAGGCTCCTCGCGTTGATCGCGTTCGAAAGGGGGGAGCCGGCGAAGACCCTCGAGCTTCTCGGGGCTCTCCCGCTCGTGCTTGATAGGTCGGCTTCCATGGGGGCACTGCGCGCCGCCGCCGACTATCGCCTGCGCAAGTCCGAGGCGGCAAAAGCGAGCGCAGGGAGTGCCGCCCCTGAGCCCATGCCTCGCGACGAGTTTACGGTGCCCATTGGTCCTGATGAGCGACGTCGGGTGGCGAGGTTTCTCGCGTTCGCTCACGCCAATTCAGATTCGCGTTCTAGCTGGGATGAGGAGTCCTGATCATGGGGCCACCTACTGATCCCGTCGCGCTCTTACTGCCGGACGCCACGAAGGACGAGGTCGACTTTGCTGAGCGCCTCACGCGCGCGCTTTGTCTCTTAAGTAGCGATGCAGTGGACTCAGGCTCGACGTCTGTCTGCGTCTCGCTGAGTAGCGCTCGGGATGAGCTGGACCTCTACCACGCGAGCACGGTTGGGCGGCTCTTGGAGGATCTCTTGATCCATGTTTCCCTGCAGCTGCTGCCGGAGGCCACGCACCTGACTCTTCCAGTGCCTCGGCGCAGCTATGCGTCTGCATGGAGCCATGCTTTCGCTGCGATGGGCGAGGAAGAACGTCGACAGCTCGGCCTCGAGGTTCCTGCGCCTGGGACACCGGCCGTGGACGTTCTGGGCGGTCTGGTGGATTCAATGGAGGCCCATGCGTCGTCCTCTAGAGGGCCGTCCAAGGCCGTGTCCTCTCGAATCGAGCCCTCCAAGACTGGGGGCGCAAGGCCAGCGAGCGGATCGCCCGACCTGGCGGGCCTTGTGGCGCAGCTCTGGCGAATCCGCTATCGGCGGCTGGCGGGGGAGGTCGACTCTTCGTCCACCTCGAATGCGCTGGAGGATCTCCTGGTCCACTTCTCATTCCAGCGGGGCGCCCGCGCGCGCTCCCTTCGCAGGACGGTGCTTGGCGATCTTGTGGCGCTTCAGCTGGACCGGGGGCAGGTGGCCGCGGCGCGTGAGACGCTCCTTCGAGCGGGTCCTACGGCGCGCCGCCCCGCGGATGTGCGGGGTCCTTTGGAGGTGCTCGGGCTCGCCGTCCAGTGGTGGCTGGGCGATGATCCGATGCCGAGGCTAGAGGCTGCATTCGATCGGTGTAGCGCGGCCCGTAGGCCACCGGCCGGATGGTCAGAGCTCGGCCGACACGTCCAGGGAGTCGAGCCGCAGCGGCAGCTCTTTCCGTGGAACACCGGGGGCCAGGCCGATCATTCTCATTGGTTGGAATGGACGGCTGAGGCAGCGCGTTCACGCAAGCATTGGGGCGCCAGCGCGCTCATCGTGTCGATTGTGCAGCCTGGTGGGGCACTGTCCGTTGTGGCTTCGGACGTCGCGCCAGGACTCGTGGCTCATCTGGACGCCTGGGTCACCCAGCATCGGCATTCGCTGGCCGAGCGCGGCGCCCTGGAACACGAGGTGGGCTGCAGCGCGCGATCGGCTCTGTTGGTCGCGGCATCCGAATGCGCGGGCGAGCTGGGGCGGCTGGCGGATCAATCTATCGGCGGGGGAATGCGCGGCCCTGCAGGGGCCCGTGTTTCGAATCACGCGTGCTCGTTGACTCCGCCCAGGGCGATTGTGGCGGAGCCGCTCCTCGATCCGGACGGCGAGCCGGCGGGGCTGCTCTGGATGGAGTTTCCGACGCGCTGGATCCCCGCGGCGGTGCATCGCGCTGCCGCTGCCCGTGCGCTCCTCGCTGAGTATGGCTTGGGGCCCCTTGCTGGGGCCATGGGATCCACAGGGCTCACAGGGCGCCAGCGACAGGCGGCACGCAGCGGCACCTCAGTGGCAACTGAGATTGATCTGACGCTTGATGGCGTGCACAAGGGAGAGGCCGACCCGCGGGGCGAGCGGGTGCGCGCGGCGCTGCAGGACGTCCGCTCCGCATG
Source organism: Paracoccaceae bacterium (assembly GCA_047635895.1). Classification (GTDB taxonomy): domain Bacteria; phylum Planctomycetota; class UBA1135; order UBA1135; genus Saltatorellus. The sequence goes on along the minus strand of JBLIHL010000415.1, from coordinate 1,108 downwards.
GGGTCGCGCCGTCGCGACGCTTCAGCTCAAGACGGCCGAACGGCGCTGGATTGCGTTCCAGGTCGGTGGCGATCTCGCCAGCGCCTTCACGTCCCAAGGAGCGACCGTGCCCGTGCTGCCCCTACATCCCGTCGCCGACGGTGGTGAAGCAGCGGAGCGACTCGGACCTCCCTGCCAGGACGGGACCTGGGCCATCCACCGATCACTTCGGACGGGCGGGCCCATCCGGTACACGCTGGACGAAGGGGTGAGCGGCGAGATCGAGCCGACCATGCTCCACCGCGGAGCCGCTTCCGGCGCGGCCGTTCCGCTGCACCGAGGCGGTCGCGTAATGGCCGTACTCAGCCTCGAATCTATCCGTCGGGGTGATGCACGAATCGAAGATGTCGAACGATGGTTCGAAACGCTTCAGGAGTCGGGCCCGATGATGGAGGCGACGCTCCTGTCTGCGAAGGATCGGATGGTGTTTGACGGAGGCTTCGCCTTCTCAGAGGAAGATCCGGAGTTTCGGCCGGACCACGAGGCTCTCTGCACGCTCGGCGATTCCTCCTCGGATTTGCTCGTCGTGGGGGAGGTCGGGACAGGTCGCCGGACTCTCGCGCGCATGGTCCATCATGCGAGCTCCAGGAGCGGAAACTCGGGCTTGCTCGTCGTGCGCGACGCTCTAGGCGTCGAGGCCGAGGAGCTTCGCAGGATCGCGGCCGACGATCGGATCGGGACCCTCATACTCGCGGATGTGGAGTGGCTCGTCCCCGCCGCGCAGGCTGCGCTGACGGATCTCTGCGCTGCGCCGCTCCGGGAGCGTCCGCGCGTCATCGCCACCATTCATTCAGGCCGCGTATCGGCGGCGGCTTCGGACCACGGTGCTGCTCGGCGGGATGAATCAGAGCTGTACCCGCCGCTCATGCGCCAGCTGGGACGTGTGGTGGTTCGCTGCCAGCGGCTCCGGGATCGCCGACACGTGATCCCGGTGCGCGCGCTGTATCTGCTGCGGCGAATCGCCGACCGCGAAGGTGGCAGGCCGCTTGAGCTCAGTGACGCGGCGGTCGCCGTGCTGTGGCGCCAGCAGTGGGAGGATAATCACGCGGGGCTCGAGTCCGTCCTTTAC
>JBLIHL010000414.1:0-5802 GCA_047635895.1 Paracoccaceae bacterium | reverse complement strand
CTCGGTGCGGACGGCAAGAACTTTGGCTTCGGCGCCGCAGGGTGGCTCGACGTGACCGTGATCGATCAACCGACGACGGGGATCTCGCTCCCTGGCCAGCTGCAGCACGGCGATATCAACCTCGACCTCATGGAGGACTGCTCCCTGTGCGCGGTCGGCGCGGCACGCGACTCGGAGATCTCGAATCTTCCGGGCTCCGCCGCGTTCTACCTGGCCGGCGTTGGGTCCCAGTGGTTCGACTTCGAAGGCCCGGCGAGCTACACCGAGCGCCCGGATGGAACGGCGACCCTGACGGGCGTCATCCACGACGTAGCTGGCGGCGACTGCCGCTGGGCGGTCGACCTGACGTTCAGCAGCATGGCCTCGCCTGCCAACGGAGACGATCTGCCTGCGGATAGTCCCAAGCGCGACTTCATCGCGTCGCATTACGTCGACAACGGCGGCCCCACCGACTTCACGCGCTGGCGCTACTACCAGCACACGGAAGGTGAGTTCATCGGACTCGGTGGTCACACCGGCGCGCGGATCGCGCTGTCCCGCATGGGCCCGTCCTTCCAGATCGGCTTCGGCGCCAGCGGTGCCAACGAGCGCTGGGGCGCGTCGGGCTGGCTCACGACTGAGCTACTGAGCCAGCCGGAAGTGGGTCCCGCGATCAATATCTCGAGCGCGGACTTCAACGTCGACCTTGGGGAGGGCTGTGGCATCTGCGCCACGCCCGCGATGCTGGACTCCGAGGCGACCAACACGTCCGGCGACCACTCCTTTTACTTCCCGGGTATCGGCACCGACTTCGTCTTTGACGGCCCTGCGCCTTTCATCGAGAACGCGGACGGCACGGCGCGCATGACGGGTGAGATCTATCGTCCGGGCGAACCCCAAAAGCGTTTCCGCGTCGAGGTGGACTTCAGTCTTCGCGTAGATCCGGGGATGTCGAACTATCCGCCGGAAGGCAGCCCGAAGCTCGAGCTTTACACATCCTACTACCTGGCGTCAGGCGGCCTCGTGGACCCGTCGACATGGCACTACTACGAGCACTTCGAGGGACGGGCCTTCGGACTCGACGCAGTCACAGGCGCCGAGCTCTTCTACGAGCGTCTCGGCCCTCCGTTCCAGATCGGAACGGGTGCCAGCGGCAAGAACGTCGACTTCGGCGGCTCCGGCTGGATGAGCGTTCAGATTGTCCAGCAGCCCTCCAATGGGCCCCAGCTCGTGATCCCTGCGGGCTTCCACGGCGACATCAACGTGAACTTCTCCACGGACTGCGGCGAGGAGTAAGCAGGCGAAGTCCTCTTGTGGCCCCAGTGGGTGGAGAAGGGGACGGCGTTACAAGAGCGAACCCGGGGCCCTGGCGCATCAGCGCTAGGGCCCCGGGTTCGTTGCTGTTGGGTCCGACGCCGAGTCTAGCGAGCCCCCGGCCGTCTGGCGACGTCAGCCCTTGCGGCGTCGGCGCAGCTCGTCCTTGATCATCTTCAACTCGCGGCCCATCTCGCCCGTGACCGAGGTGTTCTCCTGGGCGCGGCGGACGAGGTACGGCAGCACTTCGGAGACAGGCCCGTAGACCATGTACTTTGAGGAATTGTAGCCCGCGTCTGCGAGGTTGAAGGTGAGGTTGTCGCTCATGCCGAGCAGCTGGGCGCAGCGCGCGTGCGGGTGGTCGCGTGGGAGGCCCCGGCTATCGAGCAGCTCGGTGAGCCGTCGCACGCTTTCCTCGTTGTGCGTTCCCACCAGGGCGTAGATTTCATCGATGTGATCGACGCAGTACTCCACGGCCGCGTTGTAGTCCGTGTGGGTCGCCGCGAGATTCGGCTGGATAGGGGAGGGGTAGCCGCGCTCCTCAGCGCGCGCCCGCTCCTTGTCCATGTAGGCACCGCGCACGAGCTTGCAGCCGAGCAGGTAGCCGTGCTCACGGGAACGTTCGTGACTCGCCTTCAGGAAAACCAATCGGTCGTGGCGGTAGAGCTGGAACGTGTTCAGGACCACGACGCGCTCTTGGTTGTACCGCCGCATCATTTCATCGGCGAGTTGGTCAATCGTGCCCTGGAACCAGGTCTCTTCCGCGTCGATGTAGATCTCGATGCCGTTCTTTGATGCGGCCTCGCACACGCGGTCGAGCCGATCGATCGTTCGCTGCAGGCCTGCATCGAGCGGCCCGCTGAAATCGATGGCCGTCCCGTTGAACGACTCGAGCAGCTCATTGGGGGCAAGGCCGGTCACCTTGACGACGACGGAGTCGACCGCCTCGGTGGATCCGCTGAGGCTAGCCGCTTGGAGGATCTCGTCGCGGAAGCGGTCGAAGTCGGCCTCCGAGGACTTGGCCTCGGCGCCGTAGTCCATGATGCTGGTCACGCCTCGTTGGAAGAGGCGTTCGATCGTGGGGAGCGCGTTCTGGAGGCTGGTGCCGCCCACGAACTGGCGGTAGATGGTGTTGCGAACACCCCACTGTGCGAGGGGCAGGCGCCACCGCACGGCCCAGCTGCCGAGCTTGGAGAGGTTGTCGCTGAGCCAGCTCTTGCCCAGTAGGACGAACAGGCGGCCGGCAAACTTGAGCTCGCCGTCCGAGAGGTGGCTGAAGGTCCTCGCCGTGTCGCTGAAGTCGGGTAGCGCCCCTTGATCGGGGGACCCCGGGCCCCCCGGAGCTGCAGGGGCGGCCGGGTCGCTGTGCCCAGCTTGGGCACTGTCGGAGTGACTGGCGTGGTTCATGGTGGGCTTCAGGGGCTGCCGGAGAGTGGCACGGGAGCCCTGGCCCCATCCTAGCCGACCCCGCAGGGAACCCGGTCTTTGAGCATGGGACGCATGCCCAACTTTCCCGTATCGTGGAGTGCCCATTCGAAACCTCTTCCCTCTAAAGATGTCCAAACCCTTCGCACCCCTCGCCCTTTCCCTCGCTGCCGTCCTGCTCACCGCCGGTTGCCGTGGCACCGAGACCTCCCGCGTCGTCGAGACGCAGTCTGTTGAAACCTACGGCACGGACTACAGGGGCCCCCGCGCGGCGATCTCGATCGGGAAGTTCAACAACGCCTCGCCGTACATGCGCGGAATTTTCAGTGACGGCCAAGATCGCCTCGGCAGCCAGGCGCGCACCATTCTGAAGACCCACCTCAACCAGACGAACCGGTTCGATCTGATGGACCGGGAGAACCTCGAGGCGATGGGGCAGGAGGCAGGCTTCACCGGCCAGGAGCTCAACATCGCGGGTGCCAACATTCTCGTCACCGGGCAGGTGACCGAGTTTGGCCGCAAGACCGTCGGGGACAAGCAGCTCTTCGGCGTCCTGGGCCGGGGAAAGACCCAAACCGCCTACAGCAAAGTGTCGCTGAACCTCGTCGACGCGCGCACTTCCCGAGTGATTCACTCGGTCCAAGGCGCGGGCGAGTTCGCGCTCTCTGACCGTGAGGTCATGGGCTTCGGTTCGGACGCTGGATACGACTCGACGCTGAATGGCAAGGTCTTGAACCTGGCGGTCACCGATGCCGTCAACAAGCTCGTCCGCTCGATGGAGATGGGCGAGTGGGATCCGATGGTGTCAGCGCGATGAGGCGTTCATTTGTGATTGCAGCCGCGATATGCGCGCTGACAGCCTGCCAGCAGAACCGGAGCCGGTATGCGTGGGCCCACTACGAAGACTCAGTCTGGAGCATGACTCACGCGGAAGGGGCGGCGGATATCGACGCGCAGATCTCCCTACTCCAGGAAACGGTTGAGGGCGCGGGTCAGTCGGGCCGGGCGATTCCGCCTGGGATGCACGCGCACCTCGGGATGCTCTATTCGATGCGCGGCGAGCGCGACATCGCGAGAGCGGCGTTCGAATCCGAGCGTGAGTTGTATCCGGAGAGTACCGCGTTCATCGATGGACTGATCGCGCGCATGGGAGGGGACCAATGATGTCAATCTTCTTAGGTCGGGCGACCGGCTTCATGGCGCTCACGTTCCTGGGACTCTTGGGCGGCACTTCGTGCCAAACCAATGGCGTGCCGGTGAATGAGGCTTTCTTTGTCGCGCAGCCCCGTTCGATTTTGGTGCTGCCGCCGCTTGATGAGACCATTGAGACGGCGGCGACGTACGGGACTCTGGCGTCGGTCACGGTGCCTCTTGTGGAGGCCGGGTACTACGTCTTCCCCGTGGCGGTCGTGGACGCGATGATGCGCGAGAACGGGCTGCCCACGCCCTACGAGATGCACGCGGTCCCGCTCTCCAAGCTGCGGGAGATCTTCCAGCCAGACGCGGTGCTGTACCTTCGCGTGACCGATTGGGGGACGAGCTACCAGGTGATCAACTCCAGCACCCGGATCGGCATTAGCGGCGAGCTCCTGGATGCCAGGTCAGGTGAGGTGCTTTGGAGCGGTCAGACGCTTCAGGTGCAGAACTCGAACAGCGGAGGCGGCGGCATCGTCGGGATGCTCGCGGGAGCCATCGTGAGTCAGGTGGCCACGTCGATCTCGGATCCCAGCCGGAGCATCGCAAGGTCGGCGAATTGGGACCTCTTGCAGGGCCGCAACAGAGGCTGGATCCTGGGTCCCTACCATCCCAACGTCGAGGAGGACCGGGAGCAGGTCAAGGCCATGTACCAAGCTGAATAGTGGCCCTGCTATTGCGAGGGAGTCGTCCAGAGCGGGTGATTTCCCGCGAACTCTAGTCAGCGCTTATCGCGAATGTGCGACCGTTGCGAGCCTGGTGCTCGTGGCGGTCGTCTGCCTTGGATCGCTGATCGAGCGCGTCCTCTCTACTTCTTCTCTTCTGACGTCCTGTCACGTTTCCCATGAAGCTCGGAATCCTCTCCACCGCTCCCAATTGCTACAGCACGCGTCGTCTCAAGCAGGCGGCCATCGAGCGAGGGCATGAGGTGAAGATCCTGAACACGCTGCGGTTCGCGATTGACCTCCAGCACAAGAACCCGGACCTCTACTTCCGGTCGAAGCAGCTCTCTGACTACGACGCCATCCTGCCGCGGATTGGCACCTCGATCACCTACTTCGGCACGGCAGTCGTCCGCCAGTTCGAGCAGATGGAGGTCTACACGCCGAACACTTCGAGCGGGATCGGTAACTCGCGGGACAAGCTGCGGTCGCTCCAGATTCTCAGCCGTCACGATGTGGGAATCCCGCACACGACGTTCGTCCGCGACAAGAAGGACGTCTTGCCGTCGATCCAGCGGATCGGTGGCGCGCCCGTGATCGTCAAGATCTTGGAGGGAACCCAGGGCGTGGGCGTGATCCTCGCCGACTCCACCAAGGTGGCCGAGGCGATCATCGAGACGCTTCAGAGCGCGCGCCAGAACGTGCTGGTGCAGAAGTTCGTCGCCGAGAGCAAGGGCAAGGACATCCGCGCGTTCGTCGTGGGTGACCGCGTCGTGGCAGCGATGCGCCGCGTGGCCCAGGGCGACGAGTTCCGTAGCAACGTGCACCGCGGCGGCGTCGCGGAGGCTATCGAGCTGGACGAGAAGTACCGCGAGACGGCCGTGCGCTCCGCGCAGATCCTGGGCCTGCGCGTCGCGGGCGTGGACATGCTCGAGGGGAAGGACGGACCCCAGGTCATGGAGGTCAACTCTTCTCCTGGCCTCGAGGGCATCGAAGGCGCCACTGGCCTCGACATCGCCGGCGAGATCGTGGCTTACATGGCGAGCCAGGTCGACTTCCCCGAGTTGGATGTCCGCCAGCGCCTCTCGGTCTCGGCCGGCTACGGCGTCGCTGACATCGTGGTGGCGGCTGGGACCATGCTCGTTGGGAAGACGATCTCGGAATCGGGCCTCAGGGACCGAGACATTCAGGTTCTCAACCTCGCACGCGGGGGCAAGGTGATCTCCAA
>JBLIHL010000413.1:0-5804 GCA_047635895.1 Paracoccaceae bacterium | reverse complement strand
CACCGTCGGGGTCTTCGGACCAGGCTCAACTGCGTCAGCGTTGGGGCGGACCTGGTTCAAAATGGTGCCAGCTTTGGGGCGGATGCAGGCTTGGAGCGGAAGTCTGGGGTTGGGTCTGGCGGGGGGTTTGAGGATTCGTAGGGTGGGGGAGGCGGGCTTGGTGGCTCCGGGTTCGCCTTTCTGAACCGCTATTCCTCGGGGCCACTTTTGACAGTGAACGGGTCATGGCTGAATTCTTCCTCTCTTTGGTGCGCGTGACCCCGGCTCGACTGGGGCTGCGCGTGGCTGGGCTCGGGATTCTGGGTGGCCTTCTTCTTTCCGGCGCCAGAGCCCAGGCGGCCCAGGCGGGTGGGGATGCGCCTCCTGCTACCGCTGGGACAGCCGAGGAGGGCCAGGGCCAGAAGCCTGGGAAGCCGGCGGAGAAGAACAAGGAGAAGCCAGCGGAGGTCAAGAAATCGAGCGCGTCCAAGGACGCCAAGCGGCTCGCCAGCACTCTTCGCCAACTCGCCGAGAAGCTCGAGGCCGGAGAAATGGACACCTCTACGGCCTTCCGCAGGGTGGATATGATTCAGACCGTCTGGACCGACAGTGGCGGGAAGGCTCGCCAGGCTGCTAAGGAGGCCGCGGGCGCTTCGCCCGGTGGCGGTAAGGCGAAGGTTCAGCCGAAAGGGAAGCCCGGTGCAGGCAAGGCCGCTCCCGCGAGGCAGCGGAAGGCTGCTGCCCAGAAGGAAGTGCCGGCCAGGACCCCGGCCGAGGCCGCGGCGGGCAAGCTGCCCGTCTTCGGGCTGTACGACGCGGAGCAGGTTCGACTCGATGGGAGGGTCGCCTCGGGGGAGCTGACCCGAGTCCAGGCGAATGCGCATCTCGCTGCCTTCAGTCGTCAGCTCGCCATCCGCAGCGGCAGGCTGCCCGCGAACCCGACGGCAGAAGACATGCCGCGCTACAAGAACAGGAAGGCCAGCCTCGACAGGCAGGTGGCTGCGGGCAAGCTGACCACTGACAGGAGAGATCTCCAGCTGAGGGTGTTTCGCAAGATGATCGCCAGGGAGCTTGCCGCCGAGAATGCGGCCGCCCCCAAGGACGTTTCGAAGAAGGCCCCTGCGGCGAAGCCTGCCGCCAAGCGGCCGGCCGTCCCCAAGGGCAAAGCCCCCGCCCGCAAGAAGCGTGGCGGCGCCTCAGGGCGCTGATTCGGCGTCGAGGTCCGCGCGCGCTGTATCTAATCGCGTAGGCACGCTAAGGTCTGACCTCATGGCGAAAGACGCGCTCCACTACCTCGGCGGCTACCCCGAGAAGACGCTCTGTCAGGTCCAGCGCCTCATCGACGAAGGCCGCCTGGCCGAACACATTGCGTCGCGCTACGAGGGCGTTCACGACCGCACGTCCAACAAGCTCCTTTTCGAGTACGTCAAGGACTTCAAGCGCCACTACATGCGCACTGCGCCACCCGTTTCCCGCGCGACCTACGACGATCGACTCATGGTCGTCGAGCACGCACTCGGGCTGCACACGTTTTCATCCAAGGCCCACGGGGGCAAGCTGCGCGCGAGCTCCGAGATCCGTATCGCCAGCGTCTTCCGCAAGGCGCCCGAGGCGTTCCTGCGCATGATTGTCGTGCACGAACTAGCCCACCTGCGTGAGAAGGATCACTCCAAGGCTTTCTACCGCATGTGCGAGTCGATGGAGCCTGAGTACCACCAGCTCGAGTTCGACACTCGCCTTTTCCTGACCGCCAAGGCACTCGAGCGGTCCGGCGGCTAACGATCAGCCGTCCGAGGGCAGGAACACCCAGAGCTCTGGGCGTCCCACGTTGCAGTGCACCAGTCGGCTCAATGGGCTCATCCCTGCGATCGACAGGTAAATCGCCGTCCGCGCGATATGCCACGGCGCGACTTCGGACTTGGGCGACCGGAGCGCCTGCTGGCGCCGCGTCACGCTGGGGATCGGGTGGAAGATCGTCTCGACTCGCGGCGCCCGCGTCGGCTCGTCGTCCTGGAGGCGGTCGAGCAACTCGACCGTCTTCATCAGGACCTCCGTGGTCCGGCCCGGGACCTCCTCGGCCGTGAACGCGTCCGCCGCCAGCGTCGCGGCGCGGCTGGGCGTCGGTAGCACCAGGAGCCCGATGAACGAAAATACGGTGAACCAGAGGGAGGTCCCGAGGATCTCCTCGACGGAGAACACGCCCGCCCTCGGCATCTGCGTTGCGAGGGCGAACGTCAGAAGCGTCCACCCGACCGCGCCCACCTGGCCCAGGACCCGCAGGCCACGATCTACGATGGCGGCGCGACGTGCGATGAGCACGGCAATGGACTCGGGCTCCATGCGCTCGAACCAGAACGCTGGAAGAACGAGCGTCTCTCCGGTCGGCGGCCCGCTAATCCCACCCGTGAAGCCCTCGTCGACTGCGTCGAGGCAGAGCACCTGCGGCGTCACGATTCCCATCGTTCGCAGATCGTCTTCCACGGGGCCGAACGGCGGGCGAACGGTCTTCAGGCCCCCGATCAGCTTCGCAAGCCAGGTCTGGAGCGAGACAAGCATCACGAGGATCAGCGTCAGCATTCCCAGCGCACCGACGTGCCCGCCGTAGCGTCCGGCCACGACGAGCGCCGCGCCCGAAAAGCTCATGGTCAGAATGACGATCAAGACGCCGCGCAGCCAGCCGAGGAACCATTCGCCGGCCCCCTCAGGATGCTTGCGCCCGAACTTCTTGGGCAGCAGGTAACCGCCCATGATCTCGAATGGAAGGGCCAGCAGAGAGGCCCCTGCGATCCACACCGCAAGGAGCGAAGCGTTGGTGAAGAACGCGCCCCCCTTGTCTTTGAAGAGCGTCCCGGGTCCGTCGACTGCGATCGCGATCAGGCTCAGGACCACGAATGCACCGACTCCGGTGATGCCCAGCCTGAGCCGCGCGCGCGCGTAGGTGGGGGCGTTGAAGAAAGGGTTTAGCGGGTTCATAGGTAGGTGCCGCCTATTCGACGAAAGTTGGACCCGGATTTGGCGGTTTGATCCGGACTTCCTTCCCCGGCTCTTGTGGGACGGCTGTTGGTCCACCGAGACCAGCCGCTGGCGGCGGCAATTGCCGGCGGCGCGTGCTCAGCCCAAGGATCACGAGCGCCCCGCCGACCAGCTGGAGCGTCGTCGGGTTCTCCTCCAGGAACCACCAGGCCACCGTGAGTGCGACGACGGGTACCAGGTAGCTGAAGGTCGCGGTGCGCGCGGGACCGAGGGTCACGACGCTCCGGTTCCATAGCGCATAGGCCACGCCGGTGGAGAGGACTCCCGAGTACAGCAGCGCGCTGCACAGGTAGGCAGGGCGGGCTGGATCGATCGTCCCCATGAACGGCAGCGCGATGAGCCAGTGTCCTGGCAGCGACACCAGGACCGAGAGGTACGCGAGCCGCGTGGCGGGGATCGTCTTCAGGATCGGCCGGCTCAGCACCGTGGTCCATGCCCAGATCATCATGGCCATCAGGATCATCACGTTGCCGAGCAGCTCATTCGGCGCCGAGGACGAGCCGTCCTCGCCGGTGACGGTGCCGGAGGTGGTGACGAGCAGCGTCCCGCACAAGGCGACGCCGAGCGAAATCGCCGCGCCCAGCGTCGGTCGCTCGATCCCGTAGAGAGCGCTGAACAGCGCGGTCCACAGCGGCCCGCTCGTCACGATCAGCGCCGCATTGCTGGCCGTGGTCTGCTTCATTCCCCAAAGGAATAGCACCTGGTACAGGAGGCTCGCGAGAAGCCCGTACCACAGGAGCGTCTTCCAGCTCAGCTTCGGCGCGGGCTTTCCGCCGCGCTCGAACCAGTCGATGAGCCCGAGGGCCACAGCGCTCAGGCTGAGCCGTCCCGCATTGAAGAGCTGCGGGTGCACCTCCGAAAGGGCCGCCTTCATGACGGGCACATTGATGCCCCAGATGAAGGCCACGATCAGTGGCGCGATAATGGCGCGGCGATTCATGGGAGAGTGGGAGCGGGTGGCGCCAAGAGAATGCCGATTACCCGCGCAAAGGGTGGCGACAAGAATGGGTGAAACGAGTGACGAAGGAGCCGCGCCTATCCCGGAGAGAATGACCCGGCGGCGACGCTTAGGCGAGGGGCACGACCCTGTTCCCCGGTCTTCCAGGCGGGTCGCTACCTGCGGCATGCTAGCCAGCGGGAGGCCTCTCGAAAGTCAGCCTGAACCCTTGAGCCCGTGCCCCTAGAGTCAGGCCAGCTTAATCTCGAGGTCCATCTTGAAGGGGCGAGGGGACCATCGAGATCCCCAATGCGCGCGGCTACCTTCTTTGCCGGGGGCGCAGTCCCGCCGATCCAAGGGGGCACGTCTAGGCCAGCGTGGAATGCGCGGTGCCCATCCCGCAGGAGGGCGCCATCTCGCCCGCGGGCAGACGGGGCGAGAAGCGAGAGTGGTACGCCCGGCGGGATTCGAACCCACGACCCCCGCTTTAGGAAAGCGGTGCTCTATCCAACTGAGCTACGGGCGCGTCGGGGGGGAAGGTAACGGGGGCGCGGCTCGCTTGCCAGTGGGAACGGGCGCTTGGGGTCACGGTCTTGGGGTCAGGCCGTGATCGAGTCGAGGCGTTCGAGGGCCTCGGCAGCCGCAGCCTTGATTCTCAGGGCGCTTCCGGGGAGCTTCGCCAGGACGCCAATTCCGTAATAGGTCGTGATCAGGGAGCGGGCCAGGCGGGTGGGCTGGGCGTCTGGGGTCAGCTTGAACTCCTGCTGGGCCCGCTTGAGGGCCGTCTTCAGGCCCTTCTCCAGGCGGTCGACGTGGCCTTCAACGATGGTGCGGGCCTCCTCGTCTCCCGCGGAGTCGACGATGGCGGTGATGGTGAGGCAGCCGTCGGTGGGACACTGGCTCGCGCACGCGGCCAGGGAGGTGACGAAGGTGCGGACCGCTGCGAGGGGCGAGGGAGCGGCCGTGAGCTGTGACAGCTTGGCGTCAACCTCCCGGGAGCCGTAGCGGTCCAGGGCGGCCAGGTAGAGGCCCCGCTTGTCGCCAAAGGCGTTGTAGAGGCTCTGGCGGCAGATTCCCAGGTGAGCGGTGAGCTCGGGCATGCTCGCGCGCTCGTAGCCCCTTGAGAGAAAGAGGGCGACGGCTCGTTCGAGTACCTCGGACTCGTCGAAGGTTCTGGGTCTAGCCATATGAAGGTCGGGGTGGGGCCGGAAAGGCGACACGGAGAGTCTATGGGACAGAAATCTTGGGATGTGGGGTTGGGTTATGGAACAGTCGATCTAGAACGGGTGTTCTAAAATCTTCATTGACCCCACTACTGCCATGACTCAACTCGTTCCCCAGCGCCTTCTCGAAGGCTTCTCCATGCGCGGCCTCTCCCTTTCCAACCGCATCGCCATGGCGCCCATGACCCGGGGGCGCGCCGGTGAAGGGCGGGTTCCCGGCAAGATCATTGGCGAGTACTACGCGCAGCGGGCTTCGGCGGGGCTGGTCATTACCGAGGCGACGTCCGTGTCGGAGCAGGGCAACGGCTGGGTGGATGCTCCTGGTGTCTATACGGACGCCCAGGAGGCTGGCTGGAAAGAGGTCGTGAGCGACGTTCACGCGGCCGGCGGCAAGGTGTTCCTACAGCTCTGGCACACGGGGCGCGCCTCGCACTCCAGCTTCCACGGCGGGCAGGCCATCGTGGCGCCCTCGGCGATCAAGATCGAAGGCGAGGGCGTGCACACGCCCGAGGGCAAGCAGGCCCACGAGGTCCCGCGAGCTCTCGAGACCGATGAGATGGCAGGCATCGTGGCCGACTATGTGCAGGCGGCGGAGCGGGCCAAGCGGGCCGGTTTTGACGGCGTCGAGGTGC
>JBLIHL010000412.1:0-5805 GCA_047635895.1 Paracoccaceae bacterium | reverse complement strand
GCCGCTGCCGCGCTTCAGCGCACCGCGGCGGTCCATCTCGTCACTCAGGGTGTATTTGGCGATCGCGAGGAGCCACGTGGAGAAGCGGGCGCCCTTGGAGGGGTCGTGGCGGTCGATGGCGCCTGCGAGTGCCACCATCGTGTCCTGGGAGAGGTCCTGTACGGTCTCGATGCCAATGCGGCCGCGTCCCCAGCGGGAAAGCTGGGATCGCAGGATGGGGCCGAAGGTCTCCCACAGCTCGAACCAGGCGGCGCCGTCGCGGGCGCGCAGGCGGCCAATGAAGTTGGTAGTGAGGTCGTGCACTGGGGGTGGCAGGTCGGTTTTGCCGCGTGTTAGGGCAGGGAAGGGTCTGGGAGACGCTACGCGGGGCCTCTCTCCCTATTCCATAGGAACCCGTCATGCGCGAAGCGGCGGTGGAAATCGTCGGTTGAATGGGATCTTCCGGCGAAATCCCGCCCCGACGGTGAAACGGGGCCTGCTGAACTCCCAGGAACGGTAGTGAGGGTCCGAGTTGGGCCCGTTTCCCTGCAGACTCCTCCTGACGAACCCAAAATCATGCGCTTCATCTTCAAAACCCTCTTCCGCACGGCTGCCATCGGCGCGGCCCTCACCGCAGCCGTGGTCGGCGGCGCCTCGATGATTGTAGGCCCGGACCGGGTCGAGGCGATGGCGGGCCAGCTTCAGACCAGCATCGAGCAGCGTTTCGACGCTAGCCTCGACGACCCCGCCGCCCTGGCGCGCCAGATCGCCCAGGCTAAAGAGCAGTATCCGGCTCGGATCCGCGAGATTCGCTCGGACCTCATGAGCCTCCGGGACGAGCGCGCTCGACTGGAGCGTGAGCAAAAAGTCTCCGAGCGCGTCGTCGTCCTCGTCGACCACGACCTCTCGAAGCTCCTCCCTGAGGTCGAGAAGGCCCGTTTGGCCCGTGCCGACGGTGTTCCCCGCGCCCAGCTCGTCGCGGTGACATTCGACGACGAGGTGATGAGCTTCCGCCGCGCCAACGCCAAGGTCAAGGAGATCGAGCGCACCCGCATGGCGAATGTCGCCCGCGCTGCGGATGCCCAGCACAACCTCAAGTACCTGCGCAACCAGGAGGAGCGGTTCGAGACCATCCTCGACAAGCTTGAAGAAGAAAACGCTCAGTTCGGGGCCCAGCTGGCCCAGCTGAACAACGAGGTCAAGTCGATCGCCCGCAACGAGCGTTTGATCAAGATGCTCGAGAGCCGCCAGTCGACGCTGGATGAAGTGGAGACCTTCGAAGCTTCCAGTCTTGACCAGATCACCACGCTGCTGGAGCGCAAGCGCGCCGCCCAGGAGCTCGAGCTTGACCAGCTCGCCAGCACGGTTGAGTCAGTGAACTACGAAGAACTCGCCAAGTCAGAGCTCTTGGGTCAGTAAACGACCGAAGCGTCAGAAGCTATCGAAGTCGCGCGGTCAGGTCCTTTGGGGCCTGGCCGCGCGGCTTTTTTGTGTCAGGCCCAGCGCGGGCTTCGATCAACCCAGCGCGGGCTTCGATCAAACCCGTGTGGGCTCTCGTGAGCCCCGGGCGGGCTTCCATGAATGTGGTCGGGCCCTGACTGCCGGGTGGCGATCAGGGCCCTGAGTGTTGCGGGGGACGCGCACAAGTGCGCACCCGTCGGGCGCACGTCTTATCGACGCGTCCCCTTCGTACCGTCACTCATCATCTGATCACCTCCTTGTCTAGAACTTCCCGCCCGTGCTGTGACATGCACGGGTAGGGCTACGGAGACAGGCCCTGGCGTCCCTGGGCCACATGACTCGATCATGGGGGCAATGGCCGGGGAGCGCAAGGTGGAGAATGGAAGCAGCGCGGGCCCGCCGCCCCGGAAGGGGACAGCGAGCCCGCGCTAGCTGCGCTGCGGCAATCCCCGGGAAGGACTCCGCTAAGGATTCCATCAGGGGGCCGAGGCGCTGGTGTGGCGTGATGACCCGTGGGGGTCATCAGAGCAGAGGATCAGTTATTGGTCCATCCGAAGCCAAGTGCACCCACCGTCGGCGTGCGACCGGTGGCCACGTTGCTGATGAAGGTCATCCGGACTTGGAAGAATCTAGCTCCTTGGATCTGAGCCATGGAGTTACGCCAGATCGGGTTGCTGCCGAGGAAGATCAGCGCGTTGTTGATCGTGCTGTTCCCCATGCCATCGTCGAAGAGGTACTGGAACGAGGCGTCAAAGCACGACCCGTTGCCGCGAATCTCAACGCCCATCTCTTCCTGACCGCCGTTGTAGTTCTCCGGAAGGCCGACGAAGAAGTCCCCGTAGGGGTCCATCTTCTGGCCGTTAGAGCGCTCGTCCGAACCGGCGATGATGTCGTTGCTCGTGCCACGGTAGGCAAGCTTGATTTCCGTTCCCTGGGGTTGGTCGAGGGGGTCCGGGAACAGAACGGGCTCGACAAACGTCGCGTTCGAGTAGGTGCCGGCGTAGTCCGTATTGCCACCGCCAGCGGCGAAGGTGCTCGGGTCGACGGCCGGGAAGTAGATGGACACCGTGCGACTCACACGCGTGACCAGGTCGAGGGCGCCGAAGTAAACGACGTTGTCCACGCCAGGCGTTTCCGCGCCCGGCGGCTGTGACGTCGGGTCGAAGCCACCGTTGGCGACGGTCTCTGCGTCCGGGTCGATGGTCGTGATCTCACCTGCCTGGTTCGTTCCACCTGCGCTGAAGGCGCGGAAGAACGGCGCCATGGTCGCGTGGGCCGTGGCGTGATCGAACGTGTTGCCCGTCGCTGCGGTACCGTTCGTGTAGCAACGGAAGTCCAGGAGGAGCGGAAGTGCCGCCGTCCGGGCATAGCCCTGGAGGTAGAGCGGGTTAGCGACGCCTGCTGTGCTGCAGTCCTCAATGCCCATGATCACGATGGCCTGGCGCGGGTACTCCTGCTCAATCTGGAAGACACGGTTTGGAATCGCGCCGATGTCTGTCTCGAGAGCGCCAAGGGACATGACCGAAGTGTCGCGCCACGTGAAGAAGAGCTTCTCGGCAACCGCGACGCCCTGGTTCATGGGGAGCGGGATCAAAGGCGTCAGTCCATCTGGCGTGAGGCTCAGGTCGCCCGGGTTAATTGTGTAACCAAGCTGGCGGGGGTGCACCTCCTGCAGGGGGGTCTCGATCTGGTCGAGCAAGTTCTCGGAGTACGTTCCGACGATGCCGGAGTTCGCGTCGATCAAGGCGCCCGTGTTGGGGTCAATGACCTCGTCCGGGAGGAAGCCCGTGTGGGCCATGTTCATCGTGAAGTCGTCGTACGACTCGAAGACGGGCTGGCTGGCGAGGGGGCTCAGATACGCAGCCTCAACGTCCATGTTGAGACGGTCGACATCCAGGCCGTTCGGGTAGTTGCCGTCGTCGTAGAGCGAGAGGCCGAAGTCGCTGTAGCGCCAGACGAACTGTGTCCGTGCTCCGCGCGGGTTGAGCGGAAGGTTGGTGCCAAGTCCAGGGATCATCGCGCCCGGAAGCGGGTGAGCCGTGCTGACAAAGACCTGCTCACGGACCACCGGACGGGGCCGCATACGGCCACGATTGGTGTCGATGTTGACCTGGCCGACAGTCCATTCGATCTGCGGGATCCGCTCGGGCAGGATCTGGGAACTGAGGTCCGCGAACGGCGCCTCTTCATCGAAGCTGTTGAAAAGGTTGACGCGGCTTCCGCTCTGGATCGTGCCCGCCGTGGAGAGCAGCGAGAACTCAACGGGGTCGAGCACCGCCGTGATGTCGTTGCCCGCGAGGTCCTGCGGGAGGTTGTCGCCACCGGCGAAGCTCAAGAAGAACGTCTCCGAGGAGCCGTTCTGGTGCTCGAGGGACACGATGGGGGAGAACTCGTACACCTGGAGGTTGAGGTCGCCGCGGAAGGTGCCAGCGACGTAGTCGGCGGGCTCCTCGGGGACGGCGCGGTTGCGCGTCACGCGCACCGTGTCGTAGGGCTCCATGACTTCGGGGTTCATCGGCTCGCTAAAGCGAACGGAGAACACCGTGTCCGGGGTGATGTTGACGTTGGGACCGTCCGGGAAGTTGGCCGAGTTAGGCGTGGCGGTCACAAAGCACTGAGGGCGCTCGCGGTCGCCACCGTCGGCGAGAATGCGATCGTCAAAGCGGGCCGTGTACTGGGCCGGTCCCTCACCGTTGCCCACAAAGGCAGCGGCCGGATCAGCCGCAAACTGCGCGGGAACAGGAGTTAGCACGCGGACGCGCACGTTGCTCGCGGTCACCGTGGACTCGTTATAGGTACCCGACGTGAGATCGAAGCTGTTCGGGTCGTCCCGAATCACTAGAACGGAGATGCCGCTGCTCGTGATGATCACGTCGGACTCGATGGGGCGCTGGCCGCAAAGCATCGAGTTGAACGTCAGCGTCGGGATGGTGAACTGGAGGGGGTCCGCGCCGTCAGGCTGGATCGGGCCGCCGATGACGGCGCCCTGGGCTCCCACGATCTGGGGAGCCTCACGGTCGGGAAGGAAGCCGCTGAACGGGTCGCCCGTCACCGCCTCAAGACCGCCGGAGCGGAACGCGCGAACGATGTCCAGCGTTGAGCTACCGAAGTCAAACGTGCCGTTGCCGACGGTCACCAGCGTGTGCTCGCTGGGGTTCTCAAGGATCGGGTTGACCTGGGTGCCAGGCTTCCTCGAGGGCAGGCGAAGCTGGATGTTGGCCACCGTGGCTGCCTGGCTCGACGGGAACCCGGTGAGGTTGGCAGAGAGGCCAGTCGCCAGGGACTCCCCAGGCGAGATGGACGGGTCGATGATGATGCGTGTCGGGTAGAACTCGTTGCCGGGGAGACCGTCGAAGTCTGCCATTCCCCCGAAGTTCGTGTCCGCGAAGACACGTGCCGGGAAGGGGATGATCGCGGGATCGCCCTGGACGATCTTGATCGAATCGCTGTTGATCGTCTCCGGGTTGACCAGGTCGTCAAACTGAATCACGAAGGCCGCGTTGCGGGGCACCATCGTGTAGTTGCCTGCGCCGACGAAGCCAAGGTCCGTGACCGGGCGTACGCCGCCGGCAGCCTCAATGAGTGCATCGAGGAAGCGCTCCTGGGGGCTGGTCCCTGCGACAGGGTCGACGGTCGTATTGGTGACGTCCTCCGCAATGCAAAGCGTCTGCGCGCCGTCCACGGGGTTGGTCAAGAGCGTGAACGGCGCCGACCAGGTGTTGGCCTCGCGCGGATCGATCACAAAGTCCGTGTGGACGATGTCAATGATCCCGCCGGTCGGCGTGCAGGAGGCCACAGTGACGAGGCGACCGTAGTACTGGCGCGCGATGCGGAGTTCCTGGGCCTCTCCGGCAAAGTTCGAATCGACAAAGTAGTTCCCGTCGTTGCCGGGCGTGAACTCGTAGGTCCCCGGCGGGACTTCCGTCGCGTTCGGTGATTCAGTCGAGTTGCAGCCGAGCACGGCGAATGCCAGGGCAGCTGCCACAGAGGCGACCACGGAGCGTGTCGGGTTTTGGGGTCGGTGCGTCATCTTGGAGGGGTGTCGTTGCGAAACCCGGCGACGGGGACGGACGTGGTGCTCCGGAATCGGAGCGTACGTTCGAGTGTGATTGTCGACGGTTGTGTGTAGGGCCGGTGGTCGGAGGGACCGTTGGGGAGGTGCCTTCGGTGAGGAACTGCCGTCAGAAAACGCAGTCACGCCGCCGTTGACTTCAGAGAGCCAGATTTGGAGGGCCAGTTCAGTGAGCCGATTTAGAGACCCAGTTCAGGGTGCCACGTGCGGTGGGCAGCCAATGGGTCAGCGAATCGGCCGGTCATTAGTATTAGGAGGGGGGGGGCGTGATCATAGCGGTCTAGAGGCCGGAT
>JBLIHL010000411.1:0-5817 GCA_047635895.1 Paracoccaceae bacterium | reverse complement strand
AGTCCGGCGCTGACGACGCTCGCGGCCGCTAACTGGACGACGGCACGGCGGGTCGGATGGTAGGTCGTTTCATTCATGGGGTCTCCTGTGTCTGCGATGGTGTGACGCTCGTTGCGTGATAGCCGATGACGGTAGCACCCCCCACGACTGGGCGTATCACGGTTCTCTCACGCCGGCCGCCACGGTCGGTGACCGCGGCATCCCGGGCCGCCCACGGGAGCGGCCGGACGACGCGCCGGGCGCTCCCCGGGAAGAGCTCTGCCTGGAGGAGCATCTCCACTGCCGCGGCCAGGGTGTGGCTTCCCCCTCCCTGTTGGAAAACGGGCGGTGGCTGATTCCATCCAGCTAGAGTGGCGTGCAGGCTTCCCTCGTTATCGCTAGCCTGGCGCTTCCGAACGACGTTGTGTGCGAAGGCGTCCCGAACAGCCTCGGGGTTCCCTCCTCGCTCCGCGCGATTGGACTCGACACGGCCTCGTTCAACGACCTCGAGCTGCGCCTGATCAACCACGTGGGAGGCTTGACGATCCCGCTCGTGTCCAGCATGTCAGGCTTGGCCGCTAACCCCGGTGGAAGCGTCGGCAACCTGTGCCTCGGCGGCGCCATTGGCCGCGGGCTCGCCTTCACGCCCAATCTCAACACGACGATCCGCATCTTCCCCCAATCACTTCCCCAGCCCGGTGGCTTTGTGGCTGCGCAGGCCGGCCAAACATGGTTCTTCCAGGTCTGGCACCGCGACACACAGCTTGGCGTCGCTGTGAGCAACTTCTCAAGCGCGTTGGCCGTGACGTTCCGCTGAGCCGGTGCGATCGACGCCAGAATCCTCATGGTGGTCGCCGTAGCCAAACCAGAACAAGAAGTCGAGCGCGGGCACGATCCGCCGCTGAGGCGCGAGTGCCTTTGACAGGAGCTCCTGACCCAGGGCAATCGGTTCAGTGAAAAACATCATGTCGGCGAAGGTCCCAATCCGCCAGGCCGGCTCGAGCGCCGCCAAGACATTCTGGTACTGATAGATGTCGTCGAAAGCCTCCGAGTCGTCGTTCACGTCCGCGACGAAGGCCGAGGTCCCGGCGGCCAAGCTGGCGCTACAGTCACCGGCGCGTCGTCGCCACGAGTCGTCGTTGGCCTGCGTCCAACCCCCGCAGCCAACAAGGCAGGTACGCGGCAAGAAGGCAGCGAATCTTCTTTGAAGACGTGGGCTCGGTGACGCGTCGCCGCGCAAGCGCATGACGAGCGGCGCCTCCCCTGCCGCAGCGTAAGGGCGATCCCCTCGCTGAAGAAGGATTGAACTGTGTGTGGCGGAATCCGTTGCGGTTCGGAACCGCCACGGTACCGCTCACCAGGGGCTACTTGGGGGCTGTTTGACGGTGACGAGTGTCGAGCAGGAGGCTTCGGTCGGGTCCCTCCAAGGACCAGATGCGGTTGCGCCACGTGCCATCCTCTTGGGGTTCGAAGAGCACGATATACGGCTGGACTCGATCGCCTTCGTAGCCTTGCACATCGAGTTGCACGGCGCCTCCTTCCAAGACGTTCAGGTCACCTTCGTACACGCCGCCCGAGTTCGATAGCGCCAGGCAACGCAGCGCGCCGGTTCCTGTGTGGTGATAGACGTAGGCATCGAGCAGGTGTGTGGATTCAACCTTGGTGCTCGGCGCGGGTAGGGCGATCGAGCGTGCGTAGATGTAGTCGGCGTGGGGAAACCACTCCAAAGTCGACTGCGTGTGGAGGAGCTGAATGCTAGCCCATTCGGCCTTGGCCTCCCAGGTGGGACCGACGAGCGCCTGCAGAGAGTCTAAGTACGGCGAGGGTTCCGGAGCCGCTTCGCCGGGATGTGGGCTCGGCTTTGAGCTGGACAGTGAGCGCACGTAGTCCCACACGCCCAAGGTGGTGACTTCACCTGCGTTCGACGTTTCCAGCAACTTCGCTTGGTACTTGTCGGGACCGTCGAATTCCCAACGCGTCTCGAGTCGGCGGCGAATCCCGCCTTGCTGATAAAGATCGTTGACGGAGTGCAAGGTCCCGTCGTCGAGGCCAAGCGTGCCCTCCGAAACTGTCCTGGCGTAGGGGCTCATGCCTAGCGTGCGGATCTGCTGGTGATGCGGGTGCCAGTACACAACCCGGTTCGAGCGCCACGGTTCTCCGTTCCCACCCATGCCGTCCGTTAGCGCCCGCAAAGACTGCTCGCCCGGGCCTGTGTGCCAGGTGACGAACTGGCTCAACCCGTTCGCCATCGTCATGCGCCATTCGCCCGAGATCATGCGCGCCAAGGGCGGTATGCGATCCGTGAGCGGCAGTAGGGTAGCGGGCCGAGCCGGCTGCTGCTGCTCGTCAGTCCTGGCCTGCGCAGACGAGCTCACGGAGAGGCAGGCGCACGACAGCATCGAAAGAAGGGCGCGGATCGGTAGCTGGATGTCCATAAGTCTTGCAAGCGTCGAGCGAGTCTTGAGTGGTGTGACTCCATGCCTACGCAGCGCTCAGCGTGGGTGTTTGTGGCGAGCCTGTTGCCACATGGCCGAAGAGCCATTCCTACAGAAGTCATGCAGGCGGCCCAGCTGCACCCAATCAGACTAGACGTGACGTTCTCGTCCGAAATGCGGCGGTAGGACGTCGGACTATTGCAGTGTGAGCGTCAGTCCGCGCGTGAGGTTGGAGACAACCTGACCCGCAACGATATCGCGGTGCCACAGCTGTACGTTCAGGACGTCACCCGGCATGCCCGCCGTGGGGCCCGACGGCGTCGGAATGAAGTTGAGGTCCATGTCGAGCGAGATTCTCCCGGCGGCGTCTGCGGCCTGAACCTCTCCTGCACCGACGTAGCGGCCGATCGCACCGCCCAGGCAGAGGTTGCCGAGGCTGCCTCCTGGATTGACGATAAAACCAGCCTGCGGGCTGATCAGAAAGAACCCCGTGGCGCCTGGCGGGAGCTCTGAAGCGATGACCGTCAGATCATTCAGAGCGGTCATCGCAGTGCCAAAGCCGCTGAGCTCGCCGACAGCGCCCGTCGAGTTCACGGTGGCGTCGCAGTACGATGTCCCGATGCTGGCGTCGAATTCGATGGAGTCCAACCGGAAGGTGAGCCCTCCCAGAGGCCTCCAAATTCGGAAGGACGAGTTGGCCGAGGAGCCCCCCACTTCCGAACCGGCCAGGTCCTCGAGGACGTCGGTGTCCCAGAGGTTGCCCTGCAAGTCCGAGCGGAGGATCCCCACGCTGGTCGTTGGCGAGCTAGCGAACCTGGTGCTGGCGTTCAGGATGTCGCCGAACGTGGGGTCGTCGTCGGTCAGCGACACGAAAGTGGAGCTGGAAGTCGGCGAGAGCAGCGTGTCGCGTTGTTCGCCGATGGTCAGCGAGCTCAACGTAGGGTGGATCTCGTACGCAAAGCCGGCAATTGGTTGAACCTGGCCGGGGACGGAAACGATGAGTTCCAGGGCAACGCTATCGCCGAGTCCAGCCTCGGTGAAGGGAGTCTCTGCCCCGCCGACGCCAGTGACGGTCGACACCGCACCCGTGACAAGAATGCGAGCTGTCTGCGCTGACGCAAGCGGCGCAGCCGCCACCGCCACGGCTGCGAGGCCAAGGAATCGATGGGGAAACTGCATGAAAACGTGTTGGCTGTAGAAGGCCGCGGGAAGCGGCCAATGGGACTCCAGTCGACCGGGTTGCCGACGAGAGATTCTCAGCGTACCAAGGACCCACGGATCCATGAGCCTGCCACGCTGCTATCCCTTCCCGACCTGAGCGCCGCAACAACGTCCAATACTTCGAGCGAACTATCCGTCACATTCATCTGAGGCAGATGGGCCGCGCTCAGTCGAACCGGAGGTCCGTCTGACTGGCGGGCGGGGGCCAGGCGAGCTCGAGATATGAGGTACCGCAGGACAGGCGGAACGTTGTTCCACTAAGCGCAGCGTCGACCCAGCCCTCCGCATCGGCGGTGAAGGTCTTTAGTCGGGTCCAGTCACTGCTGGGCTCGTAGACCACGATCCTCGCGTCTGGTTGGGGCGCTCCCGCAACGAGGACGCGCATCCGCCGCCGTTCCACGTCGACCGAGACCGTACGACTCACCTCACCGGGCGTGGCCGGCAGGAAGATCGGCTGCCAGAAGAGCCAGTCATCGCCTCGGATCGCGATCCCGTAGTCGAGGACGTCGGCGATCATCGGGCCGAGGGTCGGTCCGGCTCCCTTGGCGTGCGGCGGCTGCCCTTGGACTTGATGACCCGTCAGCCAAGTCAACTGCGCGGCGGACAGCCCGGTGGGCACGTCAAGTTCGACCGTCAGAAACGTGGGATCTGGCCAGGGGAACTCGCGAAGCGCCCGTCGTGGCGTCAACCGCTTCGCTCATCGTGTGGAAGCTGCGGCCCGCGAGGTGGCCGAGCTCGTAGTCGTCGATCTGTACGCGGAACCTGTGTCCCGTGACCGGTCGGCAGCGACCCACGCTGCGCTTGTAGGCGGCGAGCTGATGCCGGAGCGCAATGTTCTCCAGGACGAGCTGCGTGCGACCCCGGCTGGTTAATTGTACGTGGGAGTGAAGCGCATCGAGGTCGTGCATGGGAGCACCCTGCCTGGGCGACCTCGACGCGTCAGCCCGATCGTGCTGTGGTCGGCGAAAGAGCCTGTCAACGGGCCCTGAGGGGCGCAGGCGGGGTTTTCGCAGGCACAACCATGGCCATTCGTGGCAGCCGCCGACATACTCCTCCCCCCCATGTTGACCCTATCTGGCATCACCAAGTCTTACGGAGATCGCACCCTATTCGCGGGAGCGGCGTTGCAGC
This sequence comes from Paracoccaceae bacterium, assembly GCA_047635895.1. GTDB lineage: Bacteria > Planctomycetota > UBA1135 > UBA1135 > Saltatorellus. The sequence continues at coordinate 1,051 of JBLIHL010000411.1, read as the reverse complement.
TTAATCGCGGCGATCGCATCGGCCTCGTTGGGCCGAACGGGGCCGGCAAGACTACGCTGTTCTCACTGATTCTCGGCGACGAGCCGGCCGACGACGGGCGGGTGAACATCGAGCGCGACGCCACGGTCGGCTACTTGCCGCAGGAGAGTGCGCCTGTAGGCGATGAGACCGTCCTCGAGATCGCCCTCGCCATCACCGACGACTTCGTCCGCCTACACCGCATCATCAAGGCGCGGGAGCAGAAACTTCCGGACGAGGGGCAGCATCCCGACGACGAGCACGACGACGTGCACGATCGCTACAACGAGCTCAATGGCTACTTCATTGAAGCCAAGGCCAAGCAGATTCTCGCGGGCCTCAGCTTCCGCGATTCGGATCTCGACCGCCCGGCCCGCGAACTGAGCGGCGGGTGGGTCATGCGGGCTCACCTGGCGAGACTGCTGACGCAGGAGCCCGACCTCCTGATGCTCGATGAGCCGACGAACCACCTCGACCTTGAGTCGCTGCTGTGGTTTCAGGGGTACCTCAAGGGTTATCCGGGGGCGATCCTCGTCATCTCTCACGACCGCGAGTTCCTCGACGCCCTCGTCACCGCCATCGTCGAAATCCGACACCAGAAGCTGGTCCGCTACACCGGCAACTTCACGAAGTTCCTCAAGCAGCGCGAGGCGGCCGACGCGCAGCATGTCGCGGCCTACAAGACACAGCAGAAGGAGATCGCGCACCTGCAGGCGTTTGTCGATCGCTTCAAGGCCAAGGCGAGCAAGGCCACGCAGGCGCAGAGCAAGATGCGTCAGATCGAGCGGATGGACAAGCTCGAGGCGCCAGAGGCCGACGATAAGAAGGTCGGCTTTCGTTTCCCGCAACCGCCCCGCAGCGGCCAGAAGGTCATCTGGCTCGATCAGGTGCACTTTGCCTTCGGCGAGAACAAGATCTATCGCGGCGTCGACTTCGAGGTCCAGCGAGGTGAGCGTATCGTGCTCGTCGGCCCCAACGGCGCCGGCAAGTCGACGTTGCTCAAGCTATTGGCGGACAAGCTCACGCCGGATCA
>JBLIHL010000410.1:0-5817 GCA_047635895.1 Paracoccaceae bacterium | reverse complement strand
CTGCCAGCGCGAGGAGAACCGCTGCCGCGATGTCGTGCAGGATGTCATAGCCGCCTAGCTTGAGGTCGATGGCGTCGAACACAAGACCGACCATCAGGGCGGCGAGCCCTATGCGGAGACGCGTGAGGTGCTGTGGCTGAAGTTCGTCCATGGGATGGGGCAGATTAGCGCGTCAGAAGTCGGCTGACCGGGGAATTCAGCCGCCGCCAGGGCGTAGTCTGGGCTCATGCGCATTCTCCGACTCCACCGAGGTCCCTTCCTGGGAGTGATAGCCTGCGCCGCCTTGACCCTTGCCGGCTCCTGCCGCGCAGTCGAACGCGCGGATTCACGCATAGTCCGGGCCGACGCGCTGACGCGTGCAGAAGCCTGGCCGGATGCGGCCTCGCTCTGGGGCGAGATCTATCGCGACTCTGGTGGGGAAGATCGGCGCGCGGGTCTCGAGGCCGTCCGGGCGCTCGGGTCGGGAGGGTGGTCAGGTGTGGCCCGGTCGCGCCTGATGGAGATGGAGCGCCATTGGCCCGAGGACGCAGAGATCCAGGAGCTGCTCGGTCGAGCGCATGAGGGGCACCAGGACCAGGAGGCTGCGCGCCAGGCTTACATGCGGGCGCTCCAGCTAGAGCCCGGTCGCCCCTACTCGCTTGCGCGGGTGGGCGTCCTGAGCGCCGACCTCGAGGTCCCAGCAGCACCGGGTGAGGTCGCCGTCCCAGGATCACTCGCAAGGCTCAGAGCTGCGGGCGTGCTGGACCAGGTAGACGCGGCCTCGCTCCGCGAGCTGGGCCTCCGCGCGGCATCTCAGCAGAGGTTCGATGAGGCATTTGACGCGCTGCAGGCTGCGCTTAGCTCGGGCGAACTCTCCACGGCGCAGAAGGTCGAGGCCGCGGCGGCTCTCGCGCCTGACCCGCGAACGATCCCGTGGCTCCTCGCGACCGTCCGGGCGGATCCGCTGCACACGCGGGCGCTCACCCTGCTCGGCAATGCCCAGCTCGCCGCGGGTTATTTGTCGCGAGCCGTGGCGACGCTAGAGCAGGCGGCCAGCAGCGACCCGAGTGATGAGGCCGCTCTCAGAGCCTTCGCGGACGCACTGTCGCAGACTGGTCAGCCCGGGCGCGCGCGCGAAATCCTGGACCTCTTAAAAGAGGGCTAGCCCTCTTTTAAGACCTCTGCCATGACCTCATCGAGCTTGTCCGAGAGCTCTTCAGCGAACTCTTCGCCGAAGTCCCCTTCGAGCACGTCGAGCTCTTCGAAGGTGTAGCGACCCGTAGCGCGACTGAAGGGCACGCCGTACTCCCATTTGTTGCCGTCCGAGGCATGGATGGTGATGGCAATCTGGTCGTCGCCCTCAACAGGCTCGACGGTGTAGGAAACGACTTCGAACTCAGACATGAGTGAGCCCCTGAATGGGAGGGAGTGACGTGGATGGAACCCAGCTTCGTGGGAGTCGTGCGGGACCCCAGGCAAGCCGGCGGCATTGCCCAAGGAAGCTGGTGAAGTGGCCCAAGGAAGATAGTGTCAGGGGCACCTTCGTGCCCGACCCTAATCCCGTTCGTTGAACGAGGCGGCGCGGTGACCGTCCTGGCGGGGCGTGCTCACGAGCTGGATGTCATCCCCAAATCGGAAGGCGTCCGTCGGCGCTGCCGCAGGGGCGGCCGTGTCGGCGCCCTGGGGCTGGACGCGCGAATAGTCCGCGCGCTGGACGAACCAGACGCCCAGGGTCAGGTTTACCGCGATCACGCCAGCCATCAGGATCCGGGTAGGCCAGGAAATAGCGTCCACCACGATATTGCCATGGCGCTTCGCGACAGGTGCCCCCCTCGACACCTGCTGCTCAGCAGTATCCGCCGCGTCGAGCGCATTCATTGACATTGTTTCACCCATAGATCGATGCCTCCCCCGAGGCCCTCGACCTCTAGAGCGAGGGAACGGGTCGAAGCCGTCGCTAAACCCATTGGAAACCGGACGGGCGTGCGGTCTTGTCTTTGGCTGGGCCAGAATGGGGCCAGAATGGGGCCAGAATCGTCCCAGAGCGGTCCCGAAGGGACCTGGAACGGGCTGCAGGATGATCTCGGAGCGAGCCAAGCCATCAGGAACGCCATGGGGGAGGCGAGATCAGGCGGGCTGGACTCGTTCAATGGTCATGCCCGGCGCGAGCCTCCCCGGTGCGACCACGCGTGCGACCCATCCGCTGCGTCCGAGCATCAGATCGGGAAAGCGTCGGTCGATGCTCTTCAGCGTCAGGCAGGGGGCACGCACATCGTAGATCTCAAGGATCACCTCCGGCCCCAAGTGAAGCCGATCGCCCGGTCGAATCGCCGCGTCATCGAGTCCGCGGGTGAGGACGTTCTCGCCGAACGTTCCCGGTGTGTCGCACTCGACGTCGTCCTCCCGGAGGGCCGCGTAGACCTCCTCCGAGAGCAAGCAGATCGCCCGGTCATGCCCTCCGTGGAGTTCGTTGCGATGTCGATCCCCGACCAGTCCGGATTCCACCACCTGTGCCTCGTCAACGCGGCGATTGGGAATACCGCCTTCGCCGAGGCAGACGGCCACGATCTCAGCGCTCATTTGAGGAAGAGGTAGTACATCTGGCCGGCGGACTGGATGGCCCCCGAGAGCTTCTCGGCGCGGTGTCCGACACCCATGTAGATATCGGCGCGCCCTGCGGTTCGGATGGCGCCGCCGGTGTCCTGGTCGAGCATGAGCTGCTGGAACGGAACGATGCCACCCTCCGGGGTCGGAAGCTCAGTGTCCACGAAGACGAGGGCGCCGCGGGGGAAGAGCGTCTTGTCGGTGGCCAGCGAGCGTTCGGCGGCGACGGGGACGTTGAGGCTGCCACGCGGGTTGCCGTCGATGGGCGTGAAGAAGACGTAGCTCTCGTTACGGTCGAGAAAGCCGGCGATGCGGGTCGGGTCCGTGCGCTCGGCCCAGCGCCGAATGGCGGCCAGGCTCATCTCCTCAGCGGGAACTTCGCCAGCGGCGATCAGCGCCTTGCCGAGCGATGAGTACGGCTGTCCGTTCTTGCCGGCATAGCCAAAGCGGGCGATCTCGCCGGTCTCCAGCTCGATGAAAGCTGACCCGTTGACGTGGGCGATATAGGCGTCCACTGGGTCCTCGAGCCAGACGATCTCAAGTGCGCGATAAGCGGGGTCGCGTAGTACGTCGCGGCGCTTCGGATACGGGCGAAGGCCCGTCGGCGTCTCCTGGCCAAGGGTCTTTCCGTCGGCTGCTTTCACCAGGTCCGGCGGCAGGGCGTGCAGCGGGAACTTGTAGCGAGCCGAGGGCTGGAGGCTTCCCGGCAGGAGCGGCGTGCAGTAGCCCGTGAAGAGGACTCCGCCTCCGCGACCGTCCCATCCGGCGCTCTTGTAGACGTCGAATTCAGCTTCGAAGGATCGCTGGAACTCGGCGGCGGACTGGGTCCGCTCGAGGAGGTCAGCCATGCGCTCCAGGCTCAGGATCGCCCGTTCCTGGCTGATGCCTTCGATCGGGAAGAACTGCCCAGCATGTCGCGTACGCGTGTAGGCGAGGGAGCGCTCGAGGACCGGCAGGATCTCGTCCCTTCGGACCCACGATCCGGTGAGGTTCGGAATCTTATCTCCTGCACCCAGGAGCAGCAGCGCGCTGGCACCCGCGGGGAGTGCGCGGCCGTAGTCCGCCTTGCCCGTCGACTGAACGGGCGCGTAGGTCTGGCACGCGGCGAGGCAAAGAGCGGCAATGGGGAGCGCTTTCGTGATGCGTTCAAGGAGTCGGTTCATAGCCCGGGCAGGATAGAGCAACGGGCTCGCATCCCATGGAGCCCTTCCCACGGGAGCCGGGAATTTTTGCCGCGGACATGCGCGATCGCGACGCATTTGCCAGCTAGTGCTGTTACACAGCACTAGCTCACCGGCCAGGTCAGGACAGAACCCGGCGCGTGAGGGCCGCCTGCCATTTGCGGGGCAGGAATCGAACGCCGAAGGCGCCCAGGGCATTCGTGAGGCCCGGCACCTTCACGCGGCGCCCCTTGAGCATCGCCTCGATGGCCATCTCCGCGACCTCCGCCGGCTCCATGCTCGTCGCCTCCTGGAGCTGGTTGCGCTTGTGCCCCGAGATCACGAAGAACTCGGTGTTCGTGCTCCCGGGGCAAAGCGCAGTGATCGTCACGCCCGAGTCACGCAGCTCCTCGGCGAGCGCCTCGGCGTGGAGCAGGACGAAGGCCTTCGTCGCACCGTAGGCGGCATAGCCGGGGCAGGGCTGGAAGGCCGCCGTCGAGGCCACCTGCAGGATGCTCCCTTGACCCCGAAGGCGCATGGACCGGCCGTAGTGCTTCGTTAAATGGGCCAGCGCCAGCACATTCAGCCGTAGCATCGCTTCTTCCCTGGCCGCGTCCGATTCAAGCCCGTCGCCAAAGAGCCCCACACCCGCGTTGTTGACGAGGATATCGATGGGGCATTCCTCCTCATCGATCATCTCGATCAGCGTCTTTGGCCCCTCGGGGTGGGCCAGGTCGACGTCGACGACCTGGATGTTGACGCTGTGCGAGCGTCCGATGGAGGCCGCAATTGCGTCCAGCTTGTCCCGTCGGCGTGCCGCCAGGATGAGGTGGGCACCTCGCGCGCCCAAGCCGCGTGCGATCTCGAGCCCGATGCCCGAGGAGGCACCGGTGATCAGGGCGTACCGGCCACGGAGATCGAATGACATGGCGCCATGATGGGCGGAAGAGCCAGCGATTCCAACGGTCGCGTGGGATCGGGCCCGTGACTTCTCGATTCCCCCGCAGCTCAGCGCCGCGCAGTTCAGCTCCTGACTGGACCCAACGAAAGGAGCGGAGCATGGACCCAGGTCCATGCTCCGCTCCTTGCTGGTGGGCGGGATCGAGGCTCTCGCCGAATCGATCTACAGGTTGAACGTCATGTCCGTGAAGACGATCTGGGTGATGCCGCGCAGCTGATCGGTTCCGTCGCGACCCGCCATCGAGTCGACCACTTCGAAGACGCTGTTGCCAATGTCCGTGATCGTGTACTCCGCGAAAGCGCCGGTCATGATGGCGATGTCCATGCCCGCTTGGGCCTCGATCACGTCGTTGCCGCCCTTCCCCTCGAACGTGCTGCCCAGCGTGTTGCCGAGCAGGACGTTGTCGAGGTCGTTGCCATTGAGACGGGTGGTCGCCGGCGTCCGGATCCCGGTCCGCTCCAGGTACTGTGAGCGGTTCGTGTAGGGCACGGCCACGTCGTAGGCCATCTCGAAGTCGCCAACGAAGGCCGTGTCAATGAATGCCGAGTAGCGGTGGTTCGGGCGGAAGAAGCTCTCGATCAGGGCGAACATGTCGGGGTCAGCGGTCTGCATGTCCGCGCGATCGAGGACCGCGTATTCCTGGTTCAGGCCCGACGTGCCGTTGGCGTTCGGATCGTGCGCAAACAGGCCGTAGTAGGTGCCGAGCGCCAAAGCGAGGTACTCATCGTCGATCATGTCCATCGCCGTGCCGACGTCGGGGGTGTAGATCGAGTTCGTGACGGCATTAGTGGTTGCCGCGTCGAGATTGGTCTGGAAGGCGGGGATGCCCGCCGAGATGCCCTGCTCGAGGGCAAATTTCGCGGTCGACCCGATGGACGGGTCGAAGGCGGGGGACAGCTGGACGTAGGTCGCGCCGCCCTCACTGACGATCGTCGAAGCGTCCAGGATGCCGAGGCGGGTCCCGAAGAGCGCCTTGAACGCGATCACGTCCGCATCGAGGTCATCGAAGGACGCGGCGTTCTCGTGGAGGATGAACGTTGCGCCGCCGGTGGCCGCTCGGTTGAAGGCGGCGGACTTGTCCGCGCCGAGCGAAGTGCCTGGCACGTCGAAGAG
>JBLIHL010000409.1:0-5832 GCA_047635895.1 Paracoccaceae bacterium | reverse complement strand
GCATCGTCTCGTTCGCATGCAGGCAGAACGCGTACTTGTAGGTCGGCGTGACGGCGTCAAGCATCGAGATGTCAGCGCCAGCACAGAAGAACTTCTCCCCCGCCCCCGCGATGACGATCACAAAGATCTCAGCGTCGAAACGAGCGCGCAGGATCGCCTCGTCAAAGTCCCGCATCATCTCGTAGGAATAGCCGTTGGCCGGCGCATTCGTGAGCGTAATGAGGGCCACGCCCTCGGCCGCCGCGTAGGTGACCTTGCCGTTGGAGAGGGTCTCGCCGTTTCCGTGTAGTGTTTCGCGCAGGTTCATGGGATCCAGGGTGCAATTGGCGGAACAGTTTGCCAAACGGACCCACTGGGAGGTGCCTTGGGCGCCCGCTTCCGTGACCACGGGATCAGTCGATCAACTGCTGCACGCCGCCCCAGTCACCGACAATGGCCTTCCAGCTCCTCTGGAGGAATTTGGAAGCATCGAACATCACCGCGTGAATCACGACGCCCCGGAGCCGGTTTTCATCCTGGAGCAGCGGACGCATGAGCTCGACGTTCCAGCGCTCGCCCCCAGACGGCGCACCGTCTGACAGAATCACAACGGTGTCCACCTCGGGGTCCCGGAGCACAGGAATGAGCGCCGTCCAGACATCCCCCTTCCCACGCTGCGTGTTGCGTTCAAACCACTCGATCGCCTTCTCGACGTTCTTCGAGGTCGCAGGCACCAACCCATCTTCCCAGGGACCGGGGAAGGTCGCGTAGGGAATCAAATTGAAGGATGCGTGTTCCGGCAGTCCGCGCAGCGCCTTCGCCAACTCGACGCCGACCTGGACCTTGCGGGTCGTATCACCCGACTTCGTCCACATGGACCCCGACATGTCGACCAGGAAGACCAGTCGATCAGAGACGAGGCGGAGCCCGTAGAACGTCGTCGAGGCGGATTCTTCATCCGCCTCGCGCTTCCCGTTCCCCTTCTCAGGGTCAGCGACGCGCTTCCAGTCCGCGTCCAGGCCCTCCGCCCAGCGAACCCAGCGCGCGCGGGCCAGGCCGTGGGAAAGGCCCGATGCCTCGCGCAGAGAGCCGACGATCGCCCAGGCCAGCGCCGGACGCATCTTCGCATCGCCGGCCGGTAACCCGTCGCCGGGCAGCGCCGCGCTGAGCGCCACCACCGAGTCTCGATCGGCTCGTCGATGAAGCAGCCGCAGGGCGACCATTGCGGCGCCGTGGTCCTCGTCCGCGAGCGCGGCCGAGAGGTCCGCCACCGTGTTCACGTCGCCCGCGGCCCAAAGGGAGGCAGCCCTCACCAGCCCCGACCGATCCTCCCTGGAGAGCGCCTTCTTCGCCAGCGCCTCCGACCCCGGATCGACGCTAGCGAGGGCCGCCAGCGCCGCGATCCCATTCGCACGCGCACGCTCGTCGCGATCACTATTCGCGACCTTGGAAGCCGCCTTACGCAGGTTCGCCAGCTCCTTCGCGTCGGAGAGGTCCAGTGCCTCCGCACCGAGTCTCAGCCGAGCCTCTAGAGCGTAGGCGGCTGCGGCGCGAACGGCCGCCTCCTTGTCCTTGAGCGCACGAGTGAAGAGCTCCGCAGGAACGGTGCCCTGGACGCGCCCCAGTGCCTCGGCGACTCGCTCGCGGACGAGCTCAGCGCGCGCACGCAGCGCAAGCTTGGAATCCACGGTCTCCATGAGCGCCTCGGACCAGCTGGCACGGCCCATCTGCCACTGGGCTTCATCCGCCACCTGCGGCTCCGTGTCCCCGAGCGCTTCCTCGGCAATGGCCTTCCAGGCGGCCTCTGAGCCGATCTGGGCGAGACTCTTCACTGCGCTCCGCCGAGTCCTCGCGTCGGTGCCACTGAGCTTCTTCACCAGGTCCCCTTCGCTCTGGGCCAGCGCGCTTGGAAGCATCAGAAGCGCCTGGAGGCAGCCGAATATCAGCGGGGTGAACCGTGCGTTTCGTTTCATCGAATCACCGAGTAGCGCTGTTCGAGGGAGGGCGTCAGAGGCCCGCCTTCGAAGGCCAGCTCGATCATGTCTCGCAGGAGCGTGAAGTCGACCTCGCGCACTTTCTGTTCTCCAAGAAGCTCCCAGCCATCGCCGCCGGTCGCCATGTAGCTGTTGGTCGCCAGGCGGAGGGTGTCGTCCGCTGAGATCTCCCGCCCGTCCAAGCCGCCGAGGAGCACCCGCACCAGGCGCGGCTTGCCCTCCACGCGCCGGACCTCCAGCGTGACACCGCTGAACTCGACGCCGCTGCGACGCTCCTCTTCGATCGAGCGCCGAAAGAGATCGATCACGTCGGCACCTGACATCGTCAGAGTCTCGATGTGATTGTCGAACGGAAGAAGCATGAAGAGGTCACGGCGTGTGCAAACGCCCGCTGCGAGCGTGGTCCGCGTTCCGCCGCGGTTGTGGATCGCGACGTCGGCACCGGACCGCTCGCGCATCAGGTCCGTGATCAAGTTGCCGCTGGTTGAGTTGACCAGCTCGCGGCGGCTCGAGGAAACGGATCGCCCGAAGACACCCACTACGGCGTCCATGCGCTCCGCAGCGGCCTCCGCCAGAGCGCTGCAAGCAGCCTCAAGCTCGACGTTCCGGAACTCGGCGGTGGGTTCATCGTAGAGATCGACGTGCCGCGCTTCGCTGCGCTCCACGCTGCCTGCCTCGTCAAACCACAGGTCGACCCGCCCAACCACGCTGGCCTTGGCGCCTGCCTGGACGATCAGCGTGTCCCCCTCTCGCACGCCCTTGCGCAGGAAGGTGTGGGAGTGGCCGCCGACGACCAGCGGAAGATCCGGGTGCGCCCGCGCAAGCTCACGGTCGGACTCGATGCCGATATGCGTCACGGGAATCACAAGATCTACGGCGCCCGCGAGCTCCGCGCGAACCCGCGCCAGCGCTGCCGCCGGCTCGGTCCACAGGAGATCCTTCGTCGCTTTGTGCGTGATCGAGGGAGTCGAGGTCGTTAATAGCCCGACCAGTGCGATGCGGAGCCCGCTGCGCTCCACGATGACGTGGTCGCGAGTCCCGGGCAGCGGCGTACCGTCCGGCATCCGCACGTTCGCGAGCAGCGCTGGCATGGGCAGGTTCCTCAGGTGCTCAAGAAGGACGTCGACACCATGGTCGAATTCGTGGTTCCCGACCACGGCCCCGTCGTGCCCGGCCTGGGCCAACGCCGCCAGGAAGCCACGGCCTCGTCCGATCTGCCCCTCGGGCGTCCCTTGGAACCAGTCGCCACCGTCACAGATCACGACGGAGGCACCGTCCGCCCGTGCGCCCGCGGCCAGCTCGCGCAGCTTGGCAGCCAGGCGCGGCAGCCCCCCGGAGTCCGGAATGGGATTGACGTCCTTCAGCCAGATCGCCGGCCGGGGGAGAACCTGCCCGTGGATATCGTTCGTGTGCAGAACCACCACGTGCCGGCCCGCCAGCGCGGAAGCCCCCACCGGGGCGGTGTCTGTCACGGGAACCCCAGGAGCGGTCTCGCCGGCATGGGCAGCCCAGGACGCCGCCAGGCACAGCAATAGCGTGAGGAGGGGCAGGACGCCAAAGCCGCGGTGCGCGCGGAAGAGGCTAAAGGGGCCGGCGGGGCTGGCGGCGCGGCCCGACTTGGAGAGGCTCGATTTCATGGGCGCATGATAAGGCCCCATATTGGGAGTGGGCAGCGGGCCTCACATTCGCGTTTCAGTCGGGGCCACAGCGCACTCGACTAACTGAGCAACCCGTCGAGCCTCCCGTTATGCCCAAGCCCGAGTGCAACCTCCCCCACGCCCCCTGGCTCACCACCAGCCGGGGCCTCCGTCTGCGCTGGCGCACCTGCGCCATCGCGTCGCTACTTGCGTTCACGGTAGGGTGCAGTGAGGACCCACCCCAGGTGTCCATTGCGGGCGCCCAGTCGGAAACGTATTCCTCCACCGCGGTCGATCCGAACGGTGTGGTCGTTGAGGCTGTACTCGAGGCCACCGGCGCGCTGGATCCCTCTGAGCTGGCCGCAACGGTCCTGTTCAACCGCGATGAGGCTGACTTTGCGGCTGAGGTCCCTGACAACGCTCTCGCGTACTTCGAGTTCGAGTCCCTGGAGACCCTTGAGGCCCTGTCGCTGCGCATCACGACCCTCCTAGAGCTCGAGGGAGAGCACATCCTCGACGCGACTTTGGCGACCGTCACGATCGCCGCGTTGGGCGTCGATCCTTCGATGATCGACCGTGGCGCGCGAGTCGCCCTTGCCTACGTCCCCGTGCCCGGCGAGCTGTTCCCGGCGCCGATGGTGATTGTCCCAGCCAGGGAGGAGGGCCCGATCGTGGTGTCTTTTACCGCGCTCTCCAGCCGTGGCATGAAGGTACGGCGCATTGGAGGCGGCTACGCCGTCGTCGAGCCGATCGGAATGGACGATAGCGTCGACCGCGGGAGTTCACCCCTGATCACCGACCTTCCGGAGTCCACCATCCGCGGGCGTTTCGACAGGGAGACTTTCCTGCCCATGCTCAACCCGTCGCTTGAGCCCCTCGCCCGCACCATCAACGATGGTTACCGTCTGGCGCGGTCGAAGATTTCGGCTGAAGAGCTCTACGAATTCACTCCGGAGAGCTTCACGCAGGTTCTCGAGACCTCCGAATCCGTGGGATTCGGCCTCAACATTGAGGGCGACCAGGCCACCGTTTCCCTGCGCCTGACAGGCGCACTGAAGGACACTTACGGGACGGGTACTGGCTCCGGAGAGCTCAGCTCCACGCTCAACGAACTGAGCCACCATCTCGATACCGAGGACCCGGTGTCGTTCGTGACGGCCTTCGAGCCGGAGACCGCGGTGGCCACGCTTCGTCAGGCCTGGGAACAGCGTGAAGAGTGGTCTCATTTCGGGCGTACCCGCCTCTTCGGGAGCGCCGATATGGACAGGCGCAACCCGCGGTCCAAGCTCAGTAGTGAGGCGCTCGACAGCATGGAGCGCGCCGCGATTCGGATGCTGGACTCCTTCCAGCCCGGCGCCGCGCTGTCCGTGCAGATGGAGCCGTCCAAGGCACACATCGCCGTCTACCTCGCGGCGCGCAATGCAGATCGCGCCCGCGAAGCCATTTCGCTCCTGCTTTCGAAGTGTGAGCTCGAGACGTGGGGTTTTGAAATGGCCCTCCCGATTCGCAGCATGATGGATGGAACGCTCGTCGAGGACTACAGCGTCCGCTTCGACACGCGCCGCCTGGACTTTGACCGTCGCGCCGCCATGCGCAACGCGTTCAAGACCTACCTGGGCGACTCATCCCTTCACCTCAAGGTCGCCACCGCGGGAAGTCACGTCCTGGTCGTCCTCGGTGGAGACACGATGGCCGTCGACACCCGCATCCGCGACTTCAGCGACAAGGGCCTCGCCGAGATACAGCACGTCCAGGCGATCGACGAGGTCAGCCAGGCCGATGCCGCCCACGTTTGGCACGCCGACTTCGTGCAGATCTTCGGTCAGCTCAGCGGCCTCGGAGCCGTAGCGGAAGGCCACTCCGCCGCAGACACCCACCGCGATCTCATCAGGGAGGTCGGTGACAGGCGTGCACCGTTCACTCTTTGGAGCGCCCCGAGCGGGCGAGATATCCTTTACGGAGCATCGTTTGACCTGACATCGCTGACGACAGCCCTTGACGCCTTTAAAGGGTCGGGACTGTAGGGTTGGTGGGGTGCTCGCCCGAATGGGCGAGTGTTGGGTTTTCGGTGTTGGGTGTTGGGTGTTGGGTGTTGGGTCCTTCCGCCTAGCCCAAGGCCGTCCCACGCGTCCGCAGGACGCCCGGGGCCATAGCGCGTGCCCGTAGGGCTCGTGCGGCCCGGCGCGAGGCTCGCCCTCGCGGCCCCTCCGGCGAGGAGGCCC
>JBLIHL010000408.1:0-5833 GCA_047635895.1 Paracoccaceae bacterium | reverse complement strand
GGCCGGGCTCACCTGGCCGAGTGACGGCTCGCGTCCTATGAATGCGCGCCCCGTCGCAGCCGAGCATCCGCCGCAGACCGAAAGCTGGGTGCACCAGCTCGGACGCGTGGCTCCTGAGCGATTCTGCACGCCGGAGGAGCTTCCCCGGGCGATCCGGCGGACGGTCCAGCGCCTCCTGGATGACGCTGATGTGCGCCGAGAGCGCCTCGATGCCCAGGACGGCGTCTCTGGCTCCCTCGTGTCAGACCTAGGACCGTGTCGCGAATAGGTAGATTCGGGCAGCGTGCTACGCGGATTCAGCTATGCGCGACACGCTCCTAGGAGAGTGTCGCGCATAGCTGGATTCGAGTAGTGGGTCCCCAGGTTTCGGAGGCAAGGCGCTCCCTCACCCCTAGTGGCAGTAGTCCCAGGGGTGCTGGGGCTACGCAGTCTCCGGAAGCGGGGTGCGCGCTACGCGGATTCAGCTATGCGCGACACGCTCCTAGACGTGTCGCATGACCGCAGCTGAAGGGCTGCTCGGGGCTGACTTCTCAAGAGTCGCCTCGAAAAGGGGGCACGGGGAAAAGAGGGCAGAGCTAAATCTGAGGGGGGAGGAGTCGAAGGCCGTCTACGGGTAGACTATTCGCCCCTTGACGGGCCGGTCACAGGCGACCTCGGCTCGCGCGATCCTCAGGCAACTAGCCACCGGTTCCCCGGCTCAGTGTGTTGACCGAATCCTGCCCCAAGTTTCTCGATCCCACCGACACCTTCGTCCGCCGCCATATTGGCCCTGACGAGCAGGAGACGCAGTTGATGCTGCGTACCATCGGTGCGGACTCCCTGGATCAGCTCGTGGACGAAACCGTCCCCGCGGGCATTCGCTTGAACCGCGCGCTCGAACTCGGGCCCGGGTTTGAAGATGGCCGCGGTGAAGCCGAGGTGCTCGCAGAGCTCCACGGCATCGCGAAGAAGAACCGCTTGATGCGGTCGCTCATTGGCTGCGGCTACGCGGGCACGCACACCCCGCCGGTGATCCAGCGCAATATCCTCGAGAACCCGTCGTGGTACACGCAGTACACGCCGTACCAGGCGGAGATCAGTCAGGGCCGACTCGAGGCACTTCTGAACTTCCAGACGGTGATCTCGGACCTGACGGGCCTTCCGCTCGCTGGTGCTTCGCTGCTCGATGAAGCCACCGCGGCTGCCGAAGCCATGGGCATGGCCTGGACGGCCGCGCGTCAGAAGAAGAGCCGCTTCTTCGTGAGCGAGGACTGTCACCCCCAGACGATCGCCGTGATCAAGACGCGCGCTGAAGCGCTCAAGATCGAGGTTGTCGTGGGTGATCCCGCGAACGTCGACTTCGACGATCTGTTCGGTGCCATCGTGCAGTACCCCACGACCTACGGGCTTGTGGAAGACTACAGCGGATTCTTCGACAAGGTGCATGCCGCCGGTGCGCTCGCGATCGTCGCGGTCGATCTGCTCGCCTTGACGCTGCTCCGCGCTCCGGGCGAGTTCGGTGCGGACATCGTGGTGGGTACCAGCCAGCGCTTTGGCGTGCCGCTTGGATACGGCGGCCCTCACGCGGCTTTCCTCGCGACGACGGAGAACCACAAGCGGATCATGCCGGGGCGTCTGATCGGCCTGAGCCGTGACGCGAACGGTAACCCTGCGCTGCGCATGGCGCTCCAGACCCGCGAGCAGCACATTCGCCGGGACAAGGCCACTTCGAACATCTGCACCGCACAGGTGCTGCTCGCCGTGATGGCGGGCATGTATGCGGTGTACCACGGTCCGGACGGACTGCGCGAGATTGGCGCACGTGTCCACGGGATGACGGAGACGCTGCGCTCCGGACTCGAGGCCGGCGGCGTCAAAGTCGACGGTGGTCCGGTGTTCGACACGCTTCGCGTTCGGGTGGCCGACGCTGCGCGTACCCACGCGACGGCGCGCGAGCAGGGCATCAACCTCCGCGAGATTGATGGCACGAGCGTCGGCGTCTCGCTCGATGAGCGGACGACGGCAGAGGAGCTCGCGACGCTCCTGGCCGTCTTCGGCGCAGGGTCCGAGTCGGTCACGACGCACGCGGCCCGGGTGGATCTTGGCTACGCGGCCCCGCACGCGCGGACCTCGACCTACCTCAGCCACGCGGTCTTCCAGAAGTATCACTCCGAGCACGAGCTTCTGCGCTACATCCATCGTCTGTCGGCGCGGGACCTTTCGCTGACGACCTCGATGATCGCGCTTGGCTCTTGCACGATGAAGCTCAACGCGACGTCGGAGATGCTGCCGGTCAGCTGGCCGGAGTTTGGCGACGTGCACCCGTTCGTGCCGCTCGATCAAGTGACGGGTTACACCCAGATGCTGAATCAGCTGGAGCGCACGCTCGAGGAAATCACGGGGTTCGACAAGGTCTCGCTCCAGCCGAACGCTGGCTCCCAGGGCGAGTACGCCGGGATGCTGTGCATCCGCGCGTTCCACCGAGCCCGCGGTGACGAGCAGCGGAACGTCTGTTTGATCCCGACGTCGGCCCACGGAACGAACCCCGCATCCGCCGTGATGGCGGGCATGCGCGTCGTCGCGGTCAAGTGTGACAGGCACGGCAACATCGACGTGGCAGACCTCACCGAGAAGGCCGAGAAGCACAAGAACGAGCTCTCGGCGGTCATGGTCACCTACCCGTCGACCCACGGCGTGTTCGAGTCGGCGATCAAAGAGATCTGCGACGTCGTCCACGAGAACGGCGGCCGCGTGTACATGGACGGGGCGAACATGAACGCCCAGGTGGGCCTCTGCCGGCCGGCCGACTTCGGCGCGGACGTTTGTCACCTGAACCTGCACAAGACGTTCTGTATTCCCCACGGCGGGGGCGGTCCGGGCATGGGCCCGATCGGGGTCGTGTCGGATCTGGCGCCGTACCTGCCGAGCCACCCGATGGTCGACATGGGGGGCGCGGAGTCCTTCGGTACCGTTTCGGCAGCGCCCTGGGGCAGCCCGAGCATCCTGCCGATCTCGTACATGTACATAGCGATGATGGGGGCCGCCGGGCTCAAGCTGGCGACCGAGGTCGCCATCCTGAACGCGAACTACATGGCGAAGCGGCTTGAGGAGCACTATCCAGTGCTGTTCCGCGGCGAAGGCGGCCGCAGCGCGCATGAGTTCATCATCGACCTGCGTCCTTTCGAGAAGTCTGCGGATGTGGCGGCTGAGGACGTGGCGAAGAGGCTCATGGACTACGGCTACCACGCGCCGACGATGTCGTTCCCGGTGACGGGGACGCTCATGATCGAGCCGACGGAGAGCGAGACGAAGGGAGAGCTCGACCGGTTCTGTGATGCGATGATCTCGATCCGCGAGGAGATTCGCGCGATCGAGAACGGGACGGCGGATCGCAAGGACAACGTGCTGGTGAACGCACCGCATACCGCGGCGGCTGTGATCGCGACGGACTGGTCCCACGCGTACTCGCGCGAAGAGGCCGCCTATCCGGCGGAGTGGACTCGCGAGCACAAGTTCTGGCCGACGGTGGCGCGAATCGACAACGGCTATGGGGACAAGAACCTGATCTGCACCTGTCCGTCGGTCGAGGAAATGGCGGAGGTTGGCGCGGAGGCTCCGGAGCCGGTGGGCAGCAGGAGCTGACCTGCGGCGGGCGGGGGAACGCTGCCCGCTACTTGACTGGGAGTAACGCGAGGAGAGCGGCGTCGCATGCGATGCCGCTCTCCTTTCTTTCCATCATCAGTTCCCCATGAGCCTCGCAGTCACGTCCCCAGCTTTCGCTCTCCAAATCTTACGCAGGCGATCCCTACAGGCCGCCTGCGCCGTGGCGCTCGTTCTTGCGACATCCTTGCAGGCGGCCGCCGCCCTTCAGGATGAGGCCTCGAAGCTCTTCATCGTGGAGGTCGAAGGGGGCTACGTCGTCGACTTCGAATCGGGGAACGATCGGGAGGAAGTATCACTCCACGAGTTAGCCACCGTTGCGGCGCATGCCACGGGCCGCATGCTGCTCTGGGACGAGGCAACCGAGACGCTGCTCAAGGAGCGGCGCGTGCGCCTGACCGGCAGGAAGGTCGTTCCGAAGGATCCGTTCCTGCCGTTCTTTCGCGTGCTGCTGGGGACGTCGGGCTTCTCCTGCAGGGTGTTCGGCGAAGGCGACGTCTCGGTCATCAGGATTGACACTCTCTGAGCCATCCCGAGGTCGTGGCTCGCGGATTGGTGAACAAGCCGCGACGGTCTACGTTCGACCCATGCCTCGTCCTTTGCGTCAGCGCCGGCGGCTGCCCCGATTCGCTTTTGGTAGAACTTCGCGGGCAAATCGTCCGCGCTTTCGGTCTTGGCGGCAGTTGGGGGGCAAATGAACTCATTCACCAACACAGCAGCCGACGACCCGTTCGGGAACCAGCTCATCGAGGACATGCGATGGCTAGGGCGCCTTGCTGCCCGGCTTGTCGCGGATCCTGGCCTCGCGGATGACGCGTGCCAGGAAGCCTGGATGAGCGCGTCCGCAGGCGGCGAGCAGCCTCCGACCCGCGAGCAGCTCGCCGCAGGTGTCCGGCGCTTCCTCTTGATGCACTGGCGTGGGTCAGCGCGGCGTCGCGCGCGGGAGCAGGCCTCGGCCCGCGCGGACGGGGCTCCGGCAGTCGACCAGCTCCTGGCGCGCCGGGAAAGCCAGATGCGCATCTGGAGCGAACTGGTTGAGCTGGGCGATCCACATCGGCAAACGCTGCTGATGCGGTTCCAGGAAGGACTGTCCACACGGCAGATCGCCGGCGCCCTGGATATGACACAGGACACCGTTCGGCGTCATATTCGCGAGGGGGTGGCCATGCTTCGGCGCAGGCTTGAGGACGATCACGAAGGCGGCGGTTTAGCTGCTATTGCCGCGGCGATCCCGGCGTCGCTGCGCGGTGTCGATATTGCGGCGGAGTCCGGATTACGTGCGGGAATCAGCGGGACGGGCCTGAAGGTCGGCGCGGCGATCGCGGCCATTGGCGTCTGCGTCCTGGTTCTTCGCAGCGTCTTGACGGGTCCCGTCGAACCGCTTATGGACCCGATGTCCATGGGGGAGCGTACGGTTGAGTCCCCAGGGCGGCGAGCCGCATTCCTGGAGCCGGTACTCAGCCAGGGCAGGCTCGCCCTGGTCGCGCCGAACGCGGCCGACGACCCCGCGGTCGCGGAGCCAGCCGCGGGTGCCCCGCCTGAGGCCTCAGTGTCGGCCACCTCGATTCAGGGGCAGGAACCGTATGGGCTTCGCGTGAGACTGCGGACGTTGGATGGCTTCGATCTCCCCAAGCGTGTGTCCGCCAAGCTCGAAGGGCTTATCGAAGGCGGGTCGCCCCTCGCTGAGGTCAAGGGAGAGCGGGACGTGATCGACGGCTACTTCGATATGACCTTCAGGGACGAGGACGCGTTCCATCGCTCCGAAGTCACACGCGCTCATGTGACTGTCACCGCGGAGGGGTTCGGCACTCAGGCGCGCTTCTTGCTTGAGACTCCCTGGGAGAGCCGGATCCATCCCTCCGTGGACTTCTTCCTCTACCCCGCGAGTACGCTCCCGGTACGCGTCATGCATGCAGAGAGTGGTGAGGCCATTCACGGAGCGCGGCTCGTCATGCGAGGTGCCAGCGATGGTCTGACCCAAAACCTGCGGACGGATGAAACCGGGCTGGCCATCTTGCCGCTCATCGTCTCTGAGGCGACGCATGTCGACGTGAAGGAGGATCATCTGTTTGTTCAGGCGGATGGGACCGCCATAGGCCACTGGACGCGCGGCAACCTCGAACGTCTCCCTCTCCAGCGTGACGGCACGCGCGTTCTGGAGCTCGCGGGCGCGTCGACCCTTCGGGGGAGCGTG
>JBLIHL010000407.1:0-5841 GCA_047635895.1 Paracoccaceae bacterium | reverse complement strand
CGAGCATCGGTCCGGAGGCTCCATCCAGCGCGCCGAATGTGATCGGGGTGCGCGTGGGCAGGCCGGCGGCCAGTAGACCCGCGCCGGAGGTCCCGGCCACGGGCCAGAAGATGTCGAGCGCGCCGTCGAAGTCCAGGTCATCGACCGCAGGCTGTGCGCCTTCGGGCACGGCCACGCCCGTCGAAATGGGGGTGAAGGTCCAGGGTGAAGTCTGGAACCAGAGCTGGGAGTCGATCGCGTCGGGGACGAACAGGTCGGGGTATCCGTTGCCGTCGAAATCTGCCACGGCTGGCTTGCGCGCGAAGGAGGCGCCACCGAAGGCCTCTGCGCCGCGGTCTGTGAATAACCCGCGTCGCAGGCTGTCCATCAGGTGCACGCCGGTGGGGCCTCCGCAGAACAGGTCGACGTCGTTGTCGCCGTCGAAGTCCTCGACGATGCACCAGCTCTGGGCATCCGCCGGGAGCGTGGCGGGCTCACTCGCGTCGGTCCATGCACCGCGCGGCTGGAGCTCGCCCTTGGAGTCGACGCGCGCGCCCACTCCGTCGTTGCGGAGGATCCGCGCGCCAAAGGCGCCAGTGATGAAGAGATCGAGTTCGCCATCGTGGTCGAAGTCGACGGTCTCGAAATCGCTGATCGCTGCGCCGAAGTCTGGCAGTTCTACGGGCGAGGTCGACCAGGCGAAGTCTCCCTCGAGAATGTCGTCAGCCTGTTCGAAGATCTGGAGGCGGCTGCCGGTCGCAACGATGAGATCCAGCGTGTCGCCTGCGCGCCGCTGGTTGAGGTCCATGAGTCGCATCGGTCCGGTGGCGCCCGCCTCAAGAACGGTGGACGTGCTCACGCCGCTCCCGTCGCGGACGCGAACTTGTACAGCGCCATCGGTGATGGTGATTACGTCCGGCGTTCGGTCGCCGTCTACATCGTCGATTTCAAAGTGCGTCGTGCCCTCGGGTAGGCCAACGATCGTCCGGGGCGCCTCCAGTTGGAACGCCACGGGCCTGGTGCCGGGGAACGTACCCTCGGGAGCCGGGGGCTCAACGAGCGCGAGGGTTCCCTGGTCGAGGGTTTCGCCGCGTGAGGCCACGAAGCCCTGGACGAGGAGCGCGTCGTACAGATCGCGCCAGGTGCGGAGGACGTCTTCCCCTTCGCCGGTGTCGTTGGCGATGCCCCAGCGCTTGTAGACCGCGGTCACGAACCACTGGAGACCGTTCTCCCGGCCGAGGCCTGCGACCTCTTCCAGCAGGTTCCGGGCGCGTTCGATGTCCTCATCGTTCTCCTCGAGCTGACGGAGCGCCTCCGCAAGGCCAATCTTGGAGGCCGGGTCGTCGGGCCTTAGTTCAAGAACTCTCTCGAACGATGCGCCCGCCGCCTCGAGCTCGCCATCGAGGAAGAAGAGCCGCCCGCGCGTGTAGATGGTCCCCGGGTCGTTGGGGTAGAGACCGATGGACCGCTCGACGGCCGCCGTGGCCGCATCCCAGTCGCCGGTGCGCAGCGCGAGCTGTGCCTCACTGACGAGGTCTCGGGCGGCTGGTGTCTCCGTGTCCAGGAGTGGCTGGAGCTCCTTCAGGGCCTCGCTCCACGATTCCTTTGAGAAGAACACGGCGACGCGCTCGCGCCGGAGGATCTGATCGACGTCGGGCGCGGCCGGCATGACTCCCGCTTGGCCCCCGGTGCCTGCGCCCGACCCTTTGGAATCGCTGGAATCATCGGAGCCGCAGCTCGCGAGGGCGAGCGCCAGAAGCGTCAGGCCCACCCGTGCGGGGAGGCGACCTCCGTTGCGGCTGGCTGCGAACGAAGCCGAGGACGAAGCCGAGGACGAAGCCAGTAGCGAAGACACGGCGGAGGCGCCGTTGACAGAGCGCGCTTGGAGGGGATTCTTCATGGGGGATTGGCGCGCCGTTCCGGGCTCACCTACTCGTTTCGTCCAGGGTAGTTAGCGATGGGCTGCCTGTGAAAGGAATCGGGCCGGGAGTCGGTGATCCAGCACCGTCCGTGCAATGATGGGCGTATGACTGACGTTGAACCAGCGTGGAAGGAGGGGCCCTCCCCGTCCGCTTCGGAGGCTGCAGGGGGCCGTCGCGTCGTGCTCGGGATTCTCCTCTGGGGCATTCTGGCGCTGCTGACGGTTTGGGGAACTTCGCCGCCGGCGCCGTTGGATGCGGACGCCGCGACGGTGGAGGCGTCGGGGGGGCGTGCTCTTGAGGTGCTGGAGCGGCTCGCCCGCGGTGGCGTCGATGCTGGCCAGGTGTCGCCTCCTCGGCCTATCGGCTCGGTGGCCAACGCGCGCTGCGCCGAGCGAATCCTGGATGAGCTTCGGCGCATCGGGATGAGGCCGGAGGTCCAGGAGGTCTTTGGTGCGTCGGCGCGCTTCAGCTGCGCCGGGACGGTGCGCAACATCGTTTGTCGCCTACGCGGACAGGACACGTTCGAGCGCGACGTGGACGCGACAGGTGACCGCCAGGCGATCCTCTGTATGGCTCACTACGACTCGGTCGGTGCGGGCCCGGGCGTCGGCGATGATCTGGCCGGCGTGGCCGCCTGGATCGAGGTCGCGCGAACGCTCAAGGCGGGCGGCCCGCTGGAGCGCGACGTCATTTTCCTTTTTGAAGACGGGGAAGAGCACGGGCTGCTGGGGGCTGAGCTGTTCGCCGCGCAGCACGTCTGGGCCAGTGACGTCGGAGCTGTCATCAATCTGGAGGGGCGCGGCACGAGCGGGCCCAGCCGACTCTTCGAGACAGGCTCTGGGAACGAGTGGATCCTGCGCGCCTTCCGAGCGGAGGCCAGCGCTCCGAGCGCGACGTCCGTATCGTCGGAGATCTACAAGCGTATGCCCAACGATACGGATTACACCGTGTGGAGGGACCGAGGGGTCCCAGGGCTCAACTTTGCCTTCATCGGCGGCGTGAATCGCTATCACACGCCGCTGGACAATCTGGCGAACCTGTCCAAGGCTTCGCTGCAGCACCACGTGACGAACGGCCTTCAGGCGGTCCGGGCACTGGCGGCCTCGCCGGGACTTCAGCAGGCGACCGCCGGCGTGAACGACGCCGTGTTCTTTGACGTTCTCGGCCGCTATCTCGTGCTCTATCAGGTGCGGACGGCGCGCATCATCGGCGTGCTTCTTCTCATAGGTGCACTCCTGGCGGCGGCCCGCGCCATTCGCGCGGGGGCTGCGCGCCCTCTCTACATTGTCATGTCCTTTGGAGCGGTGGCGGTCGTGTTAGCGACGGGCTTCTTCGGTGCACAGGGAGGGGGCTGGGTCTTCGGGCTGTTCGGCGTTCAGGCGGGCGTTGCGCATCCAGCCCACTTTGGGCCCGTGCTGATCGGTCTCTTGGCGGCGGCGGCCACGGGTGTGACGCTCGGCGCATACATCGTTGGACGTTCCCTGCGTGCGTCGGAGATGGGGGCCGCCGTGGGGCTCATTCTCTCGGCACTGGGCATCGCCACGACGTGGGTCGCGCCAGGCATTTCGTTTCTCTTCGCGGTTCCGGCCGCGGTGCTCGTGCTCGGCGGACTCATGCTGCGCCTGCGGAGCGATGTGGACGCTCGCTGGGCACGCGTAGGACTGGTCGCGCTGGTGGTGTCCACCGTGCTTGTGTTGACGCCCATCCATGGCGGCCTGCTCGGGGCGTTCGGCGTGAAACGGCCGGGGGTGGCGGTGGCGCCGATGCTTCTCGGCTCGCTTCTGTTGCTCCCGTCGCTCATGGGCGCCGGGCGGTCCGCGGCGCTCTGGGTCGCAGGGGTTGGTGCGATCGCGGCGGCCCTCGCTGGGTTGATTCTGTCTCGCCTCGATCCGCATACCTCGATTGAGCCTGGGCACCTGAACCTCTTACACGTGCAGCAGGACGGCGACGCGCGCTGGCAGCTGCAGGGAGGATCTGACGCAGTGGACGCTGCGCTGCTAGTGCATCTGACGGGCTCGCTTTCTTCGGATGGTGGCGAGGGCGCAGGGGATGTACCGCCGACGGGCATCCCGTGGTCGAGGCGGCCCCTCGCTTCTGCACCGGCCCCGGTCACCGGGGACGCTCCGCCTTCGCTGGTCATTCTTGGCGAGACCCAGCTTGATGACGATTGGGTCATGGTCCGCGCACGTGCGATTCCAGGGCGTCCCAGCGATCAGCTGGGCATTTCGCTGAAGAAGGCCGGACGGGCGGTGATTGGCGGGGTGACGATGTCGGAGCGGACCTTCCGCATCCTGGGGCCGGAGGATGCAGGCGTCGAATTCTCATTCTCGCACAAGGTGGATGCTGAAGTCAGCGTCGAGCTTTGGAGCCAACAGTTCGGGCTGCGGGGCGTACGGGGGCGTGCGGCAGAGTCCTACCTCGCGTCTCTGCCCGCCGAATTTGTCCCCTTTGCAGACGGAGACGGTTCCCTGGTTCAGTCGACCGTGGATTTGAGCGAGGCCGAGCGGCTCCCTGTGACCCGATGAAGCGAATCATCCAACCAACCCGGGATGCGACGAGTGTCTCGTCACGACTGCCGCTTTTGCTGCCCCTTCTGCTGCCCCTTCTGCTGGCAAGCATTGGGGCTGGCATCGGCTGTGGCGGCGAGCCTGCCGCTGAAGCGTCGCTGCCCAACGTCGTGCTGATTATCGGGGACACCTTCCGAGCCGATAAGCTGTCGAGCCAGGGCGGGCCCGAGGGACTGACGCCGTACCTCGACCGCATGGCGGCCGAGGGCGTTCGTTTCGAGGTCGCGCGGAGTCATGCGCCCTGGACGCTGCCGTCGACGGCCTCGCTGTTGACGTCGCTGCATCCCTCCGAGCACGGGGCTGGCGGGCGCCTGCCGAACTTCACGCAGATGGGCGAGAACGTGAAGACCATCGCCGCTCGCTTCAAGGCCTCGGGCTACGACACGCACGCCGTAGTGAACGTCGACTTCCTGGACCCCAGGGCGTTTGGGGTCACGCGGGACTTCGACGAGGTGGACAATGTCAGCTACGCGTCCAACGTCGATGTGCGGGCCGCGGATGCAACCACGGACGCGGCCCTTGCCTGGCTGGACCAGCGCGGCGACTCCGAGCGACCGTTCTTCCTGATGGTCCACTACTTTGATCCGCACTGCGTTTATGCGCCGCCCGAACTCCAGCGCAAGCGCTGGGCGGAACCAGCCGATCGCGAGACCGATTGGACTTTTGGTACGCGCGGGGAGATGGAAGCGATCCGTGCGGGAGAGCTGACGCCCGGCGAGGCGACGCTCCGGCGGGCGGAAGCGCTCTACGACGGGGAGATTGCGTACTTGGATGCGCAGATCGGACGGCTGGACGACGGGATTCTGGCCCGGACGGAGAGCGACGAGCTTGTGACGGTCTTCACCTCGGACCACGGCGAGGAGTTCTATGACCACCAGGGATTCGAGCACGGGCATACGCTCTTTGAGGAGCTGGTGCGCGTACCGCTGATCGTCAGGGCGCCGGGCCGCCTGGCTGCGGGGTCGGTCGTGACCTCAGCGGTCCGGCACATTGATGTGGCGCCGACCTTGTGTGAGCTGGCGGATATTGCGATCGAGGCCCAGTATGTCGGCCAGAGTCTCGTGCCCTTGGTGGGGGACGCTGGCGCCGTTGATCGAGGGACTCTCGCGCACGGAAACTTCTGGGCAAAGCCTCTGACCAGCTGGACGAAGGACGGCTGGAAGTTGATAGAGCTGGAGGCCCAGGGGGAGACCCAAGGGGAAAGTCAGCGTGCGGCGCTTCGCCTGTACCACGTGACGGAGGATCCGCTAGAGGGCCAGGATCTCGCGGCGGAGGAGCCGGAGAGGTTGGCGGCCATGGTGGCGGAGCTGGCGGACGTCCGCGAAGGACTGCGTGCGCTCAAGGCTGGGGATCGAGCTGAGCTCAGCGCCGCC
>JBLIHL010000406.1:0-5841 GCA_047635895.1 Paracoccaceae bacterium | reverse complement strand
GTCCAGCTGTCTGGCAGCGCGCTCCGACTGGCAATGGTGTATCCGCTCAAGGTACGGCTTCAGACCCGCGAGACGCCGGCAGATATGGGCGGCTGGATCGACGTCCTGTCGATCAACCGGAAGGGCGATGTCCTTCCGGCGTCGCAGTGCAAAGTCTCGATCACCAGCCACTTCGGCGTGCCGATCGAGCCAGGAGTGCCAGGAGTGCGAGACGACGGTGTCTTGCGCTACGGCCCACTGCCCCCCCCGGGCTATCGGGTCCAGCGCGAAGTTCGGAGCCATGACCGTCACGCGTACCTGATGATCCTCGAAGACGTCAGGGTGATCGCCGGCGAGGCCGTGCGCCTGACGCTGGATGAGAGTGCCGCGAACCACGACGTGCTGAAGACGTCGGTCAGGGGTTCGGTCTACTTCGATGACGCCAAGGTCCCAGGGGCCAGCGTGACGGTCAGCGACGAAATGGGCATCGTGGCTCGGGGCTTTACCGACAGGGAGGGACTGTACGACCTGGCGCTGGCGACCGCGGGACCGTTCGTGCTCGCCGCGAAAGACGCACGAACGGACTCGGCGGTGGCCGTATCGATCGAGCTACAGCCAGGCGAGCGCAAGTGGACTGTCATGAAGCTCCGCACACGGATACCCGCCCACGCTTCACCGGCGAGGAGTGGATTCGCTCGCGCCGCCATGAATGCGGGGGACCTGAATGGAGATGGAGCGGATGACCTGCTGATCACGGAGAGCCTCGACGACATAGTGCCGTGGCAACGCGCTTCGACGCGGGCCGTGTCGGGAGCCACGGGGCAGCTCCTTTTGGAGGTTCCCCAGAATCGGTTCCGCCGCTTCTGCATCGGCGTCGGCGGAGTGGGCGACGTGGATGGAGATGGGACCCCAGACTTCGTGACACGCTTCGAAGGGCGAACAGGGTCCGATAGTCCGATGGCCCAGGGTCTTCAGCTCCGATCCGGAAAGAACGGCGCGCCCCTCCTGGAGCATGGTCTTCCTCCCCTGGAGGGCGTGCACGAGATGAGCGCGACGGCGAGGGTGGTCGGCGACCGCAACGGCGACGGCATCCAGGACATCGCGGTGGCCAGGCGGAGGCTGCTCCAACGGAAAGGGGAGACGGTCTCGATCGAGATCCTCGGCGGCGCCGATTTCGAGTCGATCCGGCGGTTCGACGTGAACCTCCTTGATGGAGGAAGGGGCGAGTGGTGCTTCCCAGGCGACCTCGATCTCGATGGCGTGGAAGACCTCGTGATTCGAGGGATCCGGCCGCCCGATCAAGAGCCGCGCTTGTTCGCGCTTTCCGGCCGTACGCAGCGCTCTATCGGGGCCTGGGAGCAGCGCATGCTTTCCTACGGTAAGACGGACTTCACACCCGCCGGTGACCTCGATGGCGATGGCGCGGCCGACCTATTCGTGATGAGTGCGAGGACCCATGCTCTGCGCCGGGTCGAAGTGACGCTGCGCGCCATATCCGGAAGCACCGGCGCTATTCTCGCGGAGCACGTCCGGATCCTGGCAGACGTGGACGGAATCGAGCTCGTCCCGCTCCCTGACCTCGATGGCGACGGGGCCCAAGACCTCCTTCTCACGAGCCACGGCACGTTCTTCACGCCTGATGATCCGGACGGGGTCTCCGTCCACTCGGGCGCCGACCTGAGCCTCCTCTATAGCCTGAAGAGTCCCTTCCAGCACGCGTTCATCATGGACCATTTCGGCGTCGACGGGTTCTCGCTGAACGACCTGAATCGCGACGGCGTCCCCGA
This sequence comes from Paracoccaceae bacterium, assembly GCA_047635895.1. Taxonomy (GTDB): domain Bacteria; phylum Planctomycetota; class UBA1135; order UBA1135; genus Saltatorellus. Next base: position 4,075 of record JBLIHL010000406.1, on the reverse strand, counting down.
CATCGCCGTGCGAGCGATGAACGCCTACGGCGCCAGTAAGGGCTACGTCCAGCTCTTCTCCGGCAAGGACGGCGAGCCCCTCCGGACCATCACCCGGGAGTCCATCCGGAGACGGTGAACCGATAGAGCGCGCGGGCGCCCTTGACATGCCGTAAGCGCACTCCGCAGCGGTGCCGCTGGAGCGGCAGCCCAGCCGCCATGAACGCTCTACTCTTTAGGGGCCGTGATCAGATTCAAGATCGAGGCTGCCGGCACGCAGCTGTTGACGACCATCTGGAGATCGCCTTTAGAGTCCTTATTGCCCTTGTCGTAGTAGATCGACTTGGTGCTGCTGACCATGCCGCAGACATTGCCGCAGCTGTCAAAAACCGGGGCTCCCGAGGAGCCTCTGGCATAGTCGGCAGTGATGGTCATGCGAACGGACGTCGGTCCATCGTCGGCTGATTGGAAGGCGGCATAGCGCGAGACCATCCCCTCCGTGAAGGTGTAGAACTGGCCAGCGGGATGACTGATCACCGCAACCCTACCGCCAATTCGCGTATGCGCGGCGATAGGCACGGACGTCAGGGCCGGCTGCCCTTCAGGGATGGACACGCGGACAATGGCAGCATCGTCCTCTTCGTTACCGGCGAGGACTTCGATGACTGGGTACAGGTCGCCGGCCGCTGTCATCACAGCGAATGTGGCTGCCTTGTCGTTCTCCATGACGTGATAATTGGTGGCCACCACATCTGGCGCGATTGCGAAGCCGCTCGCCATGCTCTCGTGCCATCGACTGCATTTCCCGCACTTGTAGATGTTGCCCACAATCAGCGTCGAAGGGCGGCAATTCCTGAAGAGGCTCTCGGTCGTGAGCTGCTCGGTCCGCTTAGGAGGCAGGGAGAGTGTGCATTCCGCGCGTCCCTTTAACTGTTCGTTTAGCTCCTCTCCCGATGTCGTGAGCTTTGCCCTTTGCAGCCCCTCGAGTCCCGTTCGAAAACGAGCGCGAATCTCCTCATCGGCGATGGGAGACTCTGCAGATATCTCAGGTAGATCGCTGGCCGTGGAGACCCCAGTCGATACGCCAGTCGATACGCCAGTCGGTACCCCTACGGACGGCACTGCAGACGACTCTGCAGACTGCGCTAGATTCGGCGTGCGGCCGGAGACCAGAATTAGCGCCGGCGCTAGCAGGGTGATCAAGTAGGACTTCATGAAGTGGCGACGTGGCGAAGAAGATCGAACCGTGTTCAAGCTGGCGGTCGACGGGTCGTTCAGGAGGCCCGGATCAGCAACCTACCGCAACCACCTCCCCCACGCCACCCGGCTAGACGAGGAAGCGCTGCTGCCTAGGAGCGTGTCGCGCATAGCTGAATCCGAGTAGCTGGCCCCCAGCTTCCGGAGGCTGCGTAGCCCCAGCACCCCTGGGACTACTGCCACGACGGGTGAGGGAGCGCCTTGCCTCCGAAACCTGGGGACCCACTACCCGAATCCATCTATGCCCGACACGCTCCTTGATCGCTGCTTCTCCAGGGCCTGCTACAGGAACAAGAAGCCAAAGCCGGTTGGATTAGACGTCGTCTTTGCATTCGCCCAAAGGCGCAAGAGTGTGCGCTTCGCGGATCCGTCACGGTCGCTGATTAGGACGTCGAACCCGAGGTGCCCGTCCTCGTCGACTGGAAGATCGTCGAGCAGCATGGTCACCTCGATGGCGTACCCGAGTTCCGTCCTTACGGCGGACGCGGTCAATTCAGCCGCGTCTCTTCCTTTCGTCTGAACGCGCCCGTCGCTCGTCACGGAGTGCATCGCGACCTTCCCGTTCCCCTTGCGTGCCTCCACATCGCCAGCCGAGGCAAAGAGAAAGTGCACACCATCCTGGTTGAGAAGCGCGCCGCTGGAGCCCTCGCTCGCTTGATCGTCGATGACGTCGAGCGACACGAACAGGTGCGTATCCGACCGCAGGATGCGGATGCTTGCCGAGCAGTCGACGCTGCCGTCGTAGCTAGCAGCACCGTCGACGATTCGGCTCTCTGGGCCGATCATCATGCTGGGAGTGGAGATCCACTCGGACAACTCACCATCTTGAACTGGGGGTTCTGCGGTCGCCACGGGGTAGTGCTTGCGCCGCAAGAAGAGCTTCTCTTCGAGCGGTGCATGGACGACTTGGGCCTGGTCCTGGCCATCAAGAGCGACGTACAGCGGCACCGCTACGTCCGCGTGCCAGGGATCGGCGCTCATGTCCCCTTGGAGCCACGAGAAGTCGAGGCGTGCATCCCGCTTGACGCCCGGGCCGAGTACGAATTGAGAGTCGCCGCCTAGATCAATGTTATCGTCCGTTGTCCGGACCTCGACCTTCAGGTCATGGTCGAGACGGTTGGTGATCGTGAACGGTTGGAGGAGCGTCGCCGGGTCCATTGCGCCGAACTCAAGTCCCTGCGCAAGCTCTCGCGCGATGAACGCGTGACGCCGTTCGAGCCTGCCTTCATTCGCTGGTATCTCCACTTGATCGAAGACGTCGCCTTGAACATCGACCGCGCCCACGACGATCTTGTCAGCGTCGATGTCGAGCGTCACGTAGTGGTGCTTCGACTCAGCCACCTGCTGATAGCGATTGGCGGTGGAGTTCACCTTGTACAACGGTGCTCCGCCGCCGCCAGTCACGATGTAAGTCAAGCCGTCCTTTTCCGAACGCTCGTACAGGTGGTCGTGCCCATTCAAGACGAGGTCGACGCCGTACATCTCGAACAGTGGCACCAGGAATCGCTGAGACTCGTCGATCGGCCACTCCTGAGGTGTGCCATCGAGCTTGACCTTGCCGTGCGGTCCCGACGTAAACGGTGCGTGATGAAACGCCACGAGCGTGTATCGAGCGCGCTTTGAACGGAGCTGCGAAAGCAGCCACTGGTATTGCTCCGAACTTGGATCGCAATGCGAGTTGCTGTCGACGATGAGCAGAGTCAACATGTGGTATTCGACGCGGTACCAGTGCTCGTTGCCCGGCAGCTCGAACAGGCTGAAGTACTTGGAGTTCTCTTCCATGGTCGAGCCCGCTGGGCGCGTCGCCTCGTGGTTGCCGATGGCAGGCCACAAGGGTATTCGTGCAAGCAAATCACGTGCAGGCCGGAAGAACTGCAGAATCCAGAGCGGGTACTTGCGGCCGTCAGATGGATAGTCGCCCGTTCCAATCATGAATAGCGCGTCGGACTCGTCATCGACGATGCGACGTGAAACACGACGCCATTCCGCGGGCTGCGATCGGACGTCGCCGACGGTGATGATGCGATACGTCTCGGGCGCGACCGGTAGGGTGCGAAACTCGCGCGGGCCACTATCGAGCTGATCGTTGGTGCTGATGCGATAGCTGTAGAGGCAGCCCGGCGCCAGGCCCGTCAGCTCGAAGATGTGGTGCCGTTCGGGATTGGAGTGTTCCACTCGCTGCATAGGCTCGCCGACAGCGCCCCACTCGAGTGTCGCCATGACAGGGCTCACGTGGTCGACCACCAGCGTCATCTCGTCGGTCCCTGGCTGTAAGAGGCAGGGGCCGCACGAGTACGGTCCGGGAACGTCTTGTGCCACGGCCACCCAGGGAGCGACAACTGAAGCGAGGAGCGGAATGAAGAGCATGAAGAGGAGAGGAGGTCGAGGGGACTCGTTCGGCGGTGACTCGTTCGGCGGTGACTAGCAGGGTGCGGAGCGGCAGGCAGTCGGTCTACATGTGCCCAGCCGACCCGTCCGCACGGTGCTGTCAAGGCACCGGCTGCGCGATGGGACACTACGGGACGCGGCGGGACGGTACCAGGAGCGATTCCGCACCAGCTCCGCGCGTGTTAGACGTATCATTGATGGAGTCAGGCACCTCGGGCAGCCCCGGGAACCCTGGTATTCTCTCCTGCCTCTACCCTTCCTGAGACCAATACGATGAACAAGACTTTCGCTCTCCTCGCGGTCGCGACTCTCGCCGGCCCCGCCTTTGCTCAGGGCACCGACGAATGCGTCGGCGCCACGCCCCTCACGCTCGGCGCCCCCATGGCGTTCGACACGACGGCTGCGACGCTCAGCGCCGAGATCTGGCCCTGCGCCGCGAGCACGTCCCCGG
>JBLIHL010000405.1:0-5852 GCA_047635895.1 Paracoccaceae bacterium | reverse complement strand
CGGGCGTTGCGGCTCTGGTCTCGGCGGTCGACGGGGCCCTGAACCGGGATGCGCGCTCGCTTCTCGCGGCGGATGTTTCGATTGAGTCGCGACGGGCTTTTCCCCTGGAGCTTGAGATCCAGCTCGATGCATTCGGCGTCGAGGAGGTCGCGAACGTCGTCGAGATGGGCGCGATGATCAGCGTGGCTGGTACCGAGCGCGAGCCGGTCCTGGCGGAGCTGAAGTCTGCGAGCCCTGAGTACCCGATCTTCGGTGAGCTCGTCACGGATCCTGCGGGCATCCGGCCGGGTGAGCTGGGCGAGGATGAGCTGATTGCCGCGCCCGAGCTGATGGCTCAGATGGCCGTGGGCGTTGGCGGAAGCCTCATGATCGGCGGGCAACCGTACCGAGTCGTCGCCGAGCTCGTGGACGAGCCGGATCGCGTCGACTTCGCGATGACGCTGGGACCGCGCGCGTTCGTTTCGCCGAGTGGGCTCGAGCGGACCGGGCTGGTGCAGTTTGGCAGCCGCCTAAAATACAAGCGCCAGGTGAAGATCGGGCCCGAGGCGACGGCGCTGGACGCTGCGCGGCTTGTGACCCAGGTCCGGGAGAGCGTCGAGGACGCGCCGTACCTGCGCTTTAAGACGTTCGACAAGCCGAGCCCTGGCCTGACGCGCGCGCTTGATCGAATCGCGTCGTACCTCGGGTTGGTGGCGCTTCTTTCGCTATTGCTTGGGGGCATCGGCGTGGCGCAGGTAGTGCGCGCGTGGCTTGGCAGCCGGACGCCGGCGATCGCGACGCTGCGGAGCATTGGCTTCCGTCCGCGTGAGGTGTTCTGGGCCTACTTCGGGCACGTCCTGGTACTGAGCCTCATCGGCTGCGTCATTGGGATCGCGGTGGGCCTGAGCGCGCCGTTCGTGGTGCGGGCCTTTGCGCCGGATCTGATGGCTAACGGTGCGGGACCGCTGCAGTGGGGGGCCGCCTTGCGCGGCCTGGTGCTGGGGCTTGGGACGGCGGCGGTCTTCAGTCTGCCGCCCTTGACGGCTGTGTGGCGAGTTTCGCCGGCGCGTGTGCTGCGTTCGGAGGCGAGCCCTCTACCGGCTCCCAGGGCCGTGCAGGTGCTGTCCACCGTGGCTCTCGTGGGCGGCGTTTTCGTCTTCGCGCTGATCCAAACGAGAGAGTGGCTTCCTGCCGTGATCTTCACCGTGGGGCTTGGTGTGCTGGTGCTGGCGCTCTCCGGGGCGGCGCTCATGGTGTCGCGACTGGCGGTGAAGGTGCCACGGAGCGGACTCGGGTTCACGCTGCGGCACGGCGTGGCGGCCTTGGCGCGTCCTGGCGCGGGCGTGATCGGCGCGGCGGTGGCGCTAGGCCTCGGCACACTGGTCGTGCTGGCGCTCGGGATTGTCGGTAGCAGGCTGGAGGAAGAGCTTGTGAACGGCGCCCCGCCGGACGCGCCGACCGTGTTTCTGGTGGATGTCCAGCCCGACCAATGGGACGGCGTGCAGGAAATCATGACCAGTGAGGGGATGACGAACGTCGACTCGACGCCGGTGGTCATGGCGCGGCTTTCCGCCGTCGCTGGGACGCCCGTGCATGAGCTTATCGACGACGAGCGGCGCGGGCGCGAGCGGTGGACGCTCACCCGCGAGCAGCGCTTGACCTGGGCCGATGAGCTGCCGGGCGGCAATACGTTGGTCGGCGGTGAGCTCTGGACGGATCCCGACGTGGCGGAGCTCAGCATCGAGGCCGGATTCGCGGAGTCGCTCGGCGTCGGGCTGGGCGATACCGTGTCATTCGACGTGCAGGGGCTGCCGATGACGTTCACGATCACGAGCCTGCGGGAGGTCGACTGGGCGAGCTTTCGGATCAACTTCTTCCTGCTCGTGGAGCCAGGCGTGATGGAGGGGGCACCCGGCTGGCGGCTGGCCGCCGGGCGCATCGCCCCTGAGCGCGAAGGGGCGCTCCAGGCCAGCGTGGTGGAGCGCTATCCGAACATCAGTGTTCTTCGTATCCGGCCGCTCCTGGAGAAGATCGCGGGGACGCTCGGGCGGATCGCGTTGGCGGTGCGCCTGCTCGGCGGCTTCACGGTGCTGGTCGGGATTGCGATCCTGGCGGGCGCGGTGGCGGCGACCTCGCTCAAGCGCGGCGGCGAGGCCGCGCTTCTGAAATCGATGGGTCTCACGCGGCGCGGCGTAGCCAGCCTGTTCGCGGTGGAGTACGGGCTGCTCGGTCTCGTGGCCGGGGCCTTTGGCGGTCTCGGGGCGCTCCTGCTCTCCTGGGCCTTCCTGCGCTTCGGGCTGCAGCTGCCCGGCCTGCCGAGCCTTGCGTCGGTTCCGCTGGCGGCGATAGGCACGGCCGTGCTTGCGGTGGTTGCCGGGTTGGCAGCCAGCGCAAAACCGCTGCGCGCCAGCCCGATCGAGACGCTGCGCGGATGAGATCTACTTCGACTCGCCGGCGGTGATCCAGGCCTCGACGTTCTCGCGCAGGACCTTCAGCGGCACGGTGCCTTCTTCGAGCACGGCGGCGTGGAAGTCGGCGATGCGGAAGGCGGGTCCGAGCCGCGTCTCGGCTTCAACGCGGAGCTTGCGGATCTCGATCTCGCCCGTCTTGTAGGCGAGGGCCTGGCCCGGCCATGAGATGTAGCGATCGACCTCGGTCGTGCACTCGTGGATCGAGAGGGCGGTGTTCGAGGCGAGGTAGTCGATCGCCTGCTGGCGCTTCCAGCCGAACTGGTGGAGGCCCGTGTCGACGACGAGGCGGCAGGCGCGCCACATCTCGTAAGTGAGGCGCCCGAACTCCTCGTAGGGCGTGGTGTACATGCCCATTTCGATGCCGAGCCATTCGGTGTAGAGGGCCCAGCCTTCGACGTAGGCGGTGATGGAGCTGTCCTTGCGGAAGGGCGGCAGGGATTCGAGCTCGGCGTTGAGTGCGATCTGCAGGTGGTGGCCAGGGACGGCTTCGTGGAGGCTCAGCGCGGGGAGCGCGTAGAGCGGGCGGCTCTTGAGGTCGTAGGTGTTGACCCAATAGGTGCCGGCGCGGTTGCTGGTGAGGGGCGCGGGGACGTAGCGGCCCGAGGTGTACTTGGGCGCGATCGCGAGGGGGACGGGCTCGACGCCGTAGGGCTGGCGCGGGAGGCGGTTGAAGTAGCGCGGGAGCTTTCCGTCGACGTCCTTGCAGATGCGGGCGGCGCGGCCGAGGAGCTCTTCGGGGGAGCGTGCGTAGAACTGCTCGTCCGTGCGGAGGAAGGCGAGGAATTCGGCGAAGGTGCCTTTGAACTCCAGGTGCGTGACGACGGCTTCCATGTCGGCGCGGATGCGGGCGACTTCGGCGAGACCCTTGTCGTGGACGGCCTGGGCGCCTTGGTCCAGGGTGGTGAAGCGTCGGACGAGGTAGTCGTAGTACTCGGGGCCGTTGGGGAGGGAGCTGGCGCCGAGGGTGTCGCGGCCGTTCGGGATGTACGTGTTGGTGAGGAACTCGTGGAACGTGCGGTAGCCGCGGGTCACGCCGTTTTCGACGGCGCGGAGGGCGCGGGCGCGGAGCTTCTTCGCAGTGTCGTCGGTGTTGCCGTGGGTGTTGTTGCCGTCGGTGGCGCTGTAGATGGACTCTGGGAGCGCGTCGATCCTTAGGAAGAAGGGGTGGGACTCGGGCTCGACCAGGTAGGGGACGAGCGTGGATTCCAGGCCGAGCATGACGACGCGGGGTAGGACGAACCCGCGGGCCTGACCGGCCTTCATGTTGGCGATCTGCGCGTCGACGTAGGCGGGGAAGGCCTCCATCCGCTCGAGGTAGCCGATGACGTCGGATTCGGTCTCGAAGGTGGTTTCGTCGGGCAGTCGGGCGAAGCTAGTGTGGAAGCCGGAGTCTGCGTTGAGGGGGAGCTCGTACTCCTTGAACTGGATGGAGAGGCGGGTGTCCTGGAGCTCGGCGAGGAGCATGGCGCGGGTGACGCGGTCGCGGCCGGTGAGGTCGGCGGCGGGAATGGCCTCGAGCTTGGTGATGACGTCGGCGGCGTAGGCGGAGAGGGCGGCCTGGGCGGCGGGGCTCACGTCGGGGAGGCGGCCGTGGCCGCGGGGGTCGCCGACGGAGGACGCGAGCAGCGGGTTGTGGTCGAGCCGGTGCTGCCAGACTTCGTCGCAGACGGCGGTGAGCTGGTCGGCGGCAGTCTGGCTGGGGGTCGTGCCGACGGTTGGGCCTGCGCTCTGGAGGGGTGAGGCGAGGGACGCAGCGAGGACGAGGGCGGTCGTTAGCATGGGAACCATGATGCCAGCTCCATTCTCTTGTGACGGATCGATCCCATGGTTCAGTTGATGCTTCTCGCTGCAGTGCTGGTTCTCCAGACGGGTGGTCCTGAACACGTCGAGCAGCGGCCGAACGTTCTGCTTGTGTATGCGGATGACATGGGGTGGGGTGATCTCGGCGTCCAGAACGAGGACTCGAAGATCCCGACGCCGAATTTGGATCGGCTGGCGGCGGAGGGGATGCGTTTCACCGACGCGCACAGTTCATCGGGGATCTGTACGCCGAGTCGTTTCGCGCTGCTGACGGGCATGCATCACTGGCGGCGCTTTCATGAGATCGTGAACGCTTTCGGTCCGAGCGTGTTCTTGCCGGAGGATCTCACGATGGCGGAGATGTTCCAGCAGAGTGGTTACGACACGGCCTGTATTGGGAAGTGGCATCTCGGTTGGGATTGGGCCGCGCTTCGCAGGGAGGGCGCCGAGCCCATCAGGGGGCGTGGCTATGCACCGGATGATTTTGACTGGAGCCAGTCGATTCCCGACGGCCCACTGGCGCATGGCTTCGATCACTACTTCGGGGATGACGTTCCCAACTTCCCGCCGTACGGGTGGATTCGCGACGACCGAATGGTGACGGCGCCCACGCTGCCACTAAGGGTCCAGCCAGCCCCCACGGAGGGTTCGGCGGAGAGCCGTCCCGGACCGATGGTGGAGGGTTGGCGACAGGACATGGTGATGCCGCGCTTGACGGTGCGAGTGACGGAGTGGCTCAAGGAGCCAGCGAGGTCTGACAAGCCCTTCTTCCTCTACTTCCCTTGGACATCGCCCCACGCACCGATCACGCCGGCGGGCGAGTATCGCGGTACGACAGAGGCGGGAGGCTACGGTGATTTTTTGCACCAGAGCGATGATCACCTGGGCGAGGTCCTGCAGGTCCTGGAGACCGAGGGCCTGACGGAGAACACGCTGATCGTCTTCACGTCAGACAACGGCCCAGAAGCCTATGCGTACGCAAGGACGCGCGACTCCGACCACAGCAGCACGGGCCCTCTCCGCGGCCTCAAACGTGATGTCTTCGAGGGCGGCCACAGGGTCCCTTTCATCGTGAAGTGGCCGGGCCAGATCAAGTCCGGAACCACTTCACCGGCCCTGATCTCCCAGGTCGACCTGATGCGAACCTTCGCAACAATCCTGAACCACCCCCTCCCCCCAGAAACCGCCCAAGACAGTCTGAACCAGCTCCCCGTCTGGAGATCACAAACCCCTTCCGTCCGCCACCACCACGTCCACAACACCTACGCCGGCGTCTGGGCCCTAAGGAAAGACAACTGGCTCTACCTCGACTCCCCGAAGGGCACCCACAACCGAATCCCCACCTGGTTCTCCCAACAAGAGTCCCTCAAGGAATCCCCAAAAGGCGCCTGGCTCTTCGACCTCTCCCAAGACCTGGCCCAGCGCAAGAACCTCCTAGACTCCCACCCAACCCTGGCCGCCACCCTGGCCGCCGAACTAAAAGCCCACCGAGGCCTATAGCGCTGACGCGATTCGAACCAGGTCCGTTTGCCCCGAGGTTGGCGTGATTCGAACCTGGTCCGTTTGTCCCGAGGTTGGCGCACTTTGAACCAGGTTCAAAGG
>JBLIHL010000404.1:0-5854 GCA_047635895.1 Paracoccaceae bacterium | reverse complement strand
CCTATGTTCTGTGCTGGAGTTCGAAGGTGCCGGAGTCGGTCGACACGCTCAAGATTGCCGCGGGCGCCGAAGCAGCACTCGAAGCTGCAGGTGTTCGCCTACACCTCGTGACCCTTGACACGGTCCGAGATGAGGGGGCCGCACTCGAGCTGCTGAAGTCCGCTGGATTCAAAGGCGAACGCATGGGCGGTCGGATCACTCGGATGGGCCGCTCGGTGCTCGAGCTCATCACGGCGCGTACGCTCGCTCCCTATGATGACGTTCCGCTGCCGCTCGGGCTGCTCTTCGACGCTGAGGGCGACCTCGTCTGCCTGTCGGTCGGCGAGATGGATCCAGCCGTGGTGCTCAAGGACGCGGCGACGAGCGCAGCGCGCGCAGATGCCGGCTCTACGATCCCGTTGACCGGCGGTCGCTGGACGGGCGAGCCGCCTTCGCGTTCCCTCGACGACGTCCCAGATAAGCTCCGTTCACTCGGGCTGGGCGAGCTGGCCGACCACCTCGAGTTGCGCGATTAGTGCCCCGAATCAAGAGGTCCTCAACTTCGTTTCGCTCCGTAGCTGCGTTGCCTAACCTTGGACGGAACTCTAGCGCGGCCTACTTGGCCGCGGGCTCGGCCTTCTGAACAGGTCCCGTGACGCGGACCCAGCTTTCATCGGAGAGGTCCACGTGGAAAAGAGCTTGGGTGCCGCCTGGCAACAGTTCAGCTGGGTCCTGAACGGCAGAGGCGCGCTCGGAGCCGCTCCAGAGGCCGCGGTTCGGATGGCCGTAGATGGAGCCGTCCTTCGTGGTCGCGAAGGCGATGTCTCCGCTCTTGCCGTAGGCGTCAGGCCAGGCGACGAGGGCGAGCTCTTCCGTGAGGTTGCGGTGCACGTAACCGGTGGCGAAGCGGTAGCCGTGGTGGAGAAGCTCGCCTGCCGTCTCCGTGGTCCGCGCGTCGGGGAAGCGGTGGTTGAGGCGCTTGACGTTGAGGACGAGCTCGTACAGGCCGGGCTCCTTCGCTCCTGACGCCCTCAGGCTGCTGGATATTTCATCGGGCGAGGCTGGCTTCGATTCCAGGGGCATGGGGAGGCCGCGGGGAAGGCTATTCCTGAAGACGGCGCCGCCGAGGAGCCCGATGGTGAGCTTCGCGTCCTTACGGTTCGCATCGAGTACGTGGGCCCTGAAGCGTGGCATGGAGACCACCACGACGAGAACCGCGATGGCGCTCACGAGGAGAGCAGCGGGGATTCCGCTACCCATGGGGCGATGGCGGGGCGCCGGCTTCGCAGGTTCGGAGGGATCGAGGCGATCGGGCATTGCTAGAGTCTGGTAATCGGCGCGAACCGATGCAAACGTGATGAAGAAGGACCAGACGAAGATCGACGACGTATTGGACGGTTACGCGCTGATGGCGCGTATTCCGGAGGACTGGCGCGGGCCGACCCTGGAGATCGCCAGGACCATGGCGGCCGCAGGTCAGCGTGCCTGGATCGTGGGTGGGGCTGTTCGGGACCTGATCCTCGAGCGCCCTATCAAGGATATTGACCTCGTGTCCGCGGCTCTGCCGGACCTGGTCGAGGGCCTCTTTGATCGTACGATCGCGGTCGGTAAGGCCTTCGGAATCATCGTGATCGTTCACGGTGGCAAGGAGATCGAGATGGCGACGTTCCGGCGCGAACGCGGATACTCGGACAGCCGTCACCCGGATCAGATCGAGTATGCGGACTCACCGGCGATCGATGCGGGGCGCCGTGACTTCACCTGCAACGCCCTTTATCTCGACCCCTTGACGGGCGAGATTGTGGACCCTGCGGGAGGTCTGGCGGACCTGCGGGCGCGGCATCTTCGCGCCGTGGGGGAGCCGGCTGCGCGTTTTCGTGAGGACGGCCTCCGGCTACTCCGCGCCGGTCGATTCCTGGCTGCCCTGGATCTCGAGCCCGCCGAGGGGCTTCTCGACGCCATGCGAGCCGAGCGCGAGTCGATTCGTGGCGTCAGTCCGGAGCGGGTTCTCGACGAGGTGGCCAAGGTGCTGACGGGGCCCGACCCGGCGAAGGCCGTTCGGGCGCTGTCCGACGCGAGGGTGCTTGAGCTCGCTTTGCCCGGCTGGGATGGTGAGGTCGAAGGCGCGATCGCCGTGCTCGGTCGAATCCTGCCGCACGCAGCGCGCGGGGAAATCTCACCGGTGGCCCTTGGGTTGGCGCTGCTGCTGGCTCCCGCCCCATGCGCCGCGGAGGTGATCACCGAACGCCTGGAGCGGCTGAAGTCGAGCAAGGATCTGCGAATGACGGTGCAGGCGATCCTGCGCCTGAGAGCTGAGATCGAGCGACTCATCGACGTGGACCCGCCAGCGGAGGTGATCGAGCGCGGGCGGCGCGTGGCGCTGGCGCGAGATCGGCACTTCGAAGCGGCTGCATCGCTAGCGCTCGCCTGGAAGGGCGCAGACGACGTCGATCTTCTCGTCGCGGTGACGGGGCTGCGAGACCTGTCCGTCGCCGCTCCCTCCGAGCCGATCGAGCTCAGCGCGAGGGACGCGATGGAGGCAGGCCTGAAGCCCGGGCCGGAGCTCGGCGACGTACTGCGTCGTGCCAAGCTCGCGGGGCTGGGCGGCGCGTTCAATGATCGGGCCTCGGCTCTCGCCTGGCTCAAGGCCGCCCTCGAATAGCCCTCGAATAGCCCGACGCTGGCTCAGCGCTGGCCCAGCGCTGACTCAGGTCAGCGGGAAGACCTTGCGCATCGCTCCGGAGAGTCGTGCGCCCACAAGTGCGACGAGCCCTGCCGCGGCCGCGGCCGGCCCCATGAAGAGTCCCATGGCGGCGATCGATGCGGTGAAGAGCGGGAGCCTGCGGAGGGAGAGCCCGGTGGAGGCGCCGACGGTTCCGCGGTGCCAACCGTCGCTTTCATCCAGCTCTCGCCTGCGCTTGAGGAGCACCATCGCGTTCCACGCAGCGATCCCTGCGCACAGGGCCAGGCCCGTTGACTGGGACGTTTCGAGCTCGGCGAGGCGGGTGAGGTCGCCCTCAGGCGCCTGGGCCAAGAGCCCTGCCACGGGCACGGCGAGCGCTGTCAGGGCGATGCCACGCAAAGCTGCCGAAGGACGGCCACCCAGCGGCTTTGAATCCTCTTCGTCCTCGAGTCGGCCGAGACGCCCGATGAAGAAGACGTGCGCACCGTAGACGAGGCTCAGTGCGAGCAGGGGAAGATGGGGAGACTCCGTCAGGCCGACGAGCCACGGGGCCATCAGTCCGGCGCCTAGGTTGCCCGCGCGACAGAGACCCAGGAGCAAGGGGCCGCGCACTTCGCCTCGGCCGGCCAGGTCATAGAGCACAGCGAGTCCGGCCACCACGCCCATCCAGGCTCCGGCGCGCAGGCCGGCGCCGAAGGCCCAGAAGAGCCCTCCGAGGAGGAGCATGCACGCGATGCCGAGTGCCATCGGCGCAGGGATTGCGCCCGATGGGATGGGCCGCTCCGGGCGGACTCGTGCGTCCTCCTCGCGATCACTCCAGTCGTTGAGGGCCATCGCGCCGTGGTAGATCCCCAGGCTGGCAGGAATCAGAAGCCACGGGAGAGCGGAGCCTGGCCAGAGCGCGCCGAATCCGATGGCGATGCCAACAAAGACGTCCGAGAGGGCGCTGAAACCCAGCGCTACCCGGATCAGCTGCCCGAAGGCGATCACCGGATTGGCTTTTTCGCCTGAAGGAAGTACTGAAGGCAATGCTGAACGGGAGTCTGAAGGGGAACCTGGTGCCGGCTTGCCGGGACCATCAGCTTTCCGGTTTCGACGACGGCTCATGGCTTCTCGATGAACCAGCGCACGATGTCCTGGTAGGTGACATACACCATCAGCGACATGATCATGACGAGCCCGACGACCTGGCTATAGCCGAACGTACGCTCGGAGACCGGCGAGCCCTTGATGCCTTCGATGAGCAGGAACAGCAGGTGTCCGCCATCAAGGATCGGGATCGGCAGGAGGTTGAGGATCGCCAGGTTGATGCTCAGGATCGCCAGGAACTTGAAGAGCGTACTGAGGCCCTGGCTCGCGGCGTCCGATGAGATGACGCTGATCGAGATGATGCCGCCGAGGTTCTTGGTGGAGATCTCCTCGCTGAAGAGCATCTTCTGAAGCTGTCGCCAGACGTCGACGAGGAACCGCTTGGTCGTGGTGAAACCCTGGCTCAGCGCTTCGCCCATGGACTCAGCCCGGATGATCGTGGTCGCCCAGGCGAGGCCGACGCCATAGTTGGGACGCTGGAGCGCTTCCGGCTGCAGCGACACGCGAATCTCATCCATGGCGCCGGTGGCGCCGCCTTCCAGCGCGGCCTTGGGCGCGCGGTAGGCCAGGATCTCGACGGGAATATCCTCGGCTACCGCCTCGCGGATCGCGACCAGCAGCGTATCCCAGGTGTCGACGGTCGTGCCGTTGACGGAGATGATCTCATCGCCGTCCTCAAGGCCAGCGCGCTGCGCCGGCGAGTTCTTCGCCACTGTGACCACGGACCCCGCTCCATTCCTTCCGATGGCGACGTCACTTGCCAACCAGAGCGGGTGGATTCCGCCGTCCAGGGTGGCTGTGAGATCCAGGCGTGAGCTGCCGCGCTCCAGCTGGACTGCGAGTGTCCCCGTGGTCGGGGCAGCAATGAGCGCCTCGCGGAAGTCGCCCGCGCTGTAGACGCGCGTTCCGTTGACGGCGAGGAGGCGGTCGCCGCCTCGCAAGCCGAGGGACTTGACCAGCTCCGCGGCAGGGCCCGTGGTACGAACGGCGTCAATGCGCGTGATCGACGCGGCCACGCCGATCAACTTGTTCTCTCCGGGAACCATCTTCGGCTCGACGGTCACGTTGCGTTCGTTACCGTCGGCCCCGCGCAGGCGGAGCTCGATCGGGCCTCCCGCGACCATGGCCCGGACCATTTGCTCTTCGAGCGTGAGCTGAACGGGCTGGCCGATGACCTCGACCAGGTGGTCCTCAGCGGTGATACCGGCCGCGGCTGCAGCCGACTCCGGCGCGACGACGATCTTGGCGCTCGGGTTGATGCCCGCGGGCAGGCCCAGTCGATACAGGCCAAACTCCTCGTCGAACTGCGGTTTGAGCTCGAACGTCTGAACGGCGGGTAGCTCGGAGTTCGCGGCCGCGGGGGCCTGGACCTCCAGGGTGACGTCGTCTTTGCCGTTGACCGCAACCGCGGTGACCAGGTGCTCGAAGTCCGTGATCGCCTGGCCGTTGACGCTGAGGATCCGACTTCCGGGGGGCACGCCAGCTTCCCAGGCGGAGGCGCCCTGCGTGGGCGTACCCACGATGGCCTCGCGTGCCGGCAGACCGGCGAACATCACGAGGGGCATCACGACCAGCGCGAAGATCACGTTCATGATGACGCCGCCGGAGTAATAGAGGAACCGCTGCGGGACGCTAAGCGACGACAGCGTGCCTTCCTCCTTTTCCGTGGTGCCGTCGTAGTACTCGCCTGCGACCTTGACGAAGCCGCCGAGGGGAACAGCGGCGATCTGGAAGACGGTGTCGCCGCGCTTCCAGCCCAGGAGGCGCGGTCCAAACCCGAGCGAGAAAATCTCGACCCGGGCGCCGCACCAGCGAGCCGCCATGTAGTGCCCGAGCTCGTGCACGAAGATGACGAGGCTGATCCCGAGGACGACCAGGATGATATTGAGGATGTCGGGAAAGTTCATGGATCAGGTCGTGCCGGTGAGGGCTAATACGGCGTCGCGCGCGTGGTTGCGTGCGAAGGCGTCCGCGAGGAGGAGGCCGTCGAGGCTGGAGCCGTCCTGGCCCTTGCCCGCGTCGAGCGCGCTCCGGCAGATGGAGGGAATCTCCGGAAGTGAGATGGCGCCGTCGAGGAACGCCTGCACGGCGACCTCGTCGGCT
>JBLIHL010000403.1:0-5890 GCA_047635895.1 Paracoccaceae bacterium | reverse complement strand
ACCGTCGTACTTGCCGGCAAGGAACTTGCCCTCGCCCTTCTTGTCACCCGAAGGCCACCACTCCACGTAGTCGCCTACGAGGGCGCCCGTCTCGAACGTGCCGAGATAGCGGCGCTCACCCTGCTTATAGAAGCCCTGCCAGGCCCCGTGGGGAAGTCCATTCTCAAACGGCCCGACGCTCTTGCGTCGCGCGTTCGCGTAGTACTCGATCCACTCACCCTCGCGCAGGCCCTCCACGAAGGACCCCTCCGACTGAACCACGCCGCCAGCCTGGTAGATCTTCCACGGCCCGACCTGGAGGCCATCTGCGTAGGCGCCCTCCTCGGTCTTGTCCTTGCCACCCCGTGAAAACTTCACGTTGCGGCCGTCCTTGCGGCCGTTCTTGTATTCGGTGAGCGCGAAGAGCTTGCCATTGCGAGCGTAGCGCTCCTGAGAGCCGTGCTTGCGGCCGTGCTTCCAGCTGGCGATTGCACGGAGTTCCCCGTCCGCTTTGGCCCCCCGGAAGTACGTGCGCCAAACGCCGTCCCGCCGGCCCTCATCGTCATAGATGGCATGGGTGAACGTTTTTCCGTCCTCGGCATTCAGGACCCAGGACCCAACGCGGCTGTAGTCCTTGTACTCACCCCGCAGCGCCTGCTGGCCGTTCTCGTACCACGATTTCCAGAGTCCGACCCTCGCGCCACCCTTGAGGTAGCCCTCGCGGGCCGTGGTTCCGTCGGCATGGTAGAAGCGTGTGTAGATGCCCTCCTCAATAGCCGAGGCCCTTTCAGCGGGCGCCACGAAGACGACCTCCTGGGTGGCGCTGGCCTGTGCGCCTGCGTCCAGCCCGCCTCCGACCTGGGTCGGTCCTGGGTTCACCGCTGGGTTCACCGCTGGGTTATTCCCTGGGGATGGAGCCCCCTGGTGCGGTACCAGGAGCGCGGCTGCCACGATGATCGGAAGGAAGAGTGTCATGGATGAGGTGAGGAGGGTCAGTGGGGCGTCAGGAAAAGGGATATCGGCCGTACGGGCACCGAGCCTTCAGGAGAGAAAGTCTTTCGCGGTCGAACGGCGGGTCAGCGTCCTTCAGTGGCGGGCGGTGGCGAGCCCGGTCCAATGCGCTGATCTTCCTCGTATTCACCGCTCCAGAGCTCATTGAGCTCACCGCTCGCCTTTTGGTAGACCCAATAGCCGATGCGCAGGCCCTCCTCAAGCTTCCCTTCGGACTGCAGCACCCCGTCGTCGTACCACGTACGCCTGGGGCCAGTCTTGACGCCGCGGACATACGTGACCTCTTCGATGAGGCCCCCAGCTGGATTCCAGAGGCGCGCCAATCCTTGCCTACGGTCCGCCACGTAGGGCACCGTCTCGAGGTTCACTCCGTCCGGCGAGCCGCGCTGCCAGATGCCCACACGCTGGCCCTGGTCGAATTCCCCCCATTCCCGAGGATCCCCATCGCCTGGGTGATAATCGGTCCAGCGACCGTGGCGAACGCCCTCGTCGTAGTTCTCGGAAAGCACGAGCAGCCCGTCCCTGTCCCATATCTTCCGGGGACCATCCAAGGCGCCGCCCAGATAAGTCTCCGTCTGCATGCGCTGGCCCGATGGGAACCACTCCTCATGCACTCCGAAGGGCATGCCGCCGCGATACGCCCCCTGCGTCTTGAGCTGCCCGTTCTTCGCATACTCTCGACGGAGCCCATCGCGCTCGCCGTCCTTGAAGCGGCCGACGGACTTCTGCGTTCCGACGCGCCACCAGTGCTGAGCCGGGCCATGGGCCACGTTTTCCCTCCACCACTGGATGGACGATAGGGCTGCGGTGTCAAAATACGTCCACTCCGGGCCGTGCAGGACCGGCCCAGATTCGGCGCTGGCCGAATCCGCCCGGACGGTCTTGATCCTCATCAGGACCCCGGAAGTCGGGTGGCGTTCCCGCACGATCACGACGGGGGCGCCCCCCACCGTCGCAGGCATCGGGTAGCCCTTCGGATCACCCTCCATTCGAAGAGCGGGGTCCGAAACGATCGTCAGCTCGGCCGGAGTGGTCTCCAGCTGGGCTGCCAGGTCCTCGATCGTTGGGAGAGCCTCCTCGACGGTCTCTTCTTCGGCCTCGGGGCCCGGCGCCTGCGACGATCCTTCGGCGACAGCCTCGACTCCGCTGTTCGCCTCCTGCAGGCTCGGTCCAACGCCCCTCTCTGGGGCATCGCCTGAGTCGCCCGTGCCGCAGGCCGCGAGAGTCGCGGCGAGTGCAAGAACCAGCGAGGCGGCATGGCGCTGAAGAAATGTCGCCATCAGGGTCTGGTTCGAGGGCCACGCGGGGCCACGTGCCGGTGAATGGGCGGCCAGGGCGGCCGGGTCAATAGGATTAGCCATGGGGCAGGACTCTACGGACCGAAGTCCTCGAATGTGAGAGGCGCTCTCCCAGAGCCGCCCAACGGAACGCCCAGCCCCCCCCCGCGATCTGCGGGTGCAAGAAGCGGACGCCCAGGGCCAGTACCTGAAAGTTTGTCCCGGAATCGACCATCGTCCGGGAACGAAACAAAGGTTGCCTCCGTCCCATATGCGAGAAGACCGGAAACGTTTTCCCTCGCCCCCCCTTGGCTTGCGTCAGCGCCAGGCCGCGAAGGTTGGACTCCATCGCCGTGAGCTACGGCGCCGGGAGGGACCCACGCGCCACGGCACGGTTCAGGATCTTCCCTAATGCCCCATGGGCCCGACTTGCGCCCCCAGGGCTGCTTGAAGTGCTCAAGAAAACCTGCCTGAGAGCATCTCAGCCGGTTTTCGGCGCCAAACGCCGGCTCCATCCCGAGCCGAGCCGGGCGCGCCACCGACAGATATCAGCCCCTTCCTTCACGACCCGAATCAGTACCAGAATCGTCCGTCCCCCCCGATCCGTCGGAAGCCGTCTTTCACTCGAATTGGTCCGCCCTGGATCCCCGTCGAGCTCGAAGGATCCTCTGATACGGCTTCATTCCGAGGCAACGGGACGACGATTTAGTTCCCAAGGCAGCTCAGCCCTCAGTTCGAGCCGCTCGATCGACTTGCGGCGCAGCCGCCAATTTTGACTCCCCAGTCCTGCTAGAGCTTCTGCTCGTTTCAAAGAATAGAGATACATGACCTCCGATCAACCCCGCTCCGTCCTTTGCCTCGGGCTCAACGACGCCGACCGTAGCCGCGTGTCGGAAGAGGCCCACCGCTTTGGCTGGCTGATCCGATTCGCCGCCAATAGCGGCGACGCCCGCGCCACGGGCAACGGCCGCCGTCCCGATCTAATCCTGTTTGACACGAAGACCAGCGACGAGGCCGCGCACGACCTACTTCGACAGTGCACGGCTCATCCGCTCCAGGCTGTCGCCATCGAGGCGAAGCACGCCGTCGGCGGCGCCACCGGCGAACAGCCGGCCGCTGCCCCCGCGACTCCGGACGGAACCGTTCTCCTCGAGGTGGGCTCCATCCACCGCTTCGAAGACTACGAGCAGCAGATCCTGCGCCACGCCCTCCAGACAACAGGCTGGAACGTGAAGCGCGCCGCCCAGCTCCTCGGGATCGGACGAGCGACTCTGTATCGCAAGATCGATCGCTATAAGCTCCGTGAGTTTCAACCCGAGCGCAACGCTGGCTGAAGCTCCGCAGCCGGCGGCCAGTGAGGCTGCCCGCCAAGGCCAGCCCCAGAAAACCAGCACCTGCTCGACGCTAACAGCCCGGCCTTGGCCGCGTATAGCGTGCCAGGGACAAGCGGCGTTCCGCCCCCCATCCGGGCTGCGGGGCGCCGCTTGGTTTCGTTCGATACGTCCGCGTCCCGCGCTGGATTCGTGCCTCTTTCCTGGATAGAGGCACGGGTCGTCCAGCTACCCTGCCTCCTGCCGCGATGAGACCCTCGCAGCACTGAACGCCGCTTTCGCACCGTCTATGAAGAAGCACCATTCCCTGAGCCAGATTCCACACGCTGCCCAACGTCTTACGTGGGGCCTCGCCTTGGGCCTCACGCTGTCGGCGTCCGTCTGGGCCGGCACGGCCCCGCAGGAGTCAACCACGATCACTCCCCACCTGGGGATTGGGTCCCAACACGCCTTCACGCCAGATGCGGGCCACCCAGAGCTGAGCTTCCAAGACGATGGCGAGTCGACCACCCTCGGCGGCGTCGAGTTTGCCCATCTCACGTTCGACGATGCGGTTTCCAGAGCCGAGCGCACGAAGAAGCTACTGGTGATCTTCTGGGCCGGCAAATCTCCTAGCAAAGAGGCCGACCTCGGAAACCGGTTGTTCGGCGACAAAGGCGTCCAGGCGTGGATGGCAGAGAACGCGACGGCCGTTCGGATCAACGCGCTCGATCGAAAGAAAGACGCGAAGAAGAACGGCTTGAGCGAGGATCTCCTTCCGACGGTCGACATCCTCGACATGAGCCGCGGCGGGCGCATTGAGAGACTCCGGGCCGACGCGGACGCGACCATGTTTCTTGCCGCTGTTTACGGGGCGGGCAGCGCCGAACGCCCTGAGGGCGATGGGGCCCGCGAGCCATTCCGCTGGCTAGCCTGGGCGAACGCTAACTTTCGCAACACCACGAATCCAGAGGCGGGTGAGAAGGCCGTGGCTGGCTACGACTGGTGCCTGCTCAACGGCAATCTGTACCGCCCGGGCTTCCGGGCTAAGTACCTGGAATTCCTCCTGCAGCGGATTGCGAACTGCAAGCAGCGCTCTCCCAACGCAGTCGAAGCGCTGTACCGCGAACACCGCCACCTCGCTGGTAAGTTGTCCTTCGGCAGCGCGACGGAGGCAGACGTCTACGAACTCACGCGCGTCGACTTCTGGATGCGCCAGGAACTGATGACCCGTGACCTCTTCGTGTCACTCGGGAACAAGGGCGAGCCGTTCAGTCAGTACCGACTTTGGCTGTTCCCGACGGTGGTTCCCGTTCTCGGACGATTCGAGCAGTACGACGAGATCCTCGCGGTCGTCGGCGATCAACATCTGGCCATGTTCCAGGAGCGCATCGACTCCCTTACGGCCGACGACGAGGCTGAGGCGGACGACGATGAAGCCCCCGCGGCTTCCCCCGCGGCTTCCCCCTCGGGGAGCATCGAACCGAATGACGCTGGCGCCACAGAAAGCACCGCGAAGGAAGGTGAGGAGAAGGCCGAGGTCACGGCACTCGACTATGCCCTAGGCGACAGCCGCAGCGACATCATCGACGATGCTAGCTGGGTCTACGAGGCTCTGCTGAAGGTCGGACGAGGTAAGGACGCCCATGATCTCATGGAGCTGATCACCACCACCTTCCCCGTCAACAAGTCCTTCGGCCTCTTCACAGAGCGCGCGCTGCGGGTCCAGATCTGGGCCGCTGCGGCCGAGATTGCGGACCTCGGCATGGCGGTCCTGGATGAGCGCGGCCAGAAGCGGATGCAGCGGCTCCTCAAGAAGATCCCTGCCGACACCTCCAAGGCCGGTGGCGGCAAGTAAACAGGTCTCGGCTGACGTAGCCATACCCTGCGGAGTCTGGCGCAACGCCGCGGGCGCGGATCCCGGCGGTGCTCCCGAATCCGCGGGTCGTGGCGCAGACTCCGACTCCCCTGGATGGAGAGAGCGCGGTTGGAGCCAGGAACAGGGCGCCGTGTTCGCTATCTTTGTCGGCTGTCCCACAGACCTGGATCACCGCTTTGACCGACCCATCTGACCCCACGCGCGGCCCCGCTCCGGCGCTGTCCTCTCCCCGGCCCGGGGAGTCGACCGGCCCGCCGTGGCGCCTGATCGCCCTGATCGCGCTGATTGGCGTAGCCCTCCGCGGGCTCCTTGCCTGGGCGGCCATGCCTCTCGACATCCAGTCCGACGAGGCAAACTACATCTATGCCGCGCTCGGACTTGAACGCTTCGGGCTCTACGTCGATCAGCACCGCTACTTCTGGCCACCCGGCTAC
>JBLIHL010000402.1:0-5899 GCA_047635895.1 Paracoccaceae bacterium | reverse complement strand
ACCAGACGCCGAGATCGAGGTCGTAAATGTGCGCTTGGTCAGAGAATGGAAAATTCGGCTGGCCGCCACCTACGAGCCAGATCCGTCCTGGCGTCGTGGCGAGCGTCACAATGATCTGGTTGCTGAGCTGCGCTGGTCGCGTGATCTCACCGGAGGTTCCCGTGCTTGGGTCGAACATCACCAGGGGGCTCATTCCGTCGTCCGAGAGGATGACCGCTCGGTCCCCTGTGCTGGCCGCTTGCGCGAACCGCGTCGGCCGGGGCAGCGTGGCCGTCGACCAGGTTCCTGTGACGGCGTCAAAAATATCGATAACGTCGGACGGCGACGTGCCCGTGAATTGTTGCATGCCGCCTGCGAAGACGGCGTAGCGGCCGACGGAGGTCGTGCCCATCCAGGCACGAGCCTCCGATAGCGTGGCGGTGGTCCACTGTGCAGATACGGTGGGGCAGGTTCGCCATGGCAGCTGCCCTCACGGAGGAGAGCGGGGCGGATCCAGGGCCATCGTGCTGATTCACGCCCTCGCCGCTACGAAGCCACAGCCCATACATAGGAATAGGAACGTCAGGCGCAGTGCGTCTGAAGTTCCTATTCCTGAGGCGGCAGCTCCCGAACGAGGCTCCCGAAGGGTCGCGCTACTTGAGGAGCTCGGGAAGGCGCTTGACGAGCTTCTTCTTACTCGACTTTGAGATCGGCTTTGCTCCGATGTAGACGTCGAAGAGCGCCTTGCACAGCGCGGGCGCGAGAATGTCCTCGCGGCGCTCGCCGTTGACGACCGTCGACAGGGTGCCGTCCGGTTGCCAGGTGAAGCGAAGCTCGTGTCCGTCCTTCAGCTTGTCGGCCTTGAAGAACTTGCGGAAGCGGTTGAGGTTCTCGAGCTTCTTCAGCTCGGTCGCCGATTCGCTCTTCTTCATCGCGAGGATACGCGGCTTCAGCGAGTCTTCAAACGCGCTGACCACGTCCTCGGTGTCCACCTTGCGGCAGAAGCGAAGCCGCAGCTCCTTCGTTCCGCTCTGGGTCAAGAGCTTGGCGAACAGCGCGCTGTCCTTGCCAACCTTCTTGGCCGATGCGCCTTTCCATCGGCCGAGGTCTTCCTGGATCGTCTTCTGGTCCACAAAGAGCGCATAGGAGTAGACGTTGACGTTGAAGATCGTCTTCTCCCGGATCCCCATGCCGAGGAGATCCATCTTCACCGGCTTGGCGCCTTCTTTCTTCGCGTCCGCCGCCGTGAGCGTCGAGTCGATGGTCACCGGGTAGCGGTGACCACTCTCGCCTTCCTTGGCGGTCGCCTGCACCGTGATGGTGGCGGGCAGCGTCAGGGTTGACTCCGTCGAGCGCGCCAGCACTGATGCCGGTGCGAGCGCCGGCCCTGGCGCAGATGCGGCTGCGGCCAGGGAGAGGAGGAAAGGTGCTGCGCTAAGTAGGATCATGCGACCTCGTCGTTGATTTCGGGGGGAGTGTTAGCGGACTCGTCATCGTGGCGCGTCGTGCGCCACTTGTTCGGAGACTCGTCCGTCTCGCGCTTGAAGGCGCGGTAGAACGTCGAGAGATCTTCGAAGCCGCACTCGAAGGCTACCGAGAGCACGGTGCGGTCGGTCGATTCGAGGAGTTTCTTCGCGTGGTCGATGCGCAGCTTGCGGACGTAGGCGAGCCACGAGGTCCCGGTCACCTCGCGGAAGAGCTGGGTGAAGCGTCGACGCGACAGGCCGAGCATCGACGCGGCGGAATCGAGATTCGTGGCCTCGAAGAAGTTCTCCGAGAGGTCCTCGACGTAGCTGCGCATGCGCGTCGAGCTGTCGGAGCCACGCATCGGCGATTGGGCCGTTCCCGCGGGTGGCTCGGTCTGAACGAACGTCCCTACGCGGGCCACGTCGACGAGGAGGCGTAGGGCCAGCGCGACCATCTGGGCGCCGGTCGTCGGGAGCCCGAGCGTTTGCTCGAAGAGGAGTCGCCGCATGCTGCGCTCGATCTTCTCGGCCGAGTGACTACCGAGTCTCAGGACGCCGGTAGGGAGAATGGCGGGGTCGAGGCACGCGGCCTCGAGGATGCGGGGCCGCACGCTGACGACGTAGAGCGACATGGGCGCGCTCTCTGAATCGACGATTTCGTGCTGGGTACCCGTCGGAATCACGAGCGCGTCTCCGCGCTTGCAAGGAGTCGTCTCCTCGCCGCGGACGAGTGCGCCTTCGCCGTCGTGGACGACCACGATCTTGAGGAAGTCGTGGGTCGCGGCGGGCATGGCCCATCCTGCGGTGTGATGGCTCTCGAAGACGTCGACTCCCCAATCAGGAAAGACGTGTTCGA
This sequence comes from Paracoccaceae bacterium, assembly GCA_047635895.1. Classification (GTDB taxonomy): domain Bacteria; phylum Planctomycetota; class UBA1135; order UBA1135; genus Saltatorellus. The sequence goes on along the minus strand of JBLIHL010000402.1, from coordinate 3,598 downwards.
CGGGCTGGCTGGTGGGCTGAGTGGATCTAGGTCGAATCGGCATGATCCAGACAAGGTAACAGCAATTTCATTCCTGTACGCAAATCAGGCAATAAGCCTGTGGGGCTATGTGCGACACGCTCTTACGTCACGCTCGCCTGAGGCGCTCCAGGGACATGCGCTGCTGTTCTGTGACGAAAAGCCGCATGGCGCGTTCGTCTTCAGGTCTCCAGGAGGCGACTCGCGAGGCGCCGGCTGCGATGCCGTAAAGGGCTCCCGCTCCCTGTGCCAGCTCCTTGCGGTGGCAGATGAGGCCCTCGACCGTGATCTTCCCGACGGAGGTCAACAGCTCGAGATGGGCATTTTCGGCTCCCTGGAGACCGGCGTCGGTGTTCTTGGAGACGAGGACTCCGACGCCATCGAAGGACACGTCCAGGAGCCTGGCGCTGTACCGGGAGCCGCGCACGCTTGGCCTGGTGTTGGTACCTGCGCGCGTAGCAGGGGCAGACGCGCTCACGGAGCAAATGCTCATGCTCTCCACAGAGTCACGATGGACGGGCAGGCGGAAGGCGGCTCGCTCGTTGAAGAGGGCGGCTTGGATGCTCCCCGGAGCGGCGTTGAACGTCGCGCGGTTGCTCAGGACCAATTGGGCGGTGCTGATGCCGTCCTGCTCGTCGATGCTGGTGGCGACCACCGCGATGCGATGCTGCTTCCAGGCGTCCTTGACCTCGAAGCCAAAGGGCTTGCCGAGGGGGATCCGTTCGTGCGCGGACGCTGCGAGTCCCACGGTCACCGACCGTCCATCACCGCTCAGGATCTCACCGCAGAGCTCGACTCCCTCATCAAGGAAGAGACAAACGGCGGTGATCGACCTTCGGGTACCACTGACGGGAGATCTAGTGCTTGGAGGCGTAGAAGTACGACGCGACATGGGGGAGAGATCGGGTGCGCCGGGAGGCTAGCTTGAGCGCACTCCGGCGACTTTCCCCCAACTGTTCACCAATGAGATTTCCTCCTGCACGGGGGTCCCCGCAGATGTGGGGTAAACGTGGGGAACGCGCTCTCGCGTCTCTGCTGTAGGCACACCCTGGGGTGGCATCTGGGGCTCAACTTACCCTCGGATGGATTGGTTCATACTCACATCCGGAGGGGGTGGGCAGGGTGGGGCAACTTTGGGGGAAAACTTTCCAACTGTGGATAAGTCTCTCTCAGATGGCGGGTGATTGGGGCGGCCAAGGAGTTATCCACACCTGTTGCGCATTTCGCGGCGGCATGTTGGGATATGCGCCTCCGGCCTAGGGTCGCAGCTTCCACCATGTCCACCCCTCAGTTCCTCGGTACCTATCCGGCCACGCTCGACGCAGAGGGCCGCATCCAGCTGCCGGCGGCACTCCGGGACGAGATCAACTTCCGCCAGGCCGATTTTCGCCTCATGGCGACCCTGGAGGGTGATGGGAGCGTCTGTCTGAGGGAGCGGGCGGACTGGGAGCGCTGGTGCGCCCAGCTCCTGGACGCTAGGGAGACGCCGCGGCAGCGGGACCGTCGAACGTTGCTGACCGTCGCGGCCCACTCCGGGCCCGTGAAGTGCGACAAGCAGGGGCGAATTCGGGTTGCGGACGGCCTCCTGGGCCTGATCGGTCTGGATCGTTCACTCGTAGGTGGCCGCGAGGCCGTGTTGGCCGGGTCGTTCCAGGAGATCCGCCTCTGGAGCGCGGCGGGTTGGGAAGAGTTTTCCGCCTCGGCCCGACAGTCGCTCGGGGCCGATCTGGATGAGCTCATGCGGATCGATGATCCGGCTCCAACAATGGGACCGCCGCCCGGGCAGATCTGAGACAGGGACGATTTGCCCTTATGGGCGGGGGGCCGCCACGTCGATCAGTCTTAGGCATGCCTCCCACACGTACTCTGTTTACCTTCATCCTGGCCGCCTTCGTGATCGGAAGCGCGGTGTCGTTTCAACCGACACCGTTGGAGGCGTCGTTTGAGCCTCGCCCGCAGCAGTCGGCAGTGGCTGCGGTTCCGCAGAAGGTCTCTGATTCGATGCTGGTGGTGAGTGCCAAAGAGCATGCGCTCGTCATGCAGGACCCGAGCACGGGTGCGAGGACGGCCTTCTTCCGGGTGGGGCTCAGCCCAGAGTCGGTTGCGATTTCCGAGGACGGCCGGACGGCAGTGGTGACGAATCACGGTGCCCGGCTCTCGGGCAACTCGATCTGCATCGTCGACCTTCACGCAACCAACCTGGTCAGGACGATTCCTCTTGAGGTGAGTCGCCAGAACCGGGATCAGTCCATCACCAAGCGCTCCTTCTATCGCCCGTCCGGTGTGACCTTCGTCCCCGGGAAGAAGCGCGTCGTGGTGAGCTGCGAGGTAGAGGGAGTTCTGCTTCTCGTCGACCTTGTGGAAGCACGGGTCATTGGGGATTGCATGCTCAACAGTGGAGGGTCGAACGCGGTGATCGTGGATCACAGCGGTAGGTTCGCCTTTGTCGCCAACCGCGAGTCCGGAACCGTCAGCGTGGTCAGGCTCGATCGAATGCGCCTGGTGAAGACCATCGAGGCGGGCGGCGGACCGGCCGGCATGGCGCTGCACCCAGTGCGGAATGAGATCTGGCTTGCGAACCAGAACACGAACTCAATCTCCGTGATCGATGTCGACAAGCAGCAAGAGCGCTTGGAGTTCGCCTGCGGCGCCATGCCCAGCGACATCGCCTTCACGCGGGATGGCGAATACGCGCTCGTGGTGAACATGCAGGAAGGCGAGATCTCGGTGTTCAACTCCGAGTCCCGCAATACCCATACGGTCGTGAAGCTTGAGCGCGTCACGCGCGCGCAGGCGGAAGCCCGTCCCGTAGCCATGCCCGGAAGCTTCGGCCGCAGCCCGCTGCCGACGCGGATCATGATCGGTCCGGACGGAGAGCACGCGTACGTCGCCACGCGCCGCAGCGACCAGCTCCACGAGATCGACCTTTCGACCTGGGCCGTGACGCGCATCATGCCAACAGCCATCGCGCCAACGGACCTGGCGTGGTCACGGGTAACGCGCGACATTCAGGTCGAAACTAGCTCTAACGAAGCCTCTCGCGCGGCCCGCCTCAGCGGGTCTCCCAGTGCCGCCGGCGCGAAGAAACGCTAGGCCAGAAACATCTCGGAAACCCCAGCGCGCCATTTGAACCTGGCCATTTGAACCTGGTTCGAATGGTGCGCTAGTGGACGCATTCTGGACATGCTAGCCCAGCGTTGGAACCTGGCTCGTTGGGTAACGACGTTGCGGCGGCGAAGGGCCCCGGTCGTGCCCTCCCAAGAGGGGTGAACTCCCTTTGGCGCTGTGGGGAAGCGGGTGGGGGCAGGTGCTCTCCTGGAAGAGACCGCACGGGGTGAACGTCACAGGCAAATGGAGGATTCCCACTGCAAGGTGGTCATTCATCGGGGGTCGCATGGCTACCCTCTCCGCCGACCCATGAGCCACCCCCGCGAAGTCTCCAGACGATCCAGGTCCTTCGAGCGCTACACCGTGCCGTGCCGGGCCCCGCTCTGGGCCCGTGGAGGCCATGCTCAGACTGTTCTTGGGTATGCCATCAGCGCGCCTGGCGGGCCCCTCGCGCCGACGGAGGATGGCGAGA
>JBLIHL010000401.1:0-5915 GCA_047635895.1 Paracoccaceae bacterium | reverse complement strand
AGGGCCGTATGGACGTGTTGGGCCACCCTCATTCGATCATTCCCTCGTGCATACGCAGCGTCCGCGAGGCGCGTTCGGCGACATCGGGGTCGTGCGTGACGAGCACCAGCGTGGCGCCGTCCGCGTTCAGTTCCTCCAGAAGACCAAGGATCTCCTCACTGGTGACTTCGTCGAGGTTGCCGGTCGGCTCGTCCGCCAGGATCAGGGCGGGCTCGACGGCCAGGGCGCGGGCGATAGCGACGCGCTGCATCTCTCCGCCCGAGAGCGCGTTGGGGGTATGACGTAGCCGCTCCGTGAGGCCGACCCGGTCGATCGCCGCCAGGGCGCGGCGCTTGGCCTCGCGGACGGACTCGCGCCGATAGCCAAAGGGAAGACAAACGTTCTCAAGCACCGTCAGCTCGTCGAGTAAATGAAACGTCTGAAACACGAACCCGATCCGCTCGGAGCGCAGCCGCGAGAGGCGGCGCGAGCTCGCAGAGAAGACGTCCTCGCCATCGAGTTCGTAGAACCCGGAAGTCGGACGGTCAAGCGCACCCAGAAGCTGCAGGAGCGTCGACTTTCCCGATCCCGAGCGACCCATGATCGCAACGAACTCTCCGCGCGCAATGTCGAGGTCGACGCCGCGCAGCGCACGAACCGAGGTCGCGCCGCGCTCGTAGGTTCGGGCCAGGCCACGGATTCTGATCAGCGTGTCGGGCATGGCTACCGAGCCTGCGGCTGGCGCGCGCTCCGGGTTCCGCGTTGACATCGCTATCGGCCGCCGACCTCCGCCGGCGCTACGAGGCTGACGCGGTCGCCCGCCTCGAGGCCCTCAAGAATCTCGACCACGTGATGATCCAGGAGTCCCGGTACGACGGAGCGGCGAACCAGGGTCCCGTCGGCCCCATCGACCCAAACCCATGCGCCCAAGTCGTCTTCCCAGAGCGCGTGCAGCGGAATAACGAGCACGTCCTCCGCAGAGCCCGATTCGATCACGACGCGAGCCGTCATGCCGGGACGCAGGCGAGGATCTGAGCCCACCAGGTCGATCGTTACGCTGAATGACTTCTCACCCGTCTGCATGGCGTCGCGCTCGGCGAGAACCCCGAGCCCACGGACGCGGGCTTTCAGCTCCAGGCCAGGATAGGCGTCGACGCGCGCCATCCCTTCGTGCCCCGATGCGATCTTATGCAGATCGACCTCGCGAACGCGGCTACGGACCTCGAACTGGGACAGATCGGGAAGGAACGCAATCTGCTGGCCCTGCCAGACCGTGTCACCAATTCGCGGCTTGCGACGTTCGCCGTTGCGGAAGTCCTCGGTGAGCACAAGCATCCCGCTTGTGGGTGCAAGGATCGTCGTTCGCTCGAGGTTCCCTTCTGCCTCGACCAGGCGCGCACGCGCCGATACAAGGTCGCGCTCCGCCAGGTCGACAGAGGCCTGGGCCTCAGCGACCTTCGACGCGGTACCCAGCTGCACCTGAGCGAGCGCCGCTGCCGCTCGGTTCTGCGCCACCTGGAGCGTGGCGACGCGCGAGGGAAAAATGAACCGCTCGTAGGCGTCGGCCTGCTGACCCGCGAGCGATGCGGAACGCTTGGCCTCGTCGCGCCGCGACACAAGCTGATCGATCTCGGCCTGCTGGACAAAGCCCTGCGCGAGCAGCGGCTCCAGCTCGGACACAAAAAGCTCGCGCTGGCTGAGACTCGAAGCGGCGGCGGACGATTCCGCCCCAAGCCGGGCGATTTCGAGCGGGCCCTCGCCCAGCTCGAAACGGTGCCGCTCAAGGTCGGCGAGCTCGATCTCGAACTCAACCGCCTGCACCGTCTTCTTCGCCTGGGACTTCTCCCACTCAAGAGCATGCCCGCGAAGCGCTAGCACGCCCTCCCGGCGAGACACCTCGATCCGCGCCAGTCGCGCCGCGTCCTCGTACGGGGCGCGATCCAGACGGACGAGCTCGTCCCCCTGCTCGACGACCGCGCCGTCCTCGGCCAGGAACACGATGTTGCCCTGGTCTCCGCTCAAGGCCGAGCTCACGGTCCGGGAATCCGTTGGGCGAAGCTCCCCGATGACCGTCAGGCGCACGCGAACGTCGCGCCTGACGACTTCGACAAGGTCCGCCCCTTCCGAGGCCCCGTTGCCCGCTCGAGGGGCGGCGCCAACCTCGGAGCCGTCGCCGCTCGGCGGCCCGAAGGGCTGCAGGGTCACCGCCAAGGCACCAAGGCCCAGGAGCGTGAGCCCACCTAACGCTTTCAACATGGTCTTATGGTCCTCACTGCAGTTCCTCTGGAATCTCCACCAGGGTACCGATAGCGGCCCGCAGCGAGTACTGACTGTCGACGGTGGATGCGACGGCCCGGATCAGTTCGGTCTCCGCCGTCCGGAGATCATCCTCAGCTTCGACCACGTTGTAGTTGGTAGCGAGTCCCAGCTCGAACTTTTTTCGCGCTACGATCAGCTTGCCTTGGGCCTGCGTGATCTGCGCTCGCTGGACCTCGATCGAGCGCCGCCCTAGCTCGACGCGGCGGAGTCCGCGCTTCACGTCTTGAATCACGAGGTCCTGCCGCAGCCGATACGACCGATTCGTGATGGTCGCGCGAATCCTGGCCTGCTCGTACGCCGCCTTCTCCGCGATCCTGCGCACATCCGAGTTCGACGCCAGGCTGATTCCGAGCTGTGGCGAGCCGAGCTCGAATGAGTCTGCGAAGGCTCCTGATGTTCCCGTTTGCCCGAGGGAGAGCACCACGTCGACGTCGATCTGCGTGTTGATCTCCGCAACTCGGGTCAGTCGGCGAGCCTCACTCACGTCGTCCTCCGCCTGGCGTAGCTCAACCCGCCGCTCGAGAGCGATGGCGACCGCTTGCTCTAGCGTGACGCCGCCCTTGGCCACGTCGAGCGGCGCATCAATACGCATCTCCGTGTTCAGCGGGAGTGCGAGCAGGATTCGAAGGGAGTCCATCGCGTCCTGGAACGCTCGCACCGCGGTATTGCGGGCGTCGCGGACCCTGTTCCTCTGCTGCGAAGCACGAAACACGTCGAGTGACGTCGACAGACCGGCCCGCTCCCGTGCACCTGCAGCGGCGAGATTCGCCTCCGCGCGGACGGCTGACTCCTCAATGAGCCGCATCGATTCGCGCTCCTGGATGACGCGGTACACGGCCTGAATCGTGGCGAGGACGACGTCGACCTCGACGAGGTACCTCGAACGAGCCGCGCTGCGCTGCCCGTAGCGCGCCCGGTTCACGGACGACTCGACGAAGTCACGCTGGCGGCCACGCAGCAAAGGCTGAGTCAGCGACGCGCGGTAGCCCGACTCGTAGGCCTGATTGGACCTCGTGATCGAAGGCACAAACTCGACGAGGGTGCCATTGCGCGATAGCTGCTGAATGCTCACGTTTGCGCTCGTTGCATCGGAACCATCGTCGTTCACCGTCGAGAGCACACTCGGGAGGACGCGGACCTGGAATTCGGACTCGGCAGCGATGAATGAGTAGTCTGCCGCCTCGACCTGGGAGTCCGCATCCAGCAGGCCTCGGTTCGCCTCAAGGGCCTGGCGAACGCAGCGCCCGAGCGTCCACAGGGGGTCTGCGGGATCGGCTAGACCGGCTGCCGGCGCCTGTTCGACGACATACCCCGTGTCGCCTAGCCTCAGGTCGACCGCCGGACGCGTATGCCGGACGCCCCCGGGGAGCGGACGGATCTCGGCCGAGGTGCACGCCGCGAGGGCGAGACACACCGTGGCCGCGAGATCACGAGCGCTGATGGTCACAGTACGTGCCATGGTCGCTGCAGGGTGCCATGGTCGCAGGAGGGTGCATGCCCGAGTCAGTGATGATGTCCCTGGCGCACCCGCTAACGCTGCGCTCGGCTTTGATAGCCTCACAGCCAGTTAGAAGCAGGGGTTGGAGACCACTCCGTTCGCGAACGGCTGGCCCAGGAAGGTGATGGCCGTGGGCGTGCCGTTGACCAGCACGTTGACCGTACCGTTGATGCAGCCGTGGGGCGGCGTCGGGATCTGCAGGACCAGAACCTGGCCAGCGACCGAGACTCCCTGGGCCGACTCGTTCCAGTTGCCCGTCGTCGTGCAGGTGGACGTAGTGGTGATCGTTCCGGAGCCGTCGACCCTCCACGTACGGCCGGGGTCCCCGTCCGTGACGCGCAGCTCGAAGCCGCCGACGTTGCAGCCCGTGACAAACGTTTGATTGAGCGACAGCGCGGCGGAAGTCGTGATGGTCGTACCGCCGCCGCCGCCGCCCCCCTGGCCCGCTACTCCGCTGCCCCCGACGTCGGCGATCACGGCACCTGCCGCGCCAATGACCAGCGCGGTCGGCAACGCGTAACCCGCGCCCCTGCTGGCCTCCGCTGCCACCGCGGCATAAACCGGGACGCCCGTTGCGGCAGTGGATGCATTGGCCGACGTCGCAAATTCGAAGCGTGCTCCGCTTCCCGACGCTCCGAATGCGTCCTTGGTCAGGAGAAAGAGGGCTCCGATCACGACAGGCTCGCGGCCGTCGATGCGCAGCACACCGCTCGTCTCCGGCGTGAGCACGGAGAGGCGTTCTCCGAACGGCGCCGGGCCATAAGCTTTCTCGAGCGGCGACTGCACCCGGTCGATCTTGGGTGCATTCGGGTCGTCCTCGCCCATCTGATCGATCTTGCGCTGCTCGACGAGCTGCGTTCCGCCGTAGCTGATCGCCTGATCGGACAGCACGAGGCCGCCCAGTGAGGCGACAGGCAAAGGGTTCGTGCCCTGTTCAGCGATCATGCCCATCGTCATCTCCGAAATACGCCCGGAGAGCCAGAGGTCAACCGACCATTCGGGACGCACTTCGTTCGTCTCGAGCGAAGGATTCAGCGGAGTCTCATCCGTACGCGCGCTGAACCGATAGCTGTTCACGCGCTCCTGGGTCCGCCCGGGAAGCCGCAGCGCGATCTCTCCGCCCTGAGCGGCGTCAAGAAGGGTGAGCACCACCTGGTGGTCGACCTCGCTGACTTTTTCACCGTTGGTGACCACGCCTTTCTGCTCGAAAACCGAGTGGTACACGAGTCCGGAGACCGGGTCGAGGATCGCGAGCCCGCGATACGACATGACCACTTCGGCACTGCCGATGAGGAAGTTGTGGTTCGTTGCCCGGTACGTCGTCAACAGGAACGATCGGTCGTCCACCGTGAGCGTCTCGGAGGAACACGTCAGATTGAGCTCGCCGGCGTCGATGTTCGAGAGCACCGTATCGTCGAACGGCGTGATCATTTGCTGATGGCGGTCCGACCACGGCTCGATCGTCGAAGTTCGGGCGTTGACGTAGTTCGTGATCGCGGACTCGGTACCAAGCCTGATGACCTGGGTCTCGCTGTCCTGGGCGATCGTTAGGCGGTCGGCACCGCTATCGACCATGAACTGGGCCTCGCTCTCCGAGCCAAGGACGGTTGCGATCTCCTTGAGGTCGAAGTGGAACTCCACCAAACCGGTAGGCAGGGGTACGCGGGCAAAGCTGCTTCGCGAGTACGCTGCCCAAAACGCAGGCTGATCACCGGTTGAGCGGAAGATCTCGCGCACTTCGAGCTCATGCGGGACAGGCGCGGAAGCTGGCGCCTCGGTGGCCTGAGGTAGCAGAGGCTGCAAAGCGGGGCCGCAGATGAGCGAGACGCTCGCGAACGTGGACGTGACGACGGCCAGACTGGCTGCAACGATCATGGGCAAAGAGGGCAGACGGCGCGCTAGCGCGACAATGGCAGGCGCGTGCCAAATAGAATGGCAGGGCGCGAGTCGAACTTGGTTAGGAGACGGCATGGGTGCCTGACGGGCTCCCGGGTAAGCCTATCACGAATCCGCGAGCGCGCTTCGCCTATCGGATTCGGGCCACATTGAGACGGACGATGTCCCGGGAGAACAATCCCAGTTCAGGCTGGCAGCCATGGGATAGACTGGAGCAGCGGCC
>JBLIHL010000400.1:0-5938 GCA_047635895.1 Paracoccaceae bacterium | reverse complement strand
TCAGACGTCGGCACGCCGGCCGCGCGCCGGACCAACGGCTCATTCAGGCCGTGCTGAATCACCGACTGTTGGCCGAGCGGCATCTCGCGCAGCTCAGTCGGAAGCGCCTCGCTGCCGGGACCGCGCAAGATCCGGGACTGCTGGGCCTTCACGGCGGATTCGATGTCATCAAAGTCCCCTACCGTCGGCGCAACACCGTAACGCTGCGCCAGCTCCGGACCGGGGTCGTAAGGCGCGTGCGGGTCGAAGTAGTGCGCGAAGAGAAACAACCGCTCGGGAAACCCCTCATCCTCATCCTGAAGACCGAGCGCTTCATCCACGTGCGCCAGGAGCAGCTCGCTTACGTCCGCGGCGGATCGTTGATCCTGATCCCGGCCACCGGCGGCGGCGCTCAGCTCAAACGTATCGTCGTAGTGATCGAAACCCTGATCCAGGCCGCTCCGATGCGTCAACGCCGAAGAACCCAGGACGCCCGCGCAATAAAAGCCGGCGTCGCGGAGCGTCTCGGGGAGCAGCACGTTGTCGTCGTTGACGAAGAAGCCGTTGCGAGTCACGCCGTGGACCAGAGGGTAGGTCCCCGTGAGGAGACTCGTGTGAGAGGCCAGCGTGGTCGCGGCCGCCGACATGCACTGCTCGAAGACCACCCCTTCCGCGCCGAGGGCGTCGATGGCAGGAGTCTTGACCTCACGATTCCCATAGAGGCCGAGGTGGTCCGCCCGAGTCGTGTCCATGGAGATCAGAAGCACGTGGCGATACGTCACCTCCTCAGTGGCTCCGCCGCAGCCGATGGCCGCGAGACACAGACTTGCACCCAAAAGCGCACCGAGAGCCCAGGATCCGAAACCGCGCGAACGCGCAGTCGCAAAACGAGACTGGGAGGCAACATCGGGCCTGGCCCACCGTCTCACGATCGTGTCAGGCAGGTCAGCGACCCAACCTGCGTCATTCAGTCCTTGAAGATTGTCTCTCATGGCGTCACTCGTGTGGGAACGTACGCAGTGCCTGGGCTCCCAATAGACACAAAAAGGAGGAACCGGATGGCCCCGCGCTTCGCCTCCATGGGGAGCCCGCTAAACTAATGGGCAATGGCTGCGCCCAGACTGGCGCCCACGCCCGATCCGCCGGGTGATCTCTCATCCCTCACTTCCACTCCATGCACCGCTCCACTTTCCTTGTCGGCCTCGCCGCTACGGTCCTTGCGTGGACCAGCGCCCCGGCCACGGCCCAAGCGCCACTGACGACTGAGCTCTTTGTCTCGGGCGTCTCGAGCCCCGTCGATCTCACCTTCGCACCGGGAGACCCGTCCCGGGTCTTCATCGTCGAGCAAGGCGGCCGAATCCGCGTCGTCGAAAACGGCTCGCTTCTCGCGACGCCGTTCCTCGACATTGATCCGATCGTCCAGTCCGGCGGCGAGCGCGGCCTCCTCGGCCTCGCGTTCCACCCGGACTACCAGGCGAACGGCCGCTTCTTCGTCAACTACACCGGGAACAGTGGCAACACCCGCGTCACTGAGTTCGCCGTGACGGCCGACCCAAACGTGGCGGACCCGACGATCGTCCAGGTCATCGCAGCCATCACCCAGGACTTCAGCAACCACAACGGTGGCTGCGTACGCTTCGGCCCTGACGACATGCTCTACGTGGGCATGGGCGACGGCGGCTCCGGCAACGACCCGAACGGTCGCGCCCAGGATGGCCAGCAGCTGCTCGGCAAGATGCTTCGCTACGACGTCGACCTCCCCTCGCCGTTCATTCCGGCCGACAACCCCTTCGTGGGGGTCTCGTCCGTTCGGGACGAAATCTGGCACGTGGGCGTCCGCAACCCGTGGCGCTTCTCCTTCGACCGCATGACGGGCGATCTCTGGATTGCTGACGTTGGCCAAAACGCGCGCGAGGAAGTCGACTTCATTCCCGCCGGCATGGGCGGCCTGAACCTCGGATGGCGCTGCAAGGAAGGCACGCGCTGCACGGGTCTCAGCGGCTGCGTCTGCACCGACCCTCTGCTGACCGATCCGATCACTGAGTACACCCACAGCTTCGGCTGCAGCATCACCGGTGGCCACGTCTACCGGGGTAACGACATCCCGAGCCTCCAGGGCACCTACTTCTACGCCGACTACTGCAGCAACCGGATCTGGAGCCTCAGGTACGACGGCATGACGGTCACGGAGCAGATGCAGCGTCAGAACGAACTCAATCCCCCGGGCAGCGCCACGATCTCCGGCATCACTTCGTTCGGCGAAGACCATGCTGGCGAGATGTACATCCTCGCGAGCAACCGCGTATGGAAGATCGTCCCTGACGTTCCCCCGTGCGGCTACATGAACTACTGCACCGCCGTCGCGGGCAGCACGGGCGTGCCCGCCGTGATCACCGGAAACGGCTCGACCAGCATCGCGGCCAACGACTTCAGCCTCTCAGCTGGCGGCGTGCCGTCGAACACGATCGGCCTCTTCTTCTACGGCCCGGAGCAGACGAGCAGCCCCAGCGGCCTCGGTAACCTCTGCATCGCAGGTAACTCAAGCCGGCCCCTGGTCCGCATCTACCCCGCAGTCCAGTCCGACATCCTCGGCAGCGCCTTCATGTCGATCGACTTCACGGCCCCCAACCAGAGCATGGGCGTCGGTGCGATCAACCCAGGCGACACCCTGAACTTCCAGTTCTGGTTCCGTGACAACCAGGGCGGCGCGCCGAGCTGGAACTTCACGAACGGCCTGAGCGCACTGTTCTGCCCGTGATCTCAGCTTCCTACCTGGCACCAGACACATCACGGGTTGGGTGACGGTGAGGACGGCGAGAATCGAAAGCGCCCGCGCTGTCCCAGGACAGCGCGGGCGCTTTCTTTTGCCAACAGAGCCGCGCCTATCAGCCGACCTTCTTGCCCTGCAGGTGCATGTTCGCGCGGAACATCTCGCCCATGAGCTCCCTCTTGACCTCGTCGCGGGAATCGCCTGCCCCGAGTCCTTGAACCTCGCGGTAGAGCGACGCGACGCCGTCATCCACGCTCTTCAGCTGGCGGAGCCGGAGGATCTCCTGCTCGGTCATCTCAAGCGAGCCAGTCAGCTTCGCAATGCGGCGGTGCAGCTGCTCGACCTCGCTGCGGAGGTCCTTATCAGGACTCCCCGCAGGGCTCTTGAGACTCTCCGCGGAGAGGCGGACGACCTCAGAGTTGGCCTTCGCAAGCTCCTTTTCCCAGTCCCCACGGGCGGCCTCGACGGCGCGGTCGATGATCTCGTCCGCCACGGTCTCGGTCGCCGACTCCAGCGGCGCTCCGTCGGCGACCAATGACTCCAGGCGCTGGCGGTAGCCCATCTTCTCGGCGCGCTCGAGGAGTTCCTCAACGTCCTCGCGGCTCACCGGCTTCTTCTCGCGCTCATAGAGCTGGTAGAGCTCGGTTTGGACACAGCGGTCGCCGCCGCCGTTATCCGCCACCAAGAGCCCTTCTTCCGCGACGCGTTCAAGCGTAGCGAACGACTTGGCGCCCGGGTCCTGGTTGTGGCTCAGGCCGATCGAGAGCGTGATCCGGATCGTGCGGTCCTCCAGCAAGAAGCTGAGGTCGCGCGCGCCCTTCAGGAGTCGCTCGGAGAGCGCCTTGGCCGCCACCGGATGCGTGTGCGGGACGACCGCCATCAGATGGTCGTCCACGATGTAGCCGAGCAGGTCCCCCGCGCGGGTCGCGCCCTTCACGAGATCGATGATGGAGAAGAGCACCTCCTGCTTCGCCTCATGACCGTGGACCGTCTGGATGTGCGACAGGTGATCCACCTGAATCAACATGCAGGCGATCGGGTAGGAGTATCTCTCCGCCCGCTCGAACTCAATCTGCATGAGCGCGCGGACTTCGTCTCGCGTGAATAGACCTCGGCCAGTGCGGCTGAAGCTGAGCGTGGCGGTGTTCGACATGGCGTGGTGGTGATAGGGCTGGAGCCCGATCTACAACCAGTCGAATCGACCCTTCCGGACGCCGCGCTTGACGCCGGAAGGGGCAGCTTTTACCTGCGTCTCAACGCGGTGCATTCCCGGGCGCCTGGAGGCCCCTCAGGTACGCCACCAGGTCCTGTATCTCACGTCGAGACAAGTGGGTGGCGATATCGCCGGGCATGGCCGAGACGTCGCGCTTGCGCGCTTCGATCTCGTCGGGCGTGAACTCCAGCTGCTCCTTCTTCGTCGTCTCAAGGAGGACAAGGTCGCCCGTTTCCTCGATGATCCTTCCGGCAAAGGCCTCGCCATCCGCCATCAGGATCCAGCTTTGGAAGCCTTCGGCGATCTCTGCGTTCGGGGTCACAATCGAGCGGAGAAGCGCGTCTGGGTCGAGGCGGTCCCCCACCGTGTCGAGCACCGGCCCCGCCTCGGAACCACCGGCCCCACCGACGATATGGCACTTGGTGCAACTCGTCTCAGCCTTGGTCGCGAAGATCCGGCTGCCAGTTTCGGCATCGCCGCCGTCCAGGCACATCCGCCAGCCGGCGAGGGCGTCGCCTTGCTCGCGCGCGGTGGACCAGCTCGTCAGGAGCGCCGCCTGCATCCCTTGCACGGACGAGTCGCCGTGCCCATCCGCACCTTCGAGCCAGTCGACCAGCGTCGGATCCGACGCGGCGACCAGCTCGGCGCCCAGGACGGCGTACGCCCTGGCGGCCTCTGGACCCCGTAGGGCCGAGAGAATCTTGATGGCCTCCGCGCGGTCGCCCAGTGAGCCCTCGCGGGCCGCCTGGACGAGCCGCTGGGCCGCCTGGCTCGCGGGCAGCATCCCGAACGCCTGGGCCCGCAACGGGCTCCCCACGCTCTCTAGAGCGGCGCGGAGCGTCGCCTGGGCCTCGGTGCTCTCCGGGGCATGTACAAGGAGAACCTTGAGCGCATCCCGCCGCGGCCCGTCCCGGAAGGCATCTGAGCCAGCCAGATCCGCCAACCCTGCGGCGGTGTCGGCACCCGGGGCCACGCCATGGAGCTTCACGAGCGCACGGGCGAGCGCCGCACGGCCCTTCGCGTCGCTCTCCTGCGCCATCGCGGTCACGGTCGCCCGGGAGAGCAGTGGGTGCGTCCGGAGCGCGTCCAGGTGCGCTGGATCGCCGCCCGGAAGCGGGCGATGGTCCTGAAGAATCCCGTCCCGCGTCTGCGGAACGGTCCAGCTGGCCAGCACCCGCATGGCCTCTGCCCGCACCGAAGCCGGCCCGCGCGTGGAGTGCGCGAAGTCAGCCAGGAGACGCGCGGACTCCTCGGTCGCCACCTCTCGACAGGCCTGAACCGCACGCCGCCATGTGAGGTGGTCCGTCTCCTCGGGAGCGGATCCCAGGAACGCTGCCAGCTCGTCCATGCCACCAGAGATCCCAGCGTCAAAGATGGCCCGGGCCGCCTCGGCACGCACCGAGCCGCTCGGGTCACTGAGCAGGGCAGCGATCGCCTCGTCCTTCCAGCGCCGGAGAACGACGGCCACGGCCCGTCGTACGTGCTCCGCGGGATGCCCCAGCTGGGCGTGCAGGTCGCCGGGGTTCCCAAGTCGCTCGAGCGCGTGAATCGCGGCATGGCGCAGCCAGGGATCCGTCGCGGCCGACGTATCCAGCAGCTCGAAGAGACCCGCTGTGCTCGTTTCCGCCAAGCCGATGCCGCCGAGGGCCTGCGCCGCAAAGAGCCGCACGCGCGGGCTGTCGTGGATCAGAAGCTGCGGGATCCGACGACCCGCAGGCTGCCAGCCCAGGTCTCCGAAAACACGGCAGGCCTGCGCCACGACCTCGCTGTCTTCATCGAACAGGAGCCCCGTCAGGTGCTTCGGCAGGCTCTCACCGAGGGCCGTCGAACGGCGCGCGACGTGCCACACGGTCCATATGGCGTGCAGACGCGCGGTGCGCCCCCGCTCGCTGATAGCTGGCTCTTGGAGCCGCTTCAGAACCGGCACCATGTGCCTGTGACCCTCGACCTGGTCCGGCTCGTTGAGAGCCCTGTGG
>JBLIHL010000399.1:0-5962 GCA_047635895.1 Paracoccaceae bacterium | reverse complement strand
GCGGCTCGGCTCCCAAGCACGTCGAGCAGTTCATCCAGGAAGGACACCTCCGCTGGGACTCGCTCGGTGAATACTGCGCCATCGTCCCGTCGCTGGAGAAGGCGGCTGAGACCTCGGGCAACAAGCGCGCCGCGCTCCTGGCCGAGACCCTCGACCAGGCGATCGGCGAGTACCTTGAGAACTCGCGCTATCCCTCCAGGAAAGTCGGCGAGATCGACAACCGCGGCTCGGCGTTCTACCTGACGATGTACTGGGCCCAGGCACTGGCTGGCCAGTCCACGGATGCAGAGATGAAGGCGCGCTTCGAACCGGTCGCCAAGGCGCTGGTGGCTGGCGAGGCCAAGATCAACGGAGAGCTCCTGGCCGCCCAGGGCAGCCCCATGGACCTCGGTGGCTACTACCACCCGAGCGATGAAATGACCGCGAAGGCGATGCGCCCGAGCGAGACCTTCAACGGGATCATCGACGGCATCGCCTGATGGACGACTCGGAGGGGGAGCCCCCTCCTTCGAGTACCGCCCTCTAGGAAGAGTATCGCCCTCGGAGAAAAGAGGGCCAGCTGGCGGCCAGACTGGGAGGTCTGGCGCGCCACCTGGTGGGAACCCAACGGGAAAACTCGCCGCTGCGAGCTGGCGGTCAAGGCGAGCCCTGAGGGGAAGAACTTGGGATGAAGCTCTTCCCTGCAAGGATCTAGCGATACGAGCTTCTGCAGCCCAGGGGAAGCTGGGTTGCAAGGGAGTCGGGAGATGACTCCCTGTGGCGCACCACCTCGGGTCGGTTCACACAGCTCTACGCGAATGCCAGGCCAAGATTTCGATCTAGACGAAACCTTTATGAGAGGGTTGTAAGGACATCGCAGGGAGGGGTCCAAGTGCCCGCGTCCTGGTCCGGGGACAGCGCGGTGAGCGGTTTCGAACGATCACCGTCCCCTGTAGAGAGCGATCGAGGGCGCTGCGGACACCGCCCCGCAGGAAACAGCAAGCCGTCGGGCGCGGCGATCTCCCCGTCCAATGAATGAGGTCGCCCATGAGCGAACATGGACGACCTCGCTTCCGATTCCTGCGCTCCCCCAGGTCCGAATCCCGCGCGCGAGCTATCTCAATCGCGGGAACCGATGACAGGGGTCGCTTCCTGAACGATCGGCCTAGTGGGGGTCTTCCCCTTGGTCACGGTTCAATAGCTCACGAATACGAAGCTCGTACGCTTCGGACTTGGGGGCCCCTAGGGGCGTCGCAGCAGGTCCTTCGGGAGCATCTGCTCCGCCGAGGCTTTCGATAAGAAAGCGGTAGTACGCCTCCTGCTGGGCCGCGTCCTCATCGGTCGGCTGAGGCCCCGGCGGAGCCTGGAGGCCCAGATCCCGGCCGAGCTTCACCGCTTCCGCCATCGCCGCGACGTCCTTCGATGGCGCATCCGTCAGGAGATTTGCGAACTCCTTAGCCAGGTAGTCCATCGAGTCCCCACGGGCATGGAAGGACTGCCGCAGGCACTCCGCCAGCTGGGCACTCAGAGCTCCGAGCCGGTACCCAGGGGACGCCGCGCGGAACGAAGGGGCCACGATCTGTTCGTAGCGGAACGTACTCTCGGTCTCACGGGTTTCGGTCGTCCTCGCACCGAGGACCATCGGGTCCACGGGCTTCCAGCGCAGCCGAACCTTGGCGAGCGCCGCTGCGGCGTCTGACGCCCCGGAGGCCAGCTCGATTTCGTAGTAGCACGTCACCTGGTGCCCCGCACCGACCTCACCCGCGTCGACCTTGTCGTTGCGGAAGTCATTGTCCGCCACGGCCCGGTTCTCGTACCCGAGCTGACGCCAGCGCAGAACCGCCGCGCCGTCGAACTCGACCTGAATCTTGAGGTCCTTCGCCACGGTGACGAAGCCGCTGACGAAGCGGTCGACGATCGCGCGCCGGGCATCGGCCGCGTCAGCGACGTAGTCGCAAACGCCCTGGCCCTTGTTGGCCAACTGCTCGAGGAACACGTCGTTGTGGTTCGACATGCCAACCCCGATCGTGTTCAGGAACACGCCCTGCTCGGCGAACGCTGAGATCTCAGACGCCAGTCGATCCTGGTCGGTCTGCCCCATGTTCGCGACGCCGTCCGACAGGAAGACGACGCGTTTCTGGGCGTTAGGAGGCGCGGGCCCATCGAGGCTCAGGGCGTACCCGAGCTTGAGGCCCGCCTCTGCGTTCGTTCCGCCGTCAGGCTGCAGCCCGAAGAGCGCCGTCTCGATCGTGTCGCTAGCGCTCGCAGGCGTGGGCGGCAAAATTTCGCGGGCCTCGTTACTGAAGCCGACGATGGCCAGCGTGTCCCGGGCGTCGAGCTGATTCACGAGCAGTCGAAGCGAGTGCTTGACCAGCTCAAGCCGGTTGTCGGTCCGCATGGACCCTGACGTATCGACGACGAAGGTCAGCGCGAGCGGCGGGCGCTCCTCGCGCGCCACGTCCTTGGCGCGGACGCCGACGCGCAGCAACCAGCGGTCTTCGCGGCCGCCAAACGGACTCGGTGCCAGCTCGCCGTAGACAGCGAACGTGTCATCGGTCGGCGCGGCCAGGTCGGGCGCCGGGAAGTTGACGAACTCCTCGGTGCGGATCTGATCGCGCCTCGGAAGAATGCCGTTGCGCAGCATGCGGCGCGCCAGCGTGAAGCTAGCGGTGTCCACGTCCGCCGCGAAGGTCGACAGCGCGTCACCGCGCGTGGCGACGAACGGGTTGTCGCCCCAGAAGCGGAAGAACATGTCACGCGGACGCTCCTTGGGAAAGCGAGTCAGCGGCGAGCCTGCGGCGCGGGAGGACGGCGCAGAGATGAGTCCACCGTCCAACTGCGTGCCGTAGAGGTCTTCCACACGGGCCTTGAAGCTGCCGTCCGCGCCATCATCGAAGAAGGCGCCGATGTCACTCGAACTTGGAACGCCGGCAGCCGGGTCCGTAGCGGGCGCATGCGCCGCCTTGCCAGCAGGGGCAGCCGGCCCGGGCGATGACGGTCCCGACGGGCTGCCCGTCAGCGCTGTGACGGTGGCACCAACGGGTGGAGCGGATCCAGGGTCAAACCCTCCCAGGGCCATCACGCTCTTGGCTGGGTTCGTGACGCCTTGCTTCTCGTAGAACGCCTCGGGCGGCTGCACCGACTTCACAGCGCCTGGCGAGGCTTTACCTCGTCCCAAGAAAAAGTCGTCCGAGGAGGATGAGGAGGATGAGGCCAACCCAGGAGCACCGGCCTGTGGTCCACCACCTCCAGGGGGCGCAGAGTCACCAGGACCCCTGTAGCCTCCACCACCGCCGGATCCACCTGAGTACCCCAGTGACTCGAGAGCCTCCTTGGCGTCGTACTGGATCTTCATCTGGCGAAGCCGCGTCGACGCCTCGGTACCCTCAGCCGCCTCCAGCTTTTTCGAGATCGCCACCACCGGTCGCTCCCCCTGGACCTGGTCCACGACGAATTCTTCCGCTTCTTCGTCCGGATCCTCCTGTGACGCCAACTCGAGCATCGCCACTTTCTGGTTGATGGACCCGGCTCCGGACCTCCGCTCGTACACCGCCTGGTCCTCTCGGACCATTTCGTCGCCCGACGCGACGGACGTATCGCCCGAAGCCGGCGTCTCCTTGGGAACGTAGAAGGCCCCGATGCTCAGGAGCACCGTGGCAGCGGCCGCGAACTGGACCGCAGGCGATGCGTACCAGGGACGCGGACCGCGGAGGACTGGCTTCAGCTCAACGCTCTTCGTCGCGGCCTCGCGGGCAGCCGACTCAAGCTCCTCGAGCTGACTCGGCGAGAGTGAGGCGCCTGCGTCCGCTGTAGCCCCGCTTCCATCTGCGGCGCCAGATCCGGTAAGGGGGCCGGTCATGGCGCCCTGTATCAGCGCGACGGTTGCTTCCAGCTCAACCTTCTGGGCGCGCAGCGACTCCGAGTCGCTGAGCGCTGCGTCGACCTCGATCCGCTCCGCGTCCGTGGCTTCGCCAAAGACGTAGCGGCAAAGGAGATCGTGCATCAGGGCCTCGCCCGTCAGCTCGGGGCTGTCGTTCGTGTGTTCGTGTTTCATAACTGTGGTGCCTCCCGGCTCAGGCTTCGAGAAGCGGGCTCAGCTCGCGGGCGAGCGCCTTCATTCCCTGGCTGATCAACCAGCCGACGGTTCCAATTTTGCGCCCCGTGATCGAGGCAATCTCGGCGTAGCTGCGCTCCTCCAGGAGCCGCAGCGTCACCGCTTCGCGCTGGTCTTCGGGGAGCTTCTTCAGCGTCCGCTCCACCGCGCCGCGCGTGTCCTGTGCGTCCACCGCGGCGAGCGCGGGATCCTCGGGCGCGCCGTTCTCCGGCGTCCCAGCGTCAACCTCTCGGTCGCGCCGGCGTGTATCTGATCTCAACATGTCCAGGCACCTGTTCCTCGTGACTCGATGAAGCCAGGCGCCCAGGGGTCCCGTCTCCAAGACGGATTCCGGTGGGTTTCTGGCGAGCTTGAGAAACACCTCCTGCACGGCATCGTCTGCCGTGCCTGCGCTGCCGCGCCCCATGAGGAGCATCCGTGCATGCCGCAGAAGCGCGCCCTGGTACCGTTCGACGAGCCGCGTGAAAGCAGCCACGTCCCCCGCGCGGTGGGCGCGCAGGAGTTCGTCGTCGGTCGAATGAGGTGGGTCGGGTTCAGCCATGTAGGTGATGTTTCAAGGGAGGAACGCCGCCCCGGCAGCCCGTCTTGGCTACTTCTTGCGCAAATAGCGAGATCCCGGGGTGAACCACCATCCTGACCCCGTGGCGCACGATCGCAGCCTCCTTTTTCTTGGGCGCTCACCACCGTGCCGGGACCGCTCCGGCGATCAGGCAGTTCTCACAGCGCCCCGAAGAAGGCGAGTACTATGCGCGGCGATGAAGTCCCCGGCCCTTCGCTGGCTCAGCGCCACCCTCCCGCGCCAGATCGTCCTTGGCGTCGCACTCTCCCTCTCCCTTGGTCCGGCCGCCAGTTCAGCCGTCACTCCAGCGGCATCGGCCCAGAGCGCGACTGGACCCGATGCTGTGGTCGATGCCGCAGTCGATGCTGGGCTCAACGCCCAGGCCCATGCCGCTGCCGCGCTCCTCATCGAGCGCTGCGCTTCCTGCCATGGACCGGACGGCGAGGACCGCAAGGCAATCCGCGGCTGGGCCGACGCCAACGACCTCGCCTCGACGGTGGCTGACGACGAGCTCATCGTGCGCGGCGCGCCCGACGACTCCTATCTGTACCTCGTCATCGAGGACATGGACATGCCGCCGTCGGACAGCGACATCGCTCAGCTGAATGAAGCAGAGCGCGCGCTGATCGCAGACTGGATTCGAGCTGGAGCCACGCTTCCCGTCGCGATCCCTGCGGCGGTGGCTGAGGCCCCTGCTGAGGCCCCTGCTGAGGCCCCGAACGAGACCGAGAGCCCGACCGAAACGATCGACACCAGCGCGACAGAGCCCCTGGAGGAGACCCCCACGGCAGCCGCGTCACAGAGCTGGATGAAACAACCGTGGCCTAAGTGGCTGGGCCGCTTCCACCCCACCATCGTCCACTTCCCGATCGCGCTCCTGACCGCGGCCCTTCTGGCCGAGCTCCTGGCGAAGCTCCTCCGCAGGCCGAACCTCCAGCACGCGGCCACCTTCAGCTACACGCTGGGCGCCCTCAGCGCGATCCCATCGGCCAGCCTCGGCTGGCTACTCGCGGAGTCGACGCTCCACCGGGGTGACGAGCTCTTCTACCACCGGTGGCTGGGCGTGGCTGTGGCCGTGGTCGCGGTCCTCGGGATGAGCGTCTTCTACCGCCGCCCCGGCGCCCGCCTGCCGCTGCTGCTACTGCTAGCGGCCCTCGCCGGGATCACCGGACACCTGGGCGGCAGCCTTTCCTACGGCAGCGACTGGCTGGCTCCCCCCTTCTAGGCGCCTCACACGGACCCCGGCGCCAACGCGGCCGGGACCATGAGAAGAGCCGGGGCCGCAGGGGCACCCCAAGGTCCCGGCGCAT
>JBLIHL010000398.1:0-5968 GCA_047635895.1 Paracoccaceae bacterium | reverse complement strand
GACCAGGTTCAAAGTGCGCCAACCTCGGGGTGTTTGGACCAGGTCCGTTTGCGACAGGGTGCGTTAGGTCAGGCGGCCCTTGGAGAGTAGGACGCTCTTGGCGCCCTGGAGGGAGGATCGGAAGCCTCGGCGGTTGAGGAGCATCGTGGCGGCGGCGTACGTGAGGATGCCCGTGAAGATCGAGATGGGCAGGCGCTGCCAGGGTTGGAGGGCGCTCAGGGATTGTTCGACGATGAGGACGGCCGCGTACATCACGCTCGCCGCGGCGAGGGAACGCACGATCGGGGAGACCCCTTGCCGGATCGGGAGCTCGATGCTTCGCATCGCGTAGCAGAAGGCGAAGAGCTCTGAGGTGAGTGTCGCGCCCAGGAGGCCGCAGCCAATGCCCACCGCGTCGTAGCGGCCGAACCAGAAGAAGAGCGCCACCATCAGGACCTGGCCCAAGAGTGAGTAGTAGAAGAGATTTCGTACGCGACCCGTCGCCATCAGGATCGGCGCCGTGATGGAGGCGATTGACGCGACGATTCCGTAAGCCGCCAGGATCTGCACGATCGGCGCCATCGGTTGCCAGCTTGGGCCATAGACCACCGTGACGAAGTCCGTCGCGGTGGCGGAGAGGCCGAAGGAGAGCGGCACCGTGACCAGGGATACGCTGGTGATCGCCGAGAGGATCGCCATGCGGATCGCGGGTGCGTCGTCCTGGATCCTTGAGAGCGCAGGGAAGGTGACGCGCAGGATGATCGAGAAGATCGGCTTCGAAGCCGTCGTGCACAGGTTATACGCGTTGCCGTAGTAGCCAAGCGACGAGTCGCCCAGGAGCTTGCCCACCACCATCTTGTCCACCACCTTGGAGGAGGCGCCGAGGATGGAGTTGCCCCAGAGGAATCGGCCGAAGCCAAAGAGCTCTAGCGCGGCCACGCGACTGAACGTCCAGCTCGGACGCCACCCGCTCAGCTTGACGACGATGAGCGTCTGCGCGAGGCGAGATCCCAACGTTCCCAGCACGATCGACCAGGCGCCGAAACCCAGGAGCGCCAGAACAATCGACAGGCCTGCGTGCAGGACGATCCCCACCATCTCTCCGGTGGCGATCATCCCGAACTCCAGGCGCTTCTGAAGGATCGCCGTCGGCACGGTTGAGAGCGCCTCGATTAATAGGAGGCAGAAGACCCCCTTCAGAATCGGCTCGAGCCCGTCCAGCTTGTCGAAGAACGACGCCGCCCACGGCGCCATCGCGAAGCCGCACGCGAACATCACGACGTTGATCCCGAGGACCACCCAGAACATGGTGCTCGTGAAGGTCTTCTCCTCGTCGGCGTCCAGGTCCTTGCGCTGGACGAACGCCGGGCCAAACCCGATGTCACGCAGCGCCTGAAACGCCACAATGAAGGCCATCGCCATCGTGACGAGGCCGAAGTCCGGCTTCGTCAGGATCCGAGCCAGGATGATCGTCGTGCCGAGCCGCGCGAACCGAAACAGCACCATCGAAAGCGCCGTCCACTTCAGCCCAAACTGAACCTTCCCAGCGTCCGTGGCATGCGCGCCAGACGGGTCCACGGGATCCCAGTCGCCGCTACGCCTGCCCCTCTCGGCGGCATCGTCGGCGGCATCAGCTCGCGGGTCACTGGGCGTGGGCGTCATCGGAAGCGTCTCTCGGACCGAGTTGGTCGTTCCTTATCAGCCCTGATGCGCGAATCGGATGCGGCCATCGAGGTTGGCATGAAGGGCGCGGGAGCCTACCCGTTGAGACCTAGCTTGCCTTCGAGGATTCCAAAGTCCGACGTATGACGGTTCAGAACGGTACCCAGAATCGGCACGCGCGCCATCTCAATCAGGTCCGCCAGCTGGAGCGTCTCGCGCTTGTTCGACGAGCCGTGGTTGAGCACAAGCACCGCCGAATCCACGTACGAGAGGAGCCCGCGGGCCTCCTGATAGGTGGTCAGCGGAGGCGCGTCGAACAGGACGAAGCGCGCGCTTGTCATCAGCTTCCGCAGGACTTCCTGCGCGCTGCGCGCCGCCAGCTCGCCCGCAATCGCGGGCCGCGCCGTTCCGCCAGGCAGGAGATGCAAGCCGGGAACACCGGGCACGCTCTTCACCGCCGTCTCCAGATCGGTATGCCCAAGCAGAAGGTCTGAGAACCCAGGCGTGGATTCCGCGCCGAGGTAGCTCGCAGCCGCCGGCTGGCGCATGTGCGTCTCGACCATGAGGACGTCCGAACGCATATTGCGAGCTAGCGAAACCGCGGTCGCGGCGCAAATCAACGTCGTGCCTGCTTGGTTGTCGGGACTGGTAAATGCCACGCGCACGTGGGACTTGCCCTCGCTGAGCGCGGCGATCTGCGTCCAGACCGAATCCACCAGTGGCGCAACGACCTCGATCTGGTCCTGCTTGGCGTGACCGCCAAACATCGCGAGCCCTATGCCCGCGCTCGAAGCCGCGTAATTGGATGCTGAGCTATTCATCGGATCGTTGGAGGCTGTTAGGCCGCCCCCTTCGAGGTCGGATCGCCATTGGCGTTGCTCAGAGCGGACTTGGCCGGCTTCTTGCCAGCCCCCTTGCCTCCGCCGAAGCCCGCCTTGTTGGAAAGGTCTGGCACCACGCACAACACGCGAAGTCCGAGCGAGTTCTCGACGGTCTCCCGGTAGCGAACCTTGCTGTCAAGAAGCTGGCGAAGGACCGAAATCCCACCGCCGAGCATGAGCCCGCCGATCAAGCCCATCAGAAGCGGCTTGCTCCGCTGCGGTCCCTCCTTCTCTATCGCGAGTCGCGCCGCAAGGAAGATCTTGAGCTCCGAACGTCGGTCGTCGTCCATGTAGGCAAGCCCCGTGAGCTGCCGCTCCTGGATACCGAGAGTTTCCACCTTCGCTTGCATCATGTCCGCAACCTGCTGGCGCTGCTGATACTCAACCTCGCACTCTTCCATCGCAAGACGACGGTCCTCGAGCTCCGCGATGCGATCTTCGGTCGTCTCGATCTTATTGATCAAGCCGACCAGCTCGCCGCGCGATTCATAAAGAAGCGTCACCGAGTCAGCCCTGGAGTCGTCCAGGCCATCACCGAGGATGCCCCCGTCCTTGCCGTGGGGATCTGTGCCCCGAAGGTCGCTCTCGACCTGCACGATCTTGTTACGCAGCTTGTTCTGTGCACGCCAGGGAAGACTGCCGGGTTCAGGGTCAGGCTTGTCGTTCTCTGCGTTCTCAAGCTGGCCCTCCAGCTCTTGTTTCTGCCGCGCGAGCCTGGTGTATGTGGGGTTCAGCACCCTTCCACCCCGCACTTCTTCACCCTCGGCGTTGACGCTGTCTGATTCGGTCCCCTCTTCGCCAGAACCGCCGATCCCCAGGTCCTTGGAGAGGCTTTTGACCTTGCCGAGCAACGCGCCTCGGTCGGCATGCATATCCGACAGAGCGCGCTCACGCGTGAAGATCTCTTCGTTCGTCTGGGAGAGGTCGTTCTCGAGGTCGTGAAAACCACACTGCGCCTTGAACTCACGCAGCTGCGTCTTGGCGAGGTTGAGCTTGTCAATCGCGACGCTCTTGTTCTCGAGCAGCGTGTCGAGGCTTCCCCGCGCCGAGAACGCCGCGAGGTGGCGCGCGCGCATCTGGGTGATGATCTCGTCAAGGATCAGCTTGGCCTTCGCCGGCGAAGAGTCCGAGTACTTGACGTGGATGATCTGTGTACTGCGCTGATTGTCGATCAGCGTGCTCGCCTTGAGCCGGTTGTAAGCGGCCGTCTTGGCCTCCGACTCGGGCCCATTCGGGAACGGATCATGCAGACCCTTCATGCGAATCAGACCGGCCTGCAGCGAGTGCATGAACCGCACCGGCATGGCCGTCCCCGGACCATCTCCCGAGCTAGGATCCGCCACGCGAAGGATCTCGCGCGCGCCGATCTTCTCGACGACGGCTTCGTAGATGCTCGGATCCTTGAGCAGCTCAAGCTCTTCGAGCAGCGCGGTCTTGGCGCTGATCCGGACCTCTCCTGTATCGACGCCCCAGGCCTGCTCGTCACGCATGAGCTGGCGCACGCTAGGCTCGAAGTGCAGCTTCGTCATCGACGAGTACACGTTCGGCTGAGCCGCGCCGGCAAAGAGGCCGAGGATCGCGCCGAGGATCCCCAGCAAAACGGTCACCCCCCGAAAGCGCACTAGCGCGTAGAGCACCAGGACCTTCAGATCGAAGGGGTTCTTGGCCTCTTCGGGGTCCAGATTCGAATGTGCAAAGTCGTCCACGTCGTCAACTCGTAGGTAGGGGGTCCACTCGCCGATCCAAGATCAATTGACCGTCGGGAAGATGTTGGGCAACGGGATCATACGGCGCATGAAGTTGTCGACCCAGATATCGACCCGGTCGATGTTCGTGTTGGGCACGAACAGGATGTCCCGCGGCTGTAGGATGATGGTTTCTTCAGATGCCCAATGCCTCCGCCGTGCATCGATCTTCCAGTACAGCTGCGTCTCCGTCATCGGATCCCAGCGGACGAGGAGAGTGTTCGAAAGCCAAGCCGTTCGCGTCGAGGGCCCCCCAGCGCGACCCAGGGCATCCACCAGCGTGAGGTGCCCGTCGGGAGGGACGATGACGAGGCCAGGATTAGCCACTTCACCGAAAACGGTGACCGTGCGGGCGGCCTGTTCGGCCACCACGACGCTGAGGATCGGCTCCTCGTCCAGGAGCCCCGTGTAGCGCCCGGTGAGGATCTCGTCGAGCACCGCGGGCAGAAGTCCTGCCACTGGCATGTCGTCGAGCCCAATGAAGGAGGCCCGACCGTCGGCCTGGACCCGAATGTCCTGGTTGAGCTGGAAAGCGGGGTCCGTGGACACGCCTCCAACGCCCGGGGAGTCCTCGGAAATGAGCCGAACCTGAATCAGGTCGCCGGGCTCAATGACGTTTTCACCCTGGCGAAGTGTCGCATTGACCACGGGAGCAATGCTGGCCAGCGCTGGCCCCTTGGCGGTCGAGCAACTGACAGCCAGGAGGAGTAGCGTGAACGCGGATATCGTGCTGCGGATCATGAGAGCGCGCGGCGGAGTGCTTGGGTAGAGATAGACAAAGGCGGGCGGGGACACACCCTGGAAACCATCGCGCACGGCGAGACAGACTTCTCCCGTTTCCCTTCGACCGAAGCGTCAATCAGCATGAGCCCGAAGCCGCGGTTACGAGCCCCCAACAAGGAACCCCGACAATGAACCAGAGGGCCCCTCAGGAGCGATGCCAGCCCCGCCCGGCCTTCTTCTTGTCCCAGCCCACTTCCCCCCCCGTCAGTCCTGCTCCAGCTGCGCCTGCCGCCCCGTCCGGACCCCACCAAGGACCCCCCCCCGATGAAGAATGAGCTCCGTCGGGATCGGCAGCCTCATCAGATCGATCATGGTGTCGAACCCGGTCTCATTCGCGACATCGTCGAGGACGAGGAAGTAGTTCTGAAAGCCGACGTTCGCCCCCTCGAGCAGCTTCCGAGCCTTCAAACGCTCGGAAGGCACGTCGACGCTGAGCGCGATGATCCGCTCCCCCGCCTCGTGTCGTTCGACGAGCTTGGGCAGCTTCTGGATGCATGGACGACAGTACGAGGCCCAGAGTTCGAGCGTGACTGGCCCGTCCCGGGTGATCGCTTCGGGGTCCAGTCGGTGGCGCTGACCGTCACTCCCCTCGAAGAGAAGCACCGGAACCCGCGCACCCAGCGCAAGCTTCAGGCCCGGCGGAAGTGGATCCGCAAGCGTGGCCGTCTTCGCTCGCTCGCGCAGCACCGCCTGACCGCTTCCCTCCACCAGACGCACCCGAGCCCCACCCTGGACGACGCCGAAGTCTTCCAGCTTCCCATAGGGCCACCGCACGCTGATGCTCGCCTCACGAGCCTCACCAAGGCCGAACACGAGCGAGTTGGGCTGGCTCGACGCGTAGCTTGCGCCCCGCGACAGAACCTGTGCGGTCGGCCCGGCGGCTCCAGCGGGCGTCACCAGGACCGTGGCTCCAATCGG
>JBLIHL010000397.1:0-5986 GCA_047635895.1 Paracoccaceae bacterium | reverse complement strand
GGACGCCGTAGTAAAGCGCCAGCACCAGCGGCAGGAAGTAATAGAGGAAGACGTTGCTGGTGAAGAGCATCTGGGATCTAGCTCCAGCGAGAGGGCCGATGCGGTGGGAGCGAGGGTAGCACCTGCTCGTCTCGCCTGGTCAGGGCCGACCGGGCCGTCTTGATCGACGGATTCACATGGGACGTACAGGATTGGGGCTCGCGTGACTACCTAGGTAGTTGTAGGGTGCGCACCACGGAGCCCGAAGCGGCTACGTCGTCCTTCCCGGAGATCCGACCATGAACCCAAAAGCCCTGCTCCTCTTCCTGCTGGCCGCCCTCTGCGGCGCCGCCTTCTTTCTGCTCCGTGCCGACGGGGAGGGTCCCGCCGCCGCGGCCGGCCCAGGGCTGACCTCGACGGACCTCTCCTCGGGGGAGCGCGCCGAGGACGAGGGGCCGGAAGAACTTGCTGTGCCCAACTTGCTTGAGGAAGACGGGGACCGTCAGAAGATGACCTTGGAGTCCGCGGGGGGTCCAGCGCTCGCCGCAGAACCACTGATGAACGAAGCCGACGGCTCCGACGCCGTCGAGGAGGGAGTGCTGACGGGTCGCGTGACCGATGGCGATGGTGCGCCGCTCGTCGGTGCGTCCGTGTCGCTGACCCGAAGGGGCCTGGAAGACTTCTTCTCTGATACCCGGGACGGGCTTTCGACGGCGCCTGATAAGCCTGGCGCTGACACGGACGCGAACGGCCTGTTCAGGGTCGAGGCGCGCCCGGGAGATCTCCGCGTCCACATCGAGGCGGACGGCTTTGCGCCCCACTCCGTGACGGTCAAGCTTGAGCCCGCAGCGGAAACGGACGTGGGCGAAATTCGACTGGCCCCGGGAGTCATCCTCAGGGGCCGCGTAGTCGACGCCGAGGGCGCTGGCGTCGCGAAGGCCAGGCTCGTCCGTGCGCCCGAGGCCGTCGACGGCTTGACGATCCTTGGTGGGGAAGACGACGTCGTGGCCGTCACGTCGGCCAGCGGAAACTTCGAGGTCCTGCGGCAGGCGGCGGGCACCTACCGGTTCTTCGTGAAGCACTCCGAGCATCCGCCCGAGGAGCTCACGGGGAAGACCGAGACGCCAGGGGAAACCGTCACCGGGCTGCGAGTCGTCATGGACACCGGCGCCACCATTCGCGGAGTCGCCGTGGGCGTTCCGGCAGGGACCCAGGGCCTTCTCGCTTACGCGGAGCGCGGCGAAGCCAACTCCACGGCGGTGATGTTTCGATCCGGATCTGACGCCAGCCGCACGGTTTCCGTCGGGGCGGACGGCAGGTTTGAGCTCCGCGGCCTGGCACCGGAGACGCAGTACAGGCTTCAGTTGACCCGCGGTGTCAGTCTGTTCGGTGACACCCAGCGCCGGAGCTCGTGGACCAGCGCCACGACGGTCCAGCAGGGCATCGGGCCCGAGGTGCAGCTGCGGTACAGCCTCGGCGCCACGGTGAGCTTCACGGTGCTGGACGAGGCGGGTGTACCGCATCTTGCGGACACGATCGATGCGGGCTTCGAGTATGCGAATCGCCGAGATAACGCTGATGTGGACGCCGAGACGGGCCGCTGCGTGATCAGTGGGCTTTGGCCGCAAGTGGAGGGTCAGGCACTCCTGCTCAATCTGGGCGCAAGGGGCTTTGAGCCCTGGGAGGCCAAGGGCCTGATCGTGTACCCCGATGACCAACTCGACCTCGGCAAGATCACGCTGAAGCCCCGTCCTTCGGTTCGGATCACGGTGCTGGATGACGGGACGGGGGAGCCCGTGATGGGCGCGCGTGTAACGATGGCACCGCCGCCGAAGGAGGCCCCGGCAACCGGCAGCTTTCGCGTCCGCGCGAGCACGCGGGGCACAGACGATGATGACTTCCCGGTCTTCGAGGACGAGTCGACGCGGCGTGGCGTGACCGATGAAGACGGCGTTTGCACCCTGGATGCGACGGCGGGTGAGCGCGTCGTGTTGACGGTGAGCGACTCTCTCCACGCTCCGGCGAGTGTCGGCCCCTTTGCGCTGCCGGAGACCATGACTGAGTTCGAGCAAGAGGTTCGCCTGGTGGAGGGCGGCGGCATTCGCGCCTTGGCGCTCGACCCGTCGGGTGCACCGGCGGTCGGCTACGCCGTCGAGGTCCGCGGCGAATCCCAGGAGGCAGCGGCGCGGCGTGAGGGCCGAACTGGCGCCGACGGCGTGCTCGAACTGAACGGCCTCAAGGCTGGCGAGCACTTCATTCGCCTCGGACAGCGCGGCGGCAGCGGCATGTTCATGCCCCAGATTCAAATCGAGGGCATGGAGAACTCCAGCGATGACGACGACGCTTGGAAACGGGTGAGCGTCGGGCCAGGTGAGGTCGTCGAAGTGGCGCTTGAGGCGCCCGCCATCGGTGAACTCGTGGGGTCGGTGAAGGAGCGTGGAGTCAGCCTTGGGGGCGCCACCGTCAAGCTACGGAAGGCGAATGACGACAACCCGCTGGGCGGGCTGGTGATGCTGGGCGGCGCTGGATCCCCGAGCAGCACGACCGATGCCCGCGGCCAGTTCAGCATCGCGGACGTGGAAGCCGGCGACTACGAGCTGGTCGTGGAGCACTCAACGCGCGCCATGCCGTTCACCATGAAGTACACGATCGAGGGCGGCGAGCAAGAGGTCGACCTTGACCTGTCGATCACCGAGGTCAGCGGACGCGTCTTCGATGAGGCGGGCGAGCCCGTGGCGGGGGCGAAGGTGGAGGCGAAGCGCGTCGCGAGTGAGGACGCGCCTCCGAGGCGCATGGTCAGCATGGTGATGATGTCGAGCACTGGCGGCGGTGGAGGCGGCGTAATGATGACGACGGGCGACGACGATGCGGAGCCGACCACGACGGACGCAGAAGGACGCTACCGCCTGCGTGGCGTCGCCCACGGAGTGGACCTCGAGGTCGTGGCCAGCGCCGACGGCTACGAAGAAGCGAAGTCCGAGCGCTTCAGCGTCGGCGAAGGAGCCGTCGAAACGGACGTCGAGGTCCGCTTTGTGAAACCGGGCTCGGTTCGGATCGAGCTCGAAGGTCTCGAAGGATCGGTGGTCGCGATCCTGCGCCGGGCCGGCGAGGGGCGGAGCTCGCCTCCGAAGATCGAGTTCATCACTAGCGCGAGCACCACGGTCGACGGGCTCGGTCCCGGGAAGTGGACGGTCAGGATCCAGCCTGCGTCGGGCGGCACGATCTCGACGGACCCAGATAACGTCGAAGTGGACGTCGTCGGCGGCGAGACCGCTACGGCCTCGTTCAAGATCCTGTAGTCTCCGTCCCATGCTGAAGGGAATCTCACCGCTACTCTCGCCGCGTCTCCTCGCCACGCTCAGCCGCATGGGGCACGGCGACGAGATCGTCCTCGCGGACGCGCACTTTCCGGGGTCGTCCTTTGGGAAGCTCGTGCTCCGCGCGGACGGGACGCCGATCGCGCCCCTGCTGGACGCCATCCTGCCGCTCTTCGAGCTGGACGCCTACGTGCCAGATCCGCTGGTGATGATGGCGGCCGTGGACGGCGACGAGCTCGACCCCGCGGTGGAGGCTGCCTACCGAGCCGCCATTGATCGGCATGCGCCGAGTGCGCCCGTGATCGTCCGCATGGAGCGCCACGCGTTCTACGAACGCTCGAAGGGCGCGTTCGCGGTCGTGATGACCGGTGAGCTCGCCAAGTACGGCAACATCGTGCTGAAGAAGGGCGTCACGCCGACGAGCTGATCCGTTGCCTTCCGCAGGAACGCCGATCCGGCGCTACGTGGCCCTCGGCGATAGCTCGACGGAGGGTCTAGACGATCCCAAAGCAGCCGGCGGCTACCGTGGCTGGTCCGAGCGTCTGGCCCAGCACATCGCTGTGTCCCAGGGCGACGACCTGGAGTACGCAAACCTCGCGATCCGCGGCCGCAGCACCCGTGAGGTGAGGGGCGAGCAGCTCGCAGCAGCCCTGGCGCTCAAGCCTGACTTCGCGACCCTCTTCGTGGGCACCAACGACGTGACGGCGCCGCGCTTCGACGAGGCGCAGTTCGCCGCCGACTTCGAAGCCATGCAGCGCGCGCTACGCGAGGCAGACGCCTCGGTCCTGAGCTTTACGCTTCCGGACCTGACGCCGGTGATGCCGCTCGCTCGCTTTGTTCGAGGCCGCGTCCTGCGTATGAACGATCGAATCCGCGAGAGCTCAGCCCGCACCGGCTCGCTGATCGTGGACTTCGCCGCGGCCCCGGTCACGAGCGACCCGCGCCTCTGGAGTGACGATCGAATCCACGCCAACTCAGAAGGCCACGCGCGAATGGCGGCGGCCCTGGCGCAGGCGATAGGCCTGCCGGGGCATGACGACTGGGACGCGGCATTGGCTGTGCTGCCACAGCGCTCGATCGGGGCCCGCGCGGGCGCCGAGATCGGCTGGTGGGCGCGACATTTCGCGCCATGGATCGGCCGCAGCCTGACGGGTCAGACCTCAGGCGATGGCCTGGAGCCGAAGTACCCAGAGCCGGTCGACGTGTCCGCTCTTGAATAGGCTAGCGTAACCAGAGTGCCTGGAGACTTCACCCTCATACGCGCCCAGAGAGAGGTGCTCAGCTCGCTCGATCCGCAGCGTTCGCTGCTCCGGCTCGGGCTTCTGATCACGACCCTGGCGGCGCTACTCGTTGGCTACCTCGCCCTTACGGGCCGGCACCCATTCCTTGAGTTGGTGGGCGTAGGCGCCTTGGTGGCGCCCCTTGGGATCGGTGAGTGGTACTTCGAGCGCCACCCTGTTTTCATCTCGAGGTGGATCCATCGCGCCTTCCTTGGCGTGTGTTTCACCGCCCTTGCCGTGGCGGTGGCGCGCAAGGAATTCCTTTGGGTCATCGTGGCGCTCAGCGGCCTGTTCCCGTTCACGACGGAGTTCGATCGACCTCTTGAGCGGAAGATCGAGGAGTACCAGTCGGCGGGAGGCAAGATGTCCGATCTCTTCCAGACGGCTCGCCGCGAAGATCGACGCTTCTTCAGTCCAGCAGGCGCGGTGATCATCGCGCTGATCACCGTCTTTGCGGTGGTCATGATCTGGTCGTACGTCGAAGCCTCTTTGGCCGGATCAAGCCGCTCGGGTGTGATCGGCATCGGCTAACGTCATCTGGCGGTACGGTGGAGGTACGAATCCGCCACCGTACCGCCAGATGCCGTTAGGCCGGGACCGCTACTTTGGCCCGCAGCTCGGCCACGATGCCGTCCATGGACGCGCTCGCGTCTCCGAAGAGCATGTGTGCGCTCTCGTGGTAGAAGAGTGGGTTGTCCACGCCGGCGTAGCCCGTTGAGCGGCCTCGCTTCA
Source organism: Paracoccaceae bacterium (assembly GCA_047635895.1). Lineage (GTDB taxonomy): Bacteria > Planctomycetota > UBA1135 > UBA1135 > Saltatorellus. Next base: position 678 of record JBLIHL010000397.1, on the reverse strand, counting down.
TCACGACCACGAACTTCGAGAGCCACGCCTGTAGGACGGGCATGCCGTAGATCGGGCTCGACGCGTCCGTTTCCGCGCCCGGGTTCACGATGTCGTTGGCGCCGATGACGAGCACGACGTCGGTGTCGCCGAAGTCCGGGTTGATCTCGTCCATCTCGAGGACGATGTCGTAGGGGACGTTGGCTTCCGCGAGGAGCACGTTCATGTGGCCCGGAAGGCGGCCGGCGACCGGGTGGATCCCGAAGCGCACGCGGACGCCCGACTCCTGGAGGATCTGGGTCATCTCCTGGACCTTGTGCTGGGCGCGTGCCACCGCCATGCCGTAGCCCGGCACGATGATGACGTTCTTGGCAGCGACGAGACGGTCGACGACGGTCGATACGTCCGTCTCCTGGATGTCGCCCTCAGGGGCGGCCTGGGCGTTCGCGGCAGGAGCCTTGGACTCCCCGCCGAACCCACCAAAGATGACGCTGACGATCGAGCGGTTCATCGCGCGGCACATGATGATGCTGAGGATGAGACCGCTGCTGCCGACAAGGGCACCCGTGATAATCAGGATCTCTTTGCCGAGCATGAATCCGGCGGCCGAGGCGGTCCAGCCGGAGTAGCTGTTCAGCATCGAAACGACGACCGGCATGTCTGCGCCGCCGATGGCTGCGACCAGGTGGGCGCCGAGGC